>NZ_CP030040.1:0-323928 GCF_003260995.1 Acetobacterium sp. KB-1
GTTTCTTCCGGAAAGAGATGCTGATGCAGTTTTGATTCGTCAATGGCCTGAAGCTCCTGCTCATTAATCGGGTGGGCATCGCAGGCCTTTACCACCCTGGCTACTGTGTTTCGGGATACTTTTAACGTATCCGCAATTCTCCGCTGGCTGAATCCGTCAAGGCGGAGCTGTAAAATTTGTTTTTCTTTGGACATTAACATGTCCTCCTTTCGTAAGTATCACGGTTATCCCGTAGCTTCATTTTAATACTTACGTTAGTGGCTCTCTATAGCGGATTTGAAATTTTTAACAGGTGGCTCCCTGCGTCGGATTAGGTGGCTCTGCGCAGGAGACTGTGTGGCTCTAAATCGTCGGAATACTCAAAACGTTTGTATTGAAAGCACCCTTTTATAGTACTATTATCGTAAGCAGGTGTTTTTAGATGTTTCAATTCAGTTATTAAAAAACACTTGAATAAATGCTCATATAACTATTGACATATGAGAAAAATAATAATATAATAAATACACAACATATGAATGCTTGTTCAAGTATTCATACGAAATGTTTAAAAAAGAGGTGATAATATGACCGAAAAATTTAATTTAATTGAAAGATGTGACTGCAATGTAATTCATGAGGATATTATAAATCAAGTTAGAGATAAAATGCCTCAAGAAGAAAGCCTTTACGATCTAGCAGAATTATTTAAAGTATTTGGAGATTCAACACGAATCAGGATACTATGGGCTTTACATGAAGCTGAAATGTGTGTTTGTGATATCGCTGTATTACTTAACATGACACAATCAGCAATTTCCCATCAGCTGAGAGTCTTAAAACAAGCTAATTTAGTGAAAAACAGAAAAGAAGGCAAAGTAGTATATTATTCATTAGTTGATGATCATGTAAGAGAAATATTTGACCAAGGTCTAATTCATATCAACGAGAAGTAGTAATGCGGTAGAATAGAATATTTTTTGAAGATATTTGGGCAGATATTTAAGTCTTCATATCAAATGAGCAATGCTTCAAGAAAATTTGAAAAAGACTTGTAGTATTCAAAATAAAATTACAAATAATATTTAGGAGGATTTAATAATGAAAAAGAAATTTATACTTGAAGGTTTAGATTGTGCAAATTGCGCGGCAAAAATGGAAAAGGCTATTAATGAGCTTGATGGAGTGAAAGAAGCTACTGTTAACTTTATGACCACAAAACTTGTTATTGATGGTGAGGATGAAAAAATGCCTACAATAATAGCAGAGGCTGAAAAAATAGTTAAAAAAATTGAACCTGATACTATTATGAAAAGGGTATAAGGGGGTATGCAAAAATGAAGAAACGATTGTGGCGAATAATAATTGGTGCAGCCGTGTTAGTTGCAGCAGCAATTATTAATTTTAATAATGAATGGTTACAGATTGCTCTCTTTATAATAAGTTACATTATTGTAGGTGGAGATGTTGTAAAAAGAGCTGTAAAAAATATTTTTAAAGGTCAAGTTTTCGATGAAAACTTTTTAATGAGTATTGCAACAATTGGTGCATTTTTTATTGGTGAGTATCCTGAAGGTGTTGCAGTTATGCTGTTTTATCAAGTTGGAGAACTGTTTCAAAGCTATGCAGTTGGCAAGTCGAGAAAGTCAATTGCAAGCCTTATGGATATTCGACCAGATTATGCAAATGTTAAAAAAGGCGATGAACTTGTCAAAGTTGACCCAGATGAAGTACAAATTGGAGATATTATTGTAATTAAAGCAGGAGAAAAAATTCCTCTTGATGGCAAGGTAATTGAGGGAAGTTCAATGATTGATACATCGGCACTAACAGGCGAATCTATTCCTCGTGAAGTAGAAGTTGGAAGTGATATCCTAAGTGGGTGCATCAACATTAATGGAGTTATTACAGCAGAGGTTACCAAGGAATTTGGAGAATCTACTGTAAGTAAAATTCTTGATTTAGTTGAAAATGCAAGTAGTAAAAAATCCAATTCAGAACAATTTATTACGAAGTTTGCGAGATATTATACACCGGTTGTGGTTATAATCGCAGTTTTTCTAGCTATTATACCGCCTCTTGTTATAGACGGGGCGACTTTTAGTGATTGGATATATAGAGCACTAGCATTCCTTGTGGTATCCTGTCCGTGTGCTTTAGTTATTTCAATTCCTTTGAGTTTCTTCGGTGGAATAGGTGGAGCCTCAAAAAAAGGTATTTTAGTCAAGGGTAGTAACTATTTAGAGGCATTAGCAGAAACTGAAATTGTTGTTTTTGATAAAACTGGAACACTAACGAAAGGTGTATTTAATGTACAGGAAATTCATCCAGAAGGAGTTTCCAAAGAAGAGCTACTAGAATTAACTGCATATGTGGAAAGCTATTCCAATCATCCGATTTCACTTTCACTGAAACGTGCATATGGCAAAGAAATAGACAATGGACGTATTTCAGATGTAGAAGAGATATCAGGTCATGGTGTTATTGCAACAGTAGATGGCAAAAAGGTTATGGCAGGAAATATCAAACTTATGAAAATGATGGATATCCCTTATTTCAAGGGAGAGCTGATCGGTACTGCTGTACATGTTGCTGTTAATAACAAATATATAGGTTACATTGTAATTGCCGATGAGGTAAAGCCAGATTCAGCACAAGCAATCAAGGAACTTAAGGCAGCTAATATTAAACAAATAGTTATGTTGACAGGTGATAATAAAAGTGTTGGTTCAAAGGTTGCTAAAGAGCTTGGTGTTGATAAGGTTTATGCAGAACTGTTGCCAGCAGACAAAGTTGAAAAACTAGAAGAATTATTTTCGCAAAAATCTACAAAAGGTAAACTTGCTTTTGTTGGTGACGGAATCAATGATGCGCCTGTATTAGCTCGTGCAGACATTGGAATAGCAATGGGTGGTTTAGGTTCTGATGCGGCCATTGAAGCTGCTGATATTGTAATTATGACTGATGAGCCATCGAAAATTGCTACTGCAATGAAGATTTCTAAAAAGACACTAAAAATTGCACATCAAAACATAGTATTTGCAATTGGAATAAAAATAATTGTTCTTATTTTGAGTGCTTTTGGAATAACTACTATGTGGGCAGCTATATTTGCAGATGTAGGTGTAACTATCATCGCAGTATTAAATGCTTTTAGAGCTTTGAATGTAAAGAATCTATAAACTATTTTTCCTATTCACCCCCCTTGTTTGATACCGATAATTGATGAGACAATCAAGGGGTATAAATTACAAAATGAAACTTTTTAAAGGCAAATGAAAATTAAGGCCTAAGACAATGGAAGCCTGCACAAGGGCAGAAATTTAAAACTATAAATGAAAATTGGTTGGTATATGACCTTGAATTAGATGGTTTAAAAGATATGGAGGTTATGTAATTGAAAGTTATTGATGAATGTTGCTGTGAATGCACCACACAAAATTTAAATAAAACAAAGGAGAGTTGCCCTGTCTGTAATAATGAAGGAGTAACAGTTAGTAGGATAACCGTTGAACACTTGGTGACAGATGATAACCGCAAGGCAGTCTGGGGAGATAATTATAGGATTTGTATGAATGAAGACTGTGATGTTGCCTACTACAACGTTGATAATGGAATAAAATTCTTAAAAGTCCAAGTTAGTGTTCCTATTTGGTTTAAGAAAGATGCAAATCCAAAGTATTCTTGTTATTGCAGTAAAGTCACTGAAGAACAAGTAATAGAAGCTGTGGTTAAGCATGGTGTGAAGACAGTTAAAGAAGTGAATTCGATAACTGGAGCTATGAAAAAACCTAATTGTAAAGAATACAATCCCTTGGGAGTTTGTTGTCATAAGATTATTCAGGAAGCTATCGATAAAGGCTTAACTATAAAATGATTATTGTGCAAATGGCTAAAATTGAAAAAAACGTAGCTACTCTTGATTTATGGGGTTTAACAAATGCGATTAGATTGAAGTCTTACAGATTCGAAATCAAAATAAAGGTCTACCTGATGTTAATATAATATTGTGAAAACACAAATTATTTGATTGTCAGAAAAGAATAGTTGATTTCTAACCAAAGTATTAGGTTATATTCCATTAGTAGAAAATGTCATATCTTTTATACTAACAATAACATGCAAAAACTTCAACAGCACTGAGATATAAAAATCTTGGTGTTTTTGTTTTATATAAATCTAAAACTAAAACTAAATAAAGAAACCCAAAGAGGCGAAGTCTTCGGTCAACTTATGATCGATAGTCTTCGCCTTTTTTTATTTCAAAAGTAAGAAGAAAGGACTGAGAACAATGTCAAGATATTTCATGTATGGTACATCACTAGGAGGGGTAGAGCAGCTGATGATGCTGGTGTATATTCCGACCGGCAAACTCCATTTGCACGGACATTTCGACCCAACTTCACGGAGGGTAAGATCCACCCTCGCGGAAGCTGAACCATTAATAACTAAATGCTAATACTCAGAATCATTGTGGCCATGAGCAAGACGACAGATATGTTCGCACCACTCATCGGTTTCCATGGGATCCTGGTTATTATATAACAACTGAATATAGATCTGGTATGTGGGATGATCACTATATCGCCTGCCCAGATCGGAGAGAATGTCGCTTCTGAGATACTCATTATAAGGATATGTAAGATGACGGCTCAGCTCATAACGGGTTCTGACCGTTTCAGATTCCAGATGTTGAATATCTTTTATCAGATCATCAATCAACTGACAGAATTCGTATTGGCAATCGCAGTCGCAGCTGTAAAAGCGATTATTCTGATCAACCATGGCTTGCACCGCTTTTGGAAGAAGTCTTGAAGCTGCGCCGTTCCCGCATCGAAATTTTGCCACCAATCCGGATGTCATAGGCATTGTGAATGATGCGATCCATGATGGCTTCAGATATCGGGCTGTCATTATCCGGATCGGGATTGATGCGTTCATACCAGCCTTCCATCTCGTATTGTGTGCAGAAGATAATGGAACCTTCCTTACAGCGGGTTTCGACAATCTCAAGCAGATCATAGGCTTCCTGTGGTTCCAAGGTGCGGATCAGCCATTCATCGAGAATCAGCAGTTCAACCTTCTGGTAGGATTTGATGGTCTTTCTGAAAGTGCCACAACCCTTGGCAACACTTAATGTTTATTGTAAAATAAAAATGTAGAAAGTTGCAAAGCAAAAATCCATAGTATTGCAAGTTGGAAAATGCATAATATTGCAAAATCCATTGCGGGCAAAAATCAAATCAATTATCCTTGTATCTGACCAAAGAACAAGGAGGAAATGGAGAATGCTCACAATGGATCAAATACATGATATCAGATTTCGATTTTATGAGAAAGGGGAAAATGTTTCACAAATCGCAGAAGCGCTACGACTTGATTGGCGTACGGTACGTAAGTACATTGATCAGAACGATTTTAATAAACCGGTACCCAAGCCGGCGGTCAATAAAAAATTCTGTCCCAAGCTTGACCCCTATAAAGCAGTCATCGATTCCTGGCTTATTGAGGATAAATCAGCTCCGCGAAAACAGCGACATACTGCTAAACGGGTGTTTCATCGCCTGCTTTCTGAGGTGACTGGTTTTGACTGTTCCTATCGAACAGTAGCCGCTTATTATGCGGTGAAGCACCGGGAAATTTTCAAACAAAACAAACAGGCCTATCTGCCGCTAGTGCATCAACCCGGGGAAGCACAGGTTGATTTTGGCACGGCTGATTTTTATGAAAATGGCCGAAAATTGACTGGAAAATACCTGGAGGTCTCTTTTCCTTACAGCAACAAAGGCTACCTGCAACTATTCTACGGTGAAAATATGGAATGCCTGCTGGAAGGACTGGATGCCATATTCCGCCACATTGGCTGTGTTCCGGGGGAACTCTGGTTTGATAACACGAAAGTCATTGTTACGGAGATCATCCGTGGTGGGGGGCGTAACCTGACTGATAAATTCGAACGGTTTCGGGAGCATTACTGCTTCAAAGCAGTTTTTATGAATCCCGGTGCTGGCCATGAAAAAGGAAATGTTGAAAATAAGGTTGGGTATCAACGCCGCAACTTCATGGTACCGGTTCCCCACTTTTTATCACTTTCGGATTATAATCGACATTTGCTTTCAGAGTGTGAGAAGGATTCCCGAAGGGGCCATTATCGCTATGATGAAACCATCGAGGAGCGGTTTCAGGCGGATCTCAAGGCCTGTCATGAACTGCCCGTGATTCGTTTTGACCTCACCGGTCATCAAATCCTCAAAGCCGACAATTGGGCCAAGGTTTATCTGAACAAAAGGCAGCATGCTTACTCGGTGGCTCCAAAGTATGCCCAGTGCCCGGTTCATCTGGTGTTAACGTCGTCGATGGTGATTATTCAGGATGAGAATTTTCGTGAGATTGTTCGCCATCGGCGTCTTTACGGGGATAACCGACAAGAGCAGATGGACTGGCTGCCCTATCTGAAACAATTATCCCTACGACCCCGAGCCCTTAAATACACCGGCATCTATGAACTGATGCCGGAATCCATACAAACCTATCTGACCACCTGTTCAAGCAGCGAAGTTGGACAGGTCCTCAAGCTTCTTTCTGAGTTGACCGACCGCACTGGTTTTGACAGTGCCGTGAATACCGTTAATCATGCGATTACCTATCAGGCGAGGGATGCCGGCAGTCTTTCCAATCTTTACCGGCGGCTGTATTCCGATATCCCCGAGCTACCGGCCATGACACTCCCTCTGGGTATTCCAAAGATGACCCCGATGCAGCCCAATCTGACGGCTTATGATGTGTTGCTTCAGGGAACGGGGGTTGACGGTCGTGTTGGATAAAGAAATCGCCGAATGCTGCCGCAAGCTTCGCCTCAGTCGCAATCTGGCTGATTTGGCACAAACCACCGAAGGCAGTAATCACCAGGAATATCTGTATCAGCTACCCAGTGAAGAACTTCGTTACCGAAATACCACTCGTACCGAGAAACTGGTGAACAGTGCCGGTTTCTATGCGATCAATACCTTTGAAGGGTATCGGTTTGATGAAATCACCCTGCCTTCGGATTTGACCCCGGAAAGCCTGAAATCCCTGGCATTTATCCACGAAAAGAAGAATCTCATCCTGTATGGCGGCACCGGAACCGGTAAAACCATGCTGTCAACCGCTCTCGGCGTCGCTGCCTGTCGGCAGGGAATCCCGGTGAAATTCTTCCGGACGGCGGCCCTGGTGAATAAACTGTCCGAAGCCAAAACGGCTGGCACCCTGACCGCTTTTCTGAAAAGGCTGAACAAAGCGGAAGTGATTATCCTGGATGAATATGGTTATGTTCCATTGGATCGAACGGGAGCACAGCTCCTGTTCGAAATCATATCCGACTGTTATGAACGCCGGACCATTATTCTCAATACCAACCTGGAATTCTCCCGATGGGTCAATGTGCTTTATGATGAACAGATGACGGCTGCTATGCTGGATCGGCTGCTTCACCACTGCCACCTGCTTATGTTTCCAGGTCCCAGTAACCGCATGCGGGAATCCAGCATCAATGAGTTGTATCGTTCAATCTCAGACAATCAATTGAAAAAACAATAAAACATGCTCGCAATGCTTTGATTTTTAACGAAATCGCTTCGCATTTTAGCTTGCAAAACTATGGATTTTCCATAATGCAACATTCTGTATTTTTAACTTGCAACTTTCTGCAAAAAGTTCTTGCAAAAAACAGAATGGATTATTAAATAATGGATAAAGAATAAATCATTCTTCATGAAAGCTCTTTAATTCTCTAATAATTGTCGTACATACGGTAGGGTACGCCCAGGGCACGCCATTTTATCGATTTTATTGTCACCTATATATTGTGGGTGGCTTTTTTTATATTTAGAATTGAGGTGTGAAATAAAGTTAATCTGTGGTTACCGAGAGATCTCCAAGCCAAAGGATTTTTAAGAATGGCTCCGAATTTTGGCAATAATATTGCCTTAATCAGCCGAGGCTATCCATCTGCCCTTGAACAAAAAAATGATCTGTTTATTCATGATTTTAATGTGGTTCTATGTCAATATTTAGTACAAATTAAAACGAGAACTTTTTTCATTCGCATTTTAATTTATTAGATAAGTTGAAATAAACGGTTGCAAATTGAATTGGTAATTGAGCAGTCTGTGCGCGAGGGTCCGCTCCCCTGGCCATCACGGATCGCCGCAACGTTACAATATTTTATTCAACTAATGTAACAATGATTTTTCAGTTACTAGTTTTTCTTGATAGCCGAGTGGATTAGAGCTGATAATCCTTGCTTCTATTAATATTTCCCCGGCTTTAAGTTTCCGGGGATACCCCGAGCCGTCCATCCTTTCATGATGTTGGTATACGATTTCTGCAATTGGCCCGGTAAAATCAACCGATTTTAAAATATTGTATCCCGCCTCAGAATGAATTTTAATAATCTCATACTCCAGGGGAGACAATTTGGTCGGTTTTACAAGTAGTTCAGTCGGTACATACATCTTCCCGATATCGTGGAGCAAACCGGTTATTCGTACGGTTTCCACAGCATCTTCATCTAAATTAAGTTGGATTGCCATGGTTGTCGCCAGTTTACTCACTCGGTTTTGATGTCCGCTGGTGTAAGGATCCCGAACCTCCACGACTGCGGACAATGCCGTGACAATCCCATCCAGCAGTTTCCTGTATTTCTCCAGTGAAGCAGCCATTGCCTTCTGTGCCAATACGGTTTCGGTGATTGAACGTGAAATACTTAATACCGTTGAAACGCTGCCATTTTTATTTAACTCCGGTACAATGATGGTGTTATAATACTGAATGCCTGTGGCGGTACTGAGTTCGAAATCAGTGTTTTTCTCATGTTTATTTTCAAACACCCATTGGATCACACTTTTAAGCTTTTTATAATCTGCATTACAAATACCCAGGTCGATGAATGTTTTACCAATCATCAACTGTGTTGGTACATTTAAATCAATTTGGGAGCGGTTGTGAAAATAAACAAATTGGTAAGACCGATCCAGTCTGGCAATGATATCAGGGGCATTATCGACAAGCGTCCGGTAATCATTCTCGCTCTTTATCAAGGCATTTTCGGCAAATTTTCTGGCCGTGATATCCCGGACAATACTGAGCAGAATTTGCTTACCCTCCAATAAAGAACCATGCGAATTTATTTCAACTTCCATAGCAGAACCATCTTTTCGAAAATGAATCGTTTCAAAAATGATTCCTTCTTGATTTCCTTTTTTTATTTCATTAATAATTATTTTCTCTTTGTTTGAACCACACAATTCGAAGATACTCTTTGTCAGGAATTCTTCCCGGCTGTACCCATAGTTTTTGATGGCGGCATTGTTGGCTTCCAGAATGATCCCAATTCTTTTATTGCCTTGACAAAGAGCGGGAATTCGAGGGGTTTAACCACGTAGGAGTTCGCACCCAGTTTATAACCCCTCAAGATATCCGTTTCTTCATTTGAGGAGGTTAATATCACAACCGGAATCAGATGTAGTTTCGGTTCTTCCTTGATTTGTTTTAGTACTTCAAGGCCGTCCACTTTCGGAAGCTTGAGATCCAGGATTATCACCACTGGATTACCGCTTTCCCGGTTGGCAAAATTACCCAGATAGAAAAGATACTCAAGTGCTTCGGCACCGTCGTTGACCACATCTACCTTACTTGCAAGATTGCTTCCTTCCAGTGCCACTAATGTTAATTCCACATCATTGAGATTATCTTCAACCAATAAAATCCGGTCTAATTCCAACATCGTTAACCCTCCTTATATTGTAGTTGCATCGGGTTATATTATGATTTTATATTTCGTGTTTTCATAGGTATTACACTTTATAACAATGGCACAGTTTTCTAAATTAGTTCTCCGTTTTATATCCTTTCAACTTCTTGTTTAGACTCTTTTAATCACTTTAACACCCTTTTCAGATTTTATAGGCCATTAATTAATTTCAGGCCGTTTGTAATAATAATCGTGTGAACATTAAATTTTAGGGTATGAATATAATGTGAAACGATCTGGAAATTTTCCTTTTAATTAGGGCATCATCAGGATCAATGATTTACTCAAAGGGATTCTGTCAGGTTAAAGGTGCTGTTTCGGTTGCCTTTAGTGAACACTTTTGGGGATGAAGAAGTCCGACCTCTCGATGAAATCAGAAAGGGCTTTTGTCAGTCCAATTGTATGCGTAATGCTTATATTATGGCTAATTTTACTAGAAAAATAGTTTGTGAGAATCGATAAGGTGAGAGAGGTTAATTAAAATGGACAAGGAAAAGTTCAAAAGAATTATTTTAGAAAATGAAGATGTTGGATTGTCAACACTTTTTCAGACAACTTTTTTAAGGTCTGCTGTTTTGAATTCAATCGGCGTCATATAATCAAGAGACGAATGAATTTGGATTGTCAACACTTTTTCAGACAACTTTTTTAAGGTCTGCTGTTTTGAATTCAATCGGCGTCATATAATCAAGAGACGAATGAATTTGGATTGTCAACACTTTTTCAGACAACTTTTTTAAGGTCTGCTGTTTTGAATTCAATCGGCGTCATATAATCAAGAGACGAATGAATTCGGATGTGATTATACCAATGAATATAATCAAACAATTCCAGTTTTAGCTGTTCCAGGGAGTCAAACGTATTCGGATACACAAATTCAGTTTTAAAAACTTTAAAGGTAGCTTCAGCAACGGCATTGTCATACGGACAACCTTTTTGACTCAATGAACGTCTGATATTAAACGTATCGATGATCCCATCAATAATATTGTTTTTAAATTCATTTCCACGATCCGTATGGAAGATTGATATCTTATCCAGTCTGTATTTGACCGTTGCAAAAGCCTGATAAACAAGCATGGCATCTTTTTGCGCGCCTGCGCTGTAACCAATAATTTCGCGATTGTATAAATCCAGAAGAATACATACATAATTCCATTTTCCGGCAACACGAACATAGGTAAGATCACTGACAACTACTTCCAGCTGCTCTCTGTCATCAAACTGGCGATTAACTTCGTTTTGGATTTTATCATTGTTTACCGGTGTTTTATGAACTTTGAATTGAGCGATTGTATAGGTCGATACCAGGCCCAGTTCTTTCATTATTCGGCCAATCCGTCGGCGTGATACAATCTGTTTTTTCTTTTCCAGTTCTTTTTTGATTTTACGCGTGCCATAATTACGCCTGCTAGCCTTGAAAATGTCGGTAATATCCTGTTTCAGTTTTTTTTCATCTTCTGATTTTCGGGTTTTAGACTCATAATAATAGGTGCTTCGTGTTATTTTTAGGACTTTACACATTGCTGATACCGAGTATCTGTCTTGATTCGCTTGGATGACTTCTACTTTCGTCCTATGATCAGCGCTGCTTGCTTTAGGATGTCGTTTTCCATTTTTAATTGTTGGACTTCTTTGCGCAATTTGATTAACTCGTTTTCTTCATCACTGCGGTTGTCTTTTTCTTTAAATGATCCGGAGTTTTGATGCTGTTTCACCCAACGATCAAAGGCTGAAGCTGACAATTCATACTCCTTAATAATTTCATGTCTGGGTTTTCCGTTTAAATATAATTGGACGACCTGATTTTTAAATTCATCTGTAAAAATTCGGCGTTCTCTTCTGGTCATATTGGTTCTCCTTCATTTTATGGATTTAGTTTATATGACCTTAGTAAATCTGTCCAGTTAAGTATAGCCTATCCATCTCTTCTGGTCATATTGGTTCTCCTTCATTTTATGGATTTAGTTTATATGACCTTAGTAAATCTGTCCAGTTAAGTATAGCCTATCCATCTCTTCTGGTCATATTGGTTCTCCTTCATTTTATGGATTTAGTTTATATGACCTTAGTAAATCTGTCCAGTTAAGTATAGCCTATCCATGTTCTTATGGAAAAAGCACTAAATTATGGGAAAGAAAGAAATTATACAAAATATACATCAACCTTAAAAGAGGCTTGGCGGATGTCAATAGCAGGCCTTTCGAAGGCGTTAGTAAAAGTCATTGAAAAGAACGATGCTATCCCTGAAATGGGACCAGATGATGATTTCACTACAAGTGAAGTTGCTGAATTTGGGATAATTGAAGCCCAAAAACATCGCTCACGAGGTGTTACCCTAGGCATGTTTCTTAGTT
Source organism: Acetobacterium sp. KB-1 (assembly GCF_003260995.1). Classification (NCBI taxonomy): domain Bacteria; kingdom Bacillati; phylum Bacillota; class Clostridia; order Eubacteriales; family Eubacteriaceae; genus Acetobacterium; species Acetobacterium sp. KB-1. The sequence goes on from NZ_CP030040.1 coordinate 12,130, forward strand.
TTATGAAATATTATCAACAAGCATATGAAGATCTCATTTATGAAAGTAACTTTTCAGTAGAAGAAAAAAGATATTGCTCATTATATATCAAACGGTATTTTGATCAACTTGAATTGGGTTTTGCGTTAGAGTGGTCGGGATTATCTGAAAAACAAAAGTTGGAGGAACTTCAGAAATCAAACAGAGTTATCACAAATGAAAAAAATAAATATCTCACAGTTTTCGAAAGTATTTATGATCCGATTATTCTCGTTGATAAAAATAACAATATTGAAAACATTAATTATAAAGCAGCTGAAGTTTTTTTTGACTTTGCTGTTTCCGGCATGAAATATTATGGAAATATTAATACGGAAAAGGAGTTCGACTGGTTAAATAGAGAACTTGATAAATTTATGGATTTAAATGAAAAAGAAGTTATAATCGAAAAAACAATGGAAACAAAAAAGGGTCAAAAAACATTTATGATAAAATTCAGAAAAATGTTGGATGTCAGTGAAAAATACAGAGGAACCGTTATTTTATTCAATGACATAACCGAAAGAAAAGAAATGGATCAAATATTAAAAAAACAACAGGAAAAGCTGGAATACTATGCATTTACTGATCCAATGACAGGTGTTTCAAATCGGAGAACCGGTCTTATGATTTTAGAACAGGAGCTGTTGTTTAAACATAGGATAGATGCACCTTTATCAATATGTTTTCTTGATATTGATGGTCTCAAGAAAATAAATGATACCTATGGACATGAAGAGGGGGATATTTTGATTAATCTTATTATTGAGAATTTAAAAGAATCAGTGCGTGAGATCGATACAATTAGCCGAATAGGTGGAGATGAATTTCTAATTATTTTTCCTGGTTGTTTTGAATCGGATGCTGAAAAAGTAATCCAGCGGATTAACTACAAATTAGAAGACTATGATAAGAAAAATGAAAAACCATACCAGCATGGGTTTAGCTACGGAATACTTGAATTATGTGTTGATAACAAATTAAGTATCAATGCGGTGATAAATGCGGCAGATAAAAAAATGTATCAAAATAAGATGCAAAAAATGATTAACCCAAAGTAGCAAAGGTGCTAACTGGAATTCTTTAGGGTATTACAACCGGGATTCCCCAAATAATGCCAATCAGATATGGTTTGAAAGAGCCGGATCTGATTGATCTTGCCGGGTATTTTAGAGTGAACCCATTGGCATCAGAGACGAGTGACACGAATTCTGATGCCATTCCAGACACTAAGAACTTAGTCGGTCAAATTTGTTCAAGGTTGCAAGACAAGACTTTCTTCCTGATCATTCCACATCACGGTGATGGTAACTTCCTGAGGAGGAGTTGACATCGGCCCATTACCGGAACCGCCCCCTAAATTAACAATTCCGTCGTCATACACCCGCAAGCCAGTTCCGCCACCGCCACCGCCAGTGCGATCATATTTATATGAGATACTTCCAACCCGCTCCGGATCATCACCACGATAAACTAACTGAGATGTCTCCCAACCATAGGCATCCATATGCAGTCGGCCATCCTCATCCTCAATCGGATTATTATAATATTTTGAGGTATAGGTACCACGCCAGTGTTGGCTTTCACCATGATAGACAACGGTTTTTCCGTCGTTTAAATATAGAAAAACGGTGTCGAAAATGATGGTTGCCAACTTGTGAAATTCGCTGGACTCATTGGCTTCCAGAAGATCGCCATTTCCAAACGGTGCCTCTAAAACAACGGAGGCATTTTTTGAATGATAGGCATTAACCGACCCATCGAAGACAATGTTATTATAGCCAAAGTCCCAACGAACAAAGTTATCATATCGTTTATCCATGTTATCAAAAATATAAATATAGATGGTGCCATCATATGCTTTCAACCGGAAAATTCCCGGTTCAATACCGCCAATGGCATAATCCGCAGGGTTTTTGTTGCGGTCTTTTTCCATTGCCAGATTATGGGCGTTAAAGGTATTGATAATCTCTTTTTCCGTTAACCAGGCACTCGTGTCGGAAGGATTCGTTATCAGTCCGATCATCGTGCCGACGAGAATAATCACCGCAGCGGCAACGACATAGAATTTTGGTTGCTTTAAAGTAAGGATGTTTCGGATTCTTCCTTTTATATCGCCTTCACCAAAAGCCAAGGGCGATAGTCGCGGGTTTCGTTTACCTGTTGCCAGATTTAATAAGGATTGGGAATAATCTTTTTTTATTTCATAACCCAACTGATTGATCACGGCTTCATCACAGGCCATTTCCATATCTTTGCCACTGACATAAAAAGCAACCCAAACCAGTGGATTAAACCAGTGGATAGATAAAATCAGATAGCTGACAAAGCGGATCACATGATCAAATCTTCGGATATGAGTTTGTTCATGCAAGAGGATATGTTTTTTCTCTATTTCATCCAGATTAACCGGTAAATAGATTTTAGGTTTGATAAACCCCAGCACAAAGGGCGTTAGGACTTTGTCGGAAATGAAGAGATTGTCTTTATCAATAGTTACTTTTTTCAAACGATGCTTTAGTTTGATATAAGAGATTACACCGTAAAGTAGAAGAGCTGACATACCAATGACCCAAATAACGGAAGCGATCATGAAAAAAATCTGCAACGGATTAACACTGGTGACGACTTCCGGTGTCGGCAGTGCGTTGTTGATGGGGACATCAACCGCAGCAATGCCAGTGATGATCTGTGGTGTTTCTGCCACTGAAAGGTCAGTAGGGATCGGCTTTGGATTAACCGGCAGGAGACTAAGTGCACTAGCAAAAGAAAAGGGAAGCAGCAGTCTTAGTAACACTACTGACCAGAGGATATAAGTGTAGCGCTTTGGTGCTTTTTTTAGTAGTAATCGGGCCATGAGAACAGCCAGAATTACAATGCTCCCGATATAACTCAGATTAAGAACTTCGATAAAAATCGCTTCAAACATGTTTATTCCTCCCGGTATTCGTCAATTAGCTGCTGCAGCTCGTGGACTTCTTGCTCATTTAATTTCCGGCGACGGGTAAATGCCGCGATAAATCGCGGTAGCGAGCCGTCAAAGGTTTCGGCGAGAAAGGCTTCGCCCTTCTTACTTAAAAAATCATCTTTTGATACAATAATCCTAACGATGCCGCTGTCATTGACAAACAGCTCCCGGTCACAGAGGCGTTTAAGCATGGTATAGGTCGTCGTTCGCTTCCAGTTAAAGGCTTCCGCGCACAGCGCTATTAAGTCCCGGGTGGAGACCGGTGCATTTTCCCAAATGAGTTCGGTTAATCGTTGCTCCATTTCCCCCAGTTTATATTTTTTCATCAAAGCCTCCTTGTCTAATAACACTAGACAAGTTTAGTCTAACATCATTAGACAGATAAGTCAAATTGTGTTTAAACGATTTGCTGTTAGTGAAAATTGCTGCAAATAGTTTTTAGAAATAGCAGAATCGTGAAAAGTTTAACGTTTGGCGCTGGGGTTGCGATAGGACCACTGGATAAATCCAGGATTTTCGAGTATAATCAATTAAAAAGCAGCAAATGATGCAATTAGTGGAGGAATAAGAGTGAAGGAACGTTTAATTATCCTGGGCACTGGCAATGCAGCTGTCACGCGGTGTTATAATACTTGTTTTGCAATACAAAAGGGAAACAATTATTTTCTGGTTGATGCCGGCGGGGGAAACGGAATACTGACCCAGTTGGAAAAGGCTGAAATTGGATTAGAACAGATTCATGATATTTTTATCAGCCATGAGCACACAGATCATTTGCTCGGACTAATCTGGTTGATCCGGATGATTGCTGCTAAAATCCGCAGCGGAAAATACGAAGGTAATTTAAATATCTATTGCCATCCGCAGTTAAATAAAACAGCCATGATAATAGTGAAACTAACACTTCCTGAAAAGTTTGTTAAACTTATTGGTGAACGGATTTTCTTTAGAATTGTGAAAGATGGGAAGGCCAAAAAAATTTTAGGTAATAAGGTAACTTTTTTTGATATTCAATCTCAAAAAGCCAAACAATTTGGCTTTACAATAAAGCTGGAGTCGGGAAGAAAATTAACTTTTCTAGGAGATGAACCCTATAAAGATCATGAATATCGGTATGCTTTCCAATCCGACTGGCTGTTGCATGAGGCCTTTTGCCTTTATGCTGAACGAGAGCGGTTTAAGCCTTATGAAAAGTTTCATACCACCGTTAAGGATGCCTGTGAAATCGGGGCCCGGCTGGAAGTGGTCAACTTGATACTCTATCATACCGAAGATCGCAATTTGGCCAACCGAAAGGCCCTGTACATTGCCGAAGGGCAACCATTTTTTGCGGGAAACCTGCTGGTGCCGGATGATCTGGAGGAATTTGAACTCTAAAATGCTAATGAATACGAAGACCCTGCGAATAGGAAAGGAGATTATGATGAAACCTTGTGAAAAATGGGATGAACTGATCGAAAATACAATAGAACCTTTACCGGGCACGTCCCGGGATTATCAACACGAATGGGATGCGGTTCGATATTTTGTCGGCGATGTGATGTTTGCCATGCGTGGAGAAAATAAGGTTGGCGATTCATTATTGACAGTCAAATTGCCACCCGGTGATGGAGAAATCCTCCGCTCCCGTTACCCCGATATTATTCCTGGGTATTATATGAACAAACAGCATTGGAATTCAATCATGCTTGATAAAAATGTGCCAGAGGCAGTTTTAGTTGATTGTATTCAATTGGCTTATCAGACGGTACTAAAGAAATTGACAAAAAAGAAACAGCGGGAGATTGAGGAAAGTACGAAAGTTTCCGAAGCATAAGTAAAACAGCTCAATCGGAAAAGAGGAGAAACCATGTCAGCCGAACTGATTAAGGATCTATTATTTAATACTGCCCTGCTGCTCTCCATCAGCATTGTTTACAATCTCTTTTTTATCCACTTTGACGAGCGTCGCAAAAAATAGGTAATTGCGAAACTAATTATAAAAACTGACGTAAATAAGCTATTCCAAACCAATTTTGGATAAATATAAGCTGATTTGGTGAGGAGCTGTATAAATATACTATACAAGAAATGACTTATCCAAGGGATTTATTGAGTTTTGCAAACACCTATCGCAAAAAATGGTTGGAGGTTGCTCTCGGTGTTTTTCTGGGTGGAGTGGGGATTCTGCTAATGATGAATACCGTTAGTTTTTCAAATGGGATCATCTTCGATACCCGATCGATTCTGATTAGTGTAACGGGACTATTTCTCGGTTACTTGCCTACCATCATGGCCACCCTGATGATCTCGCTTTATCGGATTTATTTAGGCGGTGGTGGGGCCCTCACCGGGGTGTTAGTGACGGTGACCTCCGCTCTAATTGGGCTGTGCTGGTATCGATATCGGTTGAAGAAAATACGCCAAAAGCCTAAAAAAGTCTGGCCGGAGCTGTACTTGTTTGGCGTGATTGTCCATCTCGCCATGTTGGCTTGTATGCTGACCTTGCCCAATCAACAAGGGTTTGATGTTCTGCAGGTTATTACTCTGCCAGTGCTGATTATCTATCCTCTGGGAACTTTGCTGCTATGCCTGGTGATGCTTCAGGCACTCAAAAATCGGGAAGCAGAGAAAAATCTGCGGGAAAGCCGGGAAAGTTATAAACACCTCTATTATGAATACCAGAAAAAAGAATCGCTGCTGCGTTCACTACTGGATTCGCTGCCAGACCTGGTTTTTTATAAAGATAATGCGGGTGTATATCTCGGTTGCAACAAAGCCTTCGAAGGTTTTGCCGGTAAAACCAAGGACGAATTGGTGGGGCTCACTGACTTTGATCTCTTTGACGAAAAAATGGCAACCTTATTTCGCGATATGGATCAACTGATGATGAAGGAAAAAAAATCCCGTCGGAATGAAGAATTCGTGACCTATCCGGATGGACAAGAAGTTATTTTGGAAACCCTGAAAACGCCCTACTATGATCACAATGCTCAGATTCTGGGATTAATCGGGGTCAGTCGGGATATCACCGAACGTAAGAAAACAGAAGCTGAGATGCTCTTTCTGAGCCAGCACGATGCCCTTACGGGCCTCCATAACCGGGGCTACTACGAAAAAGAACGGCAGCGGCTGGATCATCACGATTATTTACCGTTATCTCTAATCATTGGAGATATTAATGGACTCAAATTGATTAATGATGCCTTTGGCCATGGCGCAGGGGACAAACTGCTAATTAGCATCGCCAGGATTTTGGCTTCTTGCGCCAGAGAAAAAGATGTCTTGGTGAGAACCGGCGGGGATGAGTTTGTTATGTTGCTACCCCAGACTTCTTATCGGGAAACTGGAGCTCTGGTTGAAAAAATTAAAAAAGCCTGCAAAGCTGGATACGAGCTGGATAATGAACGGATTATTACAAGTATTTCGTTGGGATTTGCCACCAAAACCCGGGAGCAGGAACCTTTTGAAAAAGTATTCAGGTTAGCCGAGGAGTCGATGTACCGAAAAAAACTACTGGACTATAAAAGTTTTCATTCTACCGTCCTGAATTCCATTAAAACCACCCTCTTTGAAAAAAGTAACGAAACCGAAGAACACGCAGAGCGGATGGCCAGTATGGCTAAGCAATTGGGGCAGGTCTTGGGGCTGGATCAGGAGGAACTGGTAGCTTTGGAATTGGCGACAACCCTTCATGATATCGGAAAAATTAGCATCGACAGCAAGCTACTTCAAAAAAATGGTCAATTGACTGATGATGAGTGGCTGGAAGTCAGAAAGCATCCTGAGGTGGGCTATCGAATTGCTCAGACAGTGCCGGAATTGCGCAAGATCTCTGAATATATTCTTTGTCACCATGAGCGCTGGGATGGCACCGGTTACCCCCAAGGTCTAAAAACCGATGAAATTCCCCTGTTGGCCCGGATTCTAGCTATTGTGGACGCCTATGATGCAATGACCCGGGACCGACCCTATCGCAAAGCAATGACAAAAAAGGACGCCATTGATGAGTTAAAGCGTAATGCCGGCACTCAGTTTGATCCGGTTCTGGTGGGGGTGTTCATTAAGGATGTAATCGAAGAAAATATGATTGAATAGGAGCTCGATAAGGCAGATCCTGACCAAAGATTGAATGCACAATACAAGACGGTTTAAAATTCTTAATTATATTTAAAACAGTAGAAAGACGGAATAAATCCCCTTTGGATCAGGAAACTCCCGAACTTGATGGGATTTTTAAAGAAGCTTATCAACAGGCCAATGATAACGTCATCAAAAATATAGATTTAACCGGTTAAGTAATGCTTGTAATTCTTTGAAACTAGTGATATAATTCATTTTACAAATATATACGCATTTAAATTGTGTAACGCTACTATTTTTAGGAGGAAATGATTTATGCTAACGAAACGACAGAACCTATTGGAAACGATTAAAGGTGGCAATCCGGACCGCTTTGTCAATCAGTATGAGGCCTTTGTGTGTACCGATGCCATTTACGGAATGATAATGGGTGATCCGATTACCGGACAAGGCGCTTTTCCCATGCCTGGTGGCGAACCGGCAAAGAATGCCTGGGGCATTACCTTTGCCTGGCCAGCGGGAACCCCCGGAGCATTTCCCTTACACGATAAGGAACACAAGGTGCTCCAGGATATTACAAAATGGCGGGACGTTGTTAAGGCCCCTAAAACAGATTTACCAGCCGAAGCCTGGGCCCCGTTTTTACCAGCCATTGAAGCAATTGACCGTAACGAGGTATTCGCCACCGTCTTTGTGGCTCCGGGAGTCTTTGAACAATGCCATCATTTAATGGGGATGGAAGATTGTCTGATGGGTTTTTATGAGGAACCGGAAGAAATGCATGCCTTAATTGATTACATTGTTGAATATGAACTTCGTTATGCCGCGGAATTGATCAAATATTACAAACCAGATTGTCTGTTCCATCATGACGATTGGGGCAGTTCTCTGAACTCGTTTATGGCACCGGAAATGTTTGCCGAGTTTATCGTACCGGCTTACAAAAAAATCTACGGCTTTTATAAGGCTAACGGTGTTGAGCTAGTGGTCCATCACAGCGATTCCTATGCCGCCAATCTGGTACCACTGATGATCGAAATGGGAATCGATATCTGGCAGGGCTGTATTTCTAATAATAATGTTCCCGACCTCATTAAAAAGTACGGCGGCCAGATCTCGTTCATGGGCGATATCGACAACTCCCTGATTGATGATGAAAACTGGACCCAGGAAAGTGTTGGCGCCGAAGTGCGCAAAGCCGTCGCCCGATGCGGTAAACACTATTATATCCCTTGTATTACCCAAGGTGGTCCCGGTAGTGTTTACCCCGGCGTTTATGAAGCGATTACTACGGAAATTGATCTGATCAATGCCGGAAAATAGTTAGTGCTGGAGAATAATTTACACCCTGATTAAACCAATCCATCATAAAAGAAAACCTAGCAACAGCCGGAGAATTTTCTCCGGCTGTTTTCGTTTCTGGGAGTCGGATTATGATCAGTGTTTAATTGGTTATAATGATGGTATACAGTCGATATAAAGATAAACGGAGGGGAAAATGAAAAATACGGGTAAAAAAGAAAAAAATAGCAATAATGGAATACCAAAAGCATTTATAAAAGCACCGAAAAGAATACCGTTGTTACTTCGGATCGGATTGTACATCGCCAAAAAAGAAACTGGTAAAGACTTGATGCCGGCCCGGATGTTAACCTGGTATCCCAGAGCGGCCATTGGTTCCGGTGTTTTGGAGATGATGACTGCAAAAGGGAAGAATAATCAGGAGATGCGGCTACTCAATCTAGTTAGGCTCCAGGCCTCGTTAATCTGCTCCTGCTCATTTTGTATTGACATGAACGCCGTCGGGATCCTTAAAAATGGGATAACGGATGACGAGTTGGCAGTCTTACAGGGGCGTCGGAAGGTGCAGTCTGTTGATACATTTAGCCTGCGTGAGCTGCTGGCACTGGAGTACGCCATCAGTCTGTCACGTACCCCGCCCGATCTATCTGGTCAATTCATTAAAAATCTGACCTGTGAATTTACCGAAGCCGAAATCGTTATGTTGGCAAGTACCATTGCCAGTGTCAATTATTGGGCCAGACTGAATCAGGGGCTAGGAATACCGCCAGCAGGGTTTAGCGACCGTTGTTTACTCTATCACAAATGTTAGCTGGCAGTGGTGCTCCGATTGATTGGAAACTGCAAACGAGTAAGCGTACAAATTTCTTAAAACAGAGGATCATACCCTCTGTTTTTTCTTTTGTCCCGAAAACAGTAAGCCTTCACCTAATCTTCGGATAAGTTGAAAGTGGTATACAAACAGCGATGTTACAATTTGGACATGAAATAAAAATGACGCTAAGAGGGATTTGGTGAGGTTAAGAATTTAGGCATTGACAAAGAGTGCCAGTGGGTATAGAATACCAATAGAACATATGTACTAATTTGAATGAGGTAGATTAAAAAAGGTGAGCCATGGAACGGATTATTTTACACTCGGATATAAACAGTTTTTATGCCAATGTGGAATGTTTATATCATCCCGAAATCAGAAATCTCCCGGTGGCGGTAGGGGGAAATCCGGAGAAGCGCCATGGGATTATTTTGGCCAAGAACCAGAAAGCCAAGGAAGCTGGCGTCAAAACCGGGGAAGTGCTATGGCAGGCCCGGGCAAAATGTCCCGAGTTGGTGGTCCGGGCCCCTAACTATGAATTGTATCTGCGCTTCTCTCGGCTGGCCCGCAAGATTTACAATCGCTATTCCGATCAGGTGGAGCCTTTCGGCCTGGATGAAGCCTGGCTGGATGTCACTAACAGTGCCCGGATTCACGGCAACGGCTCAGTGATTGCCGAAAAAATCAACCGGGATATTCAGGAAGATTTGGGAATCACGGTGTCCATTGGGGTTTCCTGGAATAAGATCTTTGCCAAGTTTGGTTCGGACTACAAGAAACCCAATGCCATCACCGTGATTACCCGGGATAATTATAAAAAAATTGTCTGGCAGCAGGAGGTCGGGGATCTCCTCTATGTGGGCCGCTCAACCAAGAAAAAATTGATGAAATATGGCATCTATACAATCGGACAATTGGCAAAAACGTCCCTGGATTTTCTGGTGCTTCAATTTGGCAAAATGGGTGCCGTGTTATGGCGGTTTGCCAATGGGTTGGACGATAGCCCGGTCAAATCCTTTGACGAGCATTATAACGGCAATGAACGGATCCTTAAAAGCATTGGCAACAGTATCACCACTCCCCGGGATTTAAAAGACCTGAAGGATGTGAAATTTATCATCTACATGCTTACCGAAAGTGTGGCCATGCGGTTACGGGAAACCGGCTGCTATTGCCTGACCGTGGCCATCCATGTAAGAAACAAAGAATTACACAGCTTCACCCGGCAGTTGAAATTGGCCAAGCCCTCGGATCTGACCCGGGAAATAGCGGAAGCGGCCATCGCGCTGTTTGAAAACAATTATGATTTTAGCTCGGATATCCGCTCCATGGGGGTGCGGGTCACCGATCTGGTACCGGATTCAACCCCGATTCAGCTCGATCTGTTTGGCAATGAAGAACTCCGGGTGCGGCAGGCTCGGCTTGATGAGACCGTCGATGACTTGCGCAAGCGTTTTGGTAATCTGGCGGTGCGGCGGGCGGTCACCATCGGGGATCAGATGAGCTGCCTGGACCCCAAAAAAGACCACATTATCCATCCGATTGGTTACTTTTAAAGGAGGTGTTAGAGAAGAATGGCTATTAAAAAGTTTGTCCAGGTGATTGCAAAATTTGAAGAAGATGGAAAAATTATTCCTTTAAAGGTTTTATGGGAGGATGGTCGGGTTTTTATAATCGACCGGGTTTTGGATATGCGCCCGGGTGTTTCCCTGAAGGTCGGCGGACAGGGAATTCGCTACACCTGCCGGATTCAGAATAAAGAGGTCTGTCTCTATTATGAAGCACCCAAATGGTTTGTGGAGGGCAAGGAAAGATAGGGAATAAAGCATGATGCGAAAAATAGACAAGGAAAGAAGAATCCTCACCTTGATGGTAAGAATCTATTGCCGTAAAAAACATCGTTCGCAGGATCTGTGTGATGAGTGCCAGGCTCTGTTAAGCTATGCCTTGAACCGTCTGGATCATTGCCACTATGGCGAAAACAAGGGTTTTTGCAGTCAGTGTCCAAGCCACTGCTATAATAAAGAGAATCAGGTGAAAATTCGAGAAGTGATGGGTTTTAGCGGACCGCGGATGATTTTTTATCATCCTGTCATGGTCATCAGACATCTGCTGTCGTAGTACGACAGCAGATGTTTTTTACGTCAAATTTGGGGTTCGGGCATGGCCCAGAAATCCTGCAAACCCTTTTTTAGCTCGGCCTCAGTCCGAATCCGGCGGTGGGGAAACCACTCACGGGGAAACAGTTGGCGATAGCTGAGGCTACCAAACCGCTCATCGATGAGGACGATCACCCCCCGGTCAGTTTCGGTTCGGATCACCCGTCCAGCGGCCTGAAGCACCTTGTTCATCCCGGGGTAGAGGTAGGAATATTCATAGCCGGCGTTGTTCTTTTCATTAAAATAATCGCGGATGATATCACGCTCAAAACAGATTTGAGGCAGACCCACACCTACAATAATGGCGCCGATGAGTCCCTCGTGCTTTAAATCCACCCCTTCGGAAAAGATCCCGCCCAGCACCCCGAAGCCCAGCATGCCGACCTGGGTAGTGCCGGGTTTCGGTCGGAACTGATTCAGGAATAGCTCGCGGTCGGCCTCGTTCATTTCAGGGGATTGCCGGATGGTGATGATCTCCGGGTAGGTTTCGGTAAAAATCTCAAATACCGCGTTCATATATTTATAGGAAGGAAAATAAGCCAGATAGTTGCCTGATTGCTGCTCCAGTATGGCTTTGATACACGTGGCAATGGCGGGATAGGTCTTTTCCCGGTTTCGAAAGGTGGTTGAGATGGTATCGGCAATCAGCAGTTCCCGGTTTTTGACATCGAAGGGAGAGGGCAGGCTGATTTTATAGCTGTCAGGATCGCCACCCAGAATTTCTGCAAAATAGTTAAGGGGAGACAGGGTGGCAGAAAAAAAAATCGCAGCCCGGCCGCGCTTAATGGCTTCGCCCAGCAGGTGGGAGGGGTCCAGACAAAAGAGTTTTATTTTGGTGTCACCATTGGCGTTTTCGACGTAGGTCAGATAGCGGTCATCGTAAAATTCGGCGGTGCGCATAAAGGTCAGGGCGTTAAAATACAGTTCCAGCAGCTGTTTGTGGGATTCGTTGCCCTCATTTTTTACCAGCCACGCTTCGGCCAGATTAATAAACTTCAGCAGCAGCGGCAAGAAATCCTTGGGCGCTTCTGGCTGGCGATAATGCTGGTCGGTCTCAGCCAGTTTCCGCAGCCCGATCATGTGGCTGTTGATTTTTCCCAGGGCTTTAGCGATACCGGGATCGGTATCCTTAAACAGGCGTTTCAGTTCCAGAAACGGTTTTTTATAAAGTTCTGCCGAAAACATCGACCGGGCCCGATCCACCAGATTATGAGCCTCGTCAATCAGAAAGGTGTAGTCGCCGCCATTATCGGTAAAAAAGCGCTTGAGATAAACCCGGGGATCAAAAACATAGTTGTAATCACAGATCACGCAATCACACCAGAGGGTTAAATCCAGGGAAAATTCAAAGGGGCAGACTTGATGCTTGTGAGCATAGTCTTCAATGATCGGTCGGGTCAAGCGGTTTTCCTGCTCCAGCAGGTCAAGAATAGCTGGATTAACCCGGTCGAAATGACCCCGGGCGTAGTCGCAGTAATCGGGATCACAGATGGTTTCTTCCTGAAAACAGATTTTATCCTTGGCGGTGAGGGTGACGCTTTTAAAAGCCAGCCCCTGGTCCGCCATTTTAGCAAAGGCTTCCTCGGCCACCTCCCGGACAATGGTTTTGGCGGTCAGATAAAAAATTTTAGCGGTATGCCCTTCAGCCATCGATTTGATCGCGGGAAACAGGGTGGACATGGTTTTTCCGATCCCGGTGGGAGCCTGAACAAACAGCTTTTTATGTTCGGTAATGGTTTTATAAACCGCCACCGCCAGCTCTCGTTGACCCCGGCGATAGCTCTCAAAGGGAAAATCCAGGGCCCTGATGGCGGCATTTCGTTTGGTTACCCAGTCGCTAGTCAGGCTGGCCCAGACCAGGTATTGATTAATCAGATCATAAAAGAAAGTGGTCAGTTCGGTTTGGGTAAAGACTTTTAGAAATTGCTTGATCTCATCACTCTCACGTTGAAAATAGGTCAGCTGGACGCCAATTTCTGGCAGCTCATTTTGGATAGTATAAATAAACGCATAGCATTTAGCCTGAGCCCAATGGGTTTGACTATAATCTTCGTCGATGTCCGAAAGGGACTGGCTGGTGGACTTGATCTCGTCCACGACAACCCCCGTGTCAGTGGTGATGATGCCGTCGGCACGGCCTTCGATAAGGAAGTAGAAGCCTTCATATGCGAGGTTGTATTTTAGTGATACCTCTGCGGTATAGCCCTTGTCCTGATTGTCTTTTTGTACCTTCTGGTGGGCTCGGGTTCCTTCCAGAGCACTGGCATTGCTGATAAATTTAGAATCAATATTTCCGGAACGGAGCATAAATTCCACCAGATTCCGGACGGATAGTTTTATTTCGGGTTGATTGGTCATCGTTTCACCTGTTGTTTTACTTGTTTTATTTTATAAAATGTCTTGATTTAAAAATTTGTTAAAAACTCGTCATTTCATTTTTATTGGTATCATCGTTAGTTTGGTCAGAGATCTGATTTTTATTTTTTAAAAATTCAATATACTGGTTCCCCCAAATTTCTAATTCATCCAACACTGGCTTGAAATTTTTTCCGAGGTCGCTCAGCGAGTATTCGACCCGGGGTGGTATTTGATTATATACGGTTCTGATAATCAATCCGTGATCTTCCAACATTCGTAGCTGCTTAGTCAGCGTGGTGGAAGTTAGAGAGGGGAGTGTTCTTTGTAATTCATTAAATCGAAGGGTGCGTTCACTTAAACAGTGCATAATAAGCAACGTCCACTTTCCGGTCAGAATTTTTTGTGTTGTCACAAATGGACAGATGCCAAATAAATCGTTTTCCATGATACCTCCTGAGGATACTATCTAATAAGGTAGTAACAATACTAAAACATCGTACTTGTATTATTTGTTATATGATATAAAATTATAATATAACTGGCAGCGATGTCAAATCAATAATGAGCGAAGGAGAAAAAATGGAAGCAGTGTATGATTATTTGAAAAATTGTGGTACGTATTTTTTAGCAACGGAAGAAGGCGATCAACCACGCGTTCGTCCTTTCGGAACAATCAACATCTTTGAGGACAAACTTTATATTCAAACAGGGAAAATAAAAGCTGTTTCAAAACAGATGATGACAAATCCGAAGGTTGAAATTTCAGCTTTTAATGGTGAAACATGGATCCGACTTCAAGCAGTTGCCGTTGAAGATGATCGACTTGAAGCAAAACAAAGTATGTTGGATGCTTACCCAAGCTTACAAGATATGTACTCAGCCAATGACGACAATACACAAGTATTATATTTAAAAGATGCAGTAGCAACTATTTCGTCTTTTACGGCCGAACCAAAGGTCATTGAATTCTAGAGACTAATTTCTAAGAATTGGAATTCAGGCAAAACCCAGTGGATCTGAAATTCTGGATGAGTTAATAATTTAAGCAGGTTTAATTTATAGTGTAATTAACTGCGATCAGGTAAAAGACAAGTAATTCGTAAAATTATAGTCTTTTGATTCATTATAAAAAAAGTGTTTGCTGTTATAACAGGAAACACTTTTTTTATAATAAATTGTGATGATTGCAATTGAGCAGGTACCAATTAATTTAGTTCCATTTAATTAAGAAGAAACGATAGCGGGAGGAAATCGTTCCTTAAGTAATGCTTAATTATGCATCGTTTTCACGTTGATTTCCGATGGAAAGTGATCAGAAATTACATAAAAATAAAGACGTTAAAAAGGAAGGAAAGCAATAAAAAAGCAATAGTTTGCAATTTTGTTCGTTTTGTTATTTGTTAAAGTTATCACATCATATGAAATTTCTAGCAAGAAATAATTTTGCCAAGCATCGGTCAAATATAAAATAAAACGAGCAAAAAAACAAACTAAACAGTTGCTCCAATAAATATCAATTATTTTCCTTTTAATATACTAGAAAAATCAAAAAGTGTTTCACCTTAAAATATAAATTTTGAAAAATAGTATGTGAAACCATTATTATATAGTGCAAACAAATATTAAAGTTACCCGAATAATAAACGCCCAAACTTAGTAATTCCGACAAACTTGATTTGTTAAATAACGAACAATATATTTCTGTTTTGAAAATTGTTTGAGAAATAACAAACAAGTAAATGCAATATATTGTCGCAAAAAGGAAAAATATTGACATAAATAGTGAGAGGTGTTAACCTTATGAAAATTATAAAGCAGACGTGCACAAATTGGGTTTTAACAAAAACGCAAGAATTGAATTATAATAGGAGGTTTATGAAAATGGAATTTGGACTAAGAGAGTGGAAACTGAGTGATGCTGAAAGTATCGTACCCCTGGCCAATAATGAAAAGATAGCGAGAAATCTGAGAAATACATTTCCCTATCCCTATACGTTAGATGATGCACATCTTTTTATTTCAAAAAGTATTCATAAGAATAAACGGAAACTGTTAAACAGAGCGGTTGTTATTGATGATTTAGCATCCGGGTCGATCAGTTTACTTATGCAGGAGGATGTTAGCAGTAAAAGCGGAGAGCTGGGTTTTTGGTTAGGCGAACCCTTCTGGGGGAAGGGGATCATGACCCAGGCGATTAAACAAGTCTGTGAAAATGCCTTTGCAGAATCGGATGTTGTAAGAATTTATGCCCGTCCTTTTTCAGAAAACCAGAAGGCTCGAAGAACGCTTGAAAAAGCTGGGTTTGAACTGGAAGGTGTTTTTCGAAAGAGTATTTGTAAAAATGGAGTAATTCAAGACTCTTGTATGTACGCATTGACAAAATAAACTCAGACAGTTTTAATAAACAGACCACAAGTAAAATTACTGAAAAAATGCGTAATTTCAAAAAAAGAACTTCGAAAGAGGTTCTTTTTATTTGGGTGTGATTAAATGAATGCCAAAAAGGGAATGAAATAGAACGACAAACAAAAAGGGCTAATCAAGCTAAAAGAGGAATAATAAAATTTACAAATGTGATCGGAAATAAATTACAAATCAAAAACAAAAATAATATGGTGATGATTGACCTGTGATAAAAAGCTGCTATGTAGAATGAGACAGATAACGAGAAAATATAGATTATTCAGAAAAATACGAAAAGTAAACGAGTACAATGGCGTCAAAAATAGATTAACTGATATATTTTACTAAAAAAACCATTGACAGTCTCATTGAATACGAGTACAATGATGTTGAAAATGCAATAGTAATTACAATTTTATTTACGGTTTACGAAAAAGATCACAAAATTCTGAAAATCTTTAGTGCTTCCCCGTCAAATTTTGAATAATATTAAGAAAGGAGTAGTAAAAGAATTGCATCATATATGGAAGGGATGGTGCAAAATAAATATCGGGTGAAGGAACGAATGGATAAATTAAGTGTTTGATTGTTGGAAGATGAGGACTGACTGTTCATGCATGTGATGCAAACAGCTATTAAAAAAGGAATTGATATTTAAGTTTATACTAAAAAGGAGAAAAAATTATGAACAAACCATTAAAAAAGTCGGCCATTAATCTTTATGGATTGCCGTCGTTCGGATTTCAGACCATGGTCAATATTGAAGTTATGTTTTTTGCAGCATTTCTTACAGATTTTGCAAAAATACCGTTGGCTTTGGTAAGTACTATCTTATTGGTAACCAGTATCGTAGATATTGTTGCAGTACCAACCGCGGGGGTTATTTTAGAAAAAAGCAACATGAAATGGGGTAAATACCGTTCATGGCTGCTGGTTGGACCACCCGTCGCGGCACTCTTTTATATTTTGCAGTTTTCACAAATTGGTGGCACAGCAGAGATTAATGCCATTATTATCTTTTTAGGATTTGCCATCAGTCATCTGGTCTGGAATACATTCTATGCAGCCCATATTTCGATGAACAATTCACTGACCACCATTCGTGAAGAGCGAATCTCCATGGCTAGCAACCGGGGGATGTTTAATGCTGCTGGTGCTCTGGCGTTTTCTTACTTTGGGGTAAAAGCAATCACTGCCATCGGCGCTGGTGTTGGCAACCCAGTTTTAGGCTATACTTATATGGCAGCGATTACTGGTGCGATCATGATTACTTGTAACATCATTTATTATGTTATCACAAAAGAATATGCTCAAAACGGTACAGAAGTTAAAGCTGGAAAACCAGCTGAAAAGATGTCTATTGGAGAAATGCTCAAACAAATTGTTGTTAATCCGCCTTTGTTGGGATTAATGTTAGTAGAACTGGGTAGATATTTAGGTCGGTTTGTAATTTTTGGAATGGCATTCTACTACTTTAAATATGTTATCGAAGATCTGCCGGGATTAGCTTTGTTTATGACAGGATTAACCATTTCAAGCTTCTTTGCAGCCATGATTGCGGCACCGATTGCCAAGCGTCTAGGCGAAAAAACAACCTACATGATCGCACTGAGTCTTTTAGTTATCGGCTTATTACTGGTGTGGTTTATGCCGCTTGAAGCAACCGCATTTAAGATTATTATGTTTGTTGCCTATATTGGCTATGGCTTGCCTGATTCACTGGGTGTTGCCATGTACTCTGCAACGGTAGATTATGGTGAATGGAAAACAGGGAAAAATGCTCGCGGTTTCATTATGTCACTCATCAGTTTCCCAATAAAAATATCGATCTTTATCCGTTCGGTAATCATTGCAGCAGTTTTAGGTTCTGTTGGTTACGTAGCTGATATGGCGGTAACACCAGAACTGGTACAGGCAATTAAAAATGGCTTTGCATTATATCCAGCAATCATTATGGTTATCGGATTAGTGTTAATGTTTGGACTATATACATTAACACCAACAAGAATGGCTGAAATGAACAAAGAAGTTGCTGAACGAAAACAACAGGGATAAATCTTATTTTTCGACCGAAGCGCGTTATACTCGCTTCGGTTCGAAATGATAAATCCATTTAAAAACCATAAAAGGAGAAAATATGATGCTAACAAAAAGACAAAACCTTGCGGAAGTATTAAAAGGTGGAAATCCAGACCGCTTTGTCAAACAATATGAAGCGTTTGCGTTAATGATGAAAACTCCGATTAGCCGTTTAAAACCGCCAGTAGGGGGGCAAATTGTTAATGAATGGGGTGTTACTTTGAGCTGGCCGGAAGGGCAGTTAGGTTCATTCCCGGTTCATGACAAAGAACATATTGTGATTAAAGATATTACGAAGTGGCGGGATTACGTGAAAGCACCAAAACTTGAATATCCCGAGGAAGCTTGGGCGACTGCCATTGCTGATGCCAATGCTGTTGATCGGAATGACAAGTATGTTACTGTTTTTGTTGCTCCGGGCCTTTTTGAACATGTCCATTATCTGATGAGTATGGAAGAAGCCTTAATGGCTTATTATGAAGAACCTGAAGCGATGCATGAACTGATTGACTACCTGGTGGATTTTGAACTTCGGTTGGCTAAAGAGTTTGTCGATCATCTTCATCCGGATGCTGTTTTCCATCATGATGACTGGGGCAGCCAGATTAACTCCTTTATTTCACCGGCAATGTTTGAAGAATTTTTTGAGCCCGCTTACAAGAAGATCTATGGCTATTATAAAGATAATGGCGTTGAACTAATTGTTCACCACAGCGATAGCTATGCAGCTAACCTGGTGCCATCCATGATTGAAATGGGCATTGATATCTGGCAGGGAGTCATGAATACCAATAATATTCCTGAATTGATCAAAAAATATGGCGACAAGATTACCTTTATGGGTGGTATCCATAGCGGTCTTGTTGATTTCCCGGGCTGGACACCGGAAATTGTCGCTGAATATGTTAAAAAAACCTGTCAAGAAAATGGAAAACTATATTTTATTCCATCTCAGACCTCCGGCTTGCCGATTGACTCGTTCCCCGGTGTATACGAAACAATTAATACTGAAATAGACAAAATGTCAAAGGAAATGTTTTGATTTAGGGAAATACGCTAATCAAATCTAATTTTTATTTATGATTTGATGAAGGTTTATGATTACAGACAGGAAGTCTTTTCAAGATCTGAATCGACTTCTTGTCTGTATTATTTTAGAGATAAATATCTTGAGGTGGATTATGAATAAAAAACAGCTATTAGGAATGATCATGAGCATAGGGGTACTGATTGCAGTTTTCCTTCTGCCAATTCCAGAAGGTTTGACGGATATTGGATTTATTACCATAGGACTTTTAATTTTCTTTTTGATCATGCTGATAACAGAAGCACTACCAGTAGGGGTTATCTGTTTCTTAAGTCTGGCTTTGCTGCCAATTCTGGGCGTAACTAAAAATCTTGCAACCGGCTTGGTTGGATTTAGCAATACGATGTTGTTTTTTGTACTGGCTTCGTTTGGTTTGGCTGAAGCAGTGACATCAACGCCAATTGTGCAACGCGTCCTCCATCTTTTACTGGAGAAGTTTGGTAAAAACGTAAAAACATGTATTTTAGCAATCATGGTTGCTGGAGGGCTGATCTCATCGGTGGTTACGGATGTGCCGACGGTGGTTGTTTTTATGGGAATTGGAGCAGGCTTTTTAAAACTATTCAAAAATGAAGCGGACCGTAAAAAAACAGCAAGACCACTAATGATCGGGATCCCGGTCGCCATCATGCTAGGCGGAGTCATGACCCCTGCTGGCAGTGGGATTAATATCCTAACCATCGGTTTATTGCAAAACATTGCTGGTATTCAGATTACCTTTATTCAATGGATGATTTGTGCCATTCCCATTGTTGTGTTAATGGTGCCATTTTCCTGGTTTGTGTTGATGAAAATATATCCGCCGGCTGAAATTGATCAGTCAGAAATACAGGAATATTTAAAAACCATTGCCGTAAAAGAAAAGATTTCAAAAATCGAATGGAAAGTTATTACCATCGCATCAGGGATGATGTTTTTCTGGATTCTCAGTTCCTTTGTATCAGGAATTGATGTTACTGTGGTTGCTCTGATAGGATGTTCGTTATTTTTCCTGCCAGGGATCGATATTTTAACTTGGGACCGCTACATCAAAGCGGTAAGCTGGACTTCTTTTGTTTTGATTGGGACGGTTTTATGTATTGCCAACACCATTGTGACCAATGGTGTCAGTGAATGGTTTGTCACTCATGTCTTACCCACCAGTCTGACTATTTCGACAATGGAAGGGGTATTCTTTGTCGCGGCAATGTGTTTTATCATTATGCTGGTTGTACCGGTAGCTCCTGCTTTGATTGGGGTGTTGACACCGGTAATTATCAGCTTGGCAGCAACAACGGGCATTCATCCGGCATTGCTAATTATTACTCTGGGATTGTGTGCCGGTAATTGTTATCTGTTTCCCATTGATACCATTCCGCTGATAACCTATACGGCTGGTTATTACAAGATGACGGATATGCCAAAGGCAACGATTTGGATGCAACTGGCCTTTATCATACTCTGTACACTTTGGTTGCCCATTGGCGGTAAGATTGTCGGGCTTGCGTAAAATGATCGCTTCTTGATCGGATCATTTTTAGTTAAGAAAAGCGTGAAATTAAAAATATTTTCTTAATATATAAAAAAATGGCGGCTAATTTTGATAACGAGACAGAAAAAATAGAGAGAATATAAAAAGTATATTAGAATTACATAATGTACTAGTTAAATAAGTGACACAATAAGAATGAAAAAATAACTATTTTTACGAATGAAATCTAAAACGCTCCGAACAAAGACACTGTTCAGGGCGTTTTTTTTTAACCGTTTACAGAATTATGAATAGAATTTGTAAAAAAAGGAAAGTATAAAAAATAGTAGTAAATAGTGGGTTGATCGCTTGAAAACGTTAAAATAATAACAAGATATTTCACTTACTAAAGTTTGTTTGAGAAATAACAAACAAGTAAAGATAATAAATTGTCTCGATATAGAAAAATATTGACAGATAGTATAAAAGATGGTAACCTATGGAAAAATCTGTATATACATGTGCATAATTAATCGCAGAGAAAAATGTAAGATGTAATAAACAGAGCTTTGGTAAAAGGAGGTTGAAAAAACCAAGCAGATTATGAGTAATCCACAAATGTTTAAATGCAATGCCCGTAGAATCGACAGTCGGTAGCCGATTGTTGAATAGCCAATTTGAAAAGGGATTCAGAGAATCAGGAAATTATTTTAAAAAGGAGAATGACAGGATGAAAACAGATGTACAGATCGCACAGGAAGCTAAAATGCAACCGATTGCACAGGTGGCCGAAAAATTGGGGATCACTGGAGATGAACTGGAACTTTATGGCAATCATAAAGCCAAGGTATCTTTGTCGGTATTAAAAGACAACCAGGATCAGCCAGATGGGAAGCTTATCCTAGTGACGGCCATTAATCCGACCCCGGCGGGAGAAGGAAAAACAACAACTAATGTAGGTCTTTCAATGGCCTTGAATTATATTGGCAAAAAAACCATAACCACCTTGAGAGAACCATCATTGGGACCCTGTTTTGGAGTCAAAGGCGGAGCAGCTGGTGGTGGATACGCCCAGGTTGTCCCGATGGATGATATCAACTTGCATTTTACCGGTGATTTCCATGCGATAACCTCGGCTCACAGTTTGCTGGCAGCACTTTTGGATAATCATATCCACCAGGGAAATGCACTAAATATTGATATGGACCGGATTGTTTGGCGGCGCGTTGTGGATATGAACGATCGGGCTCTACGAATGATCACCGTTGCTCAGGGAAGTCGGGCCAATGGAGTCGAGCGTGAGACCGGGTATGACATTACCGTAGCATCAGAAATTATGGCGATCCTCTGTCTGGCTTCCAGTCTCACAGATCTTAAAGATCGGTTGGGCCGAATGATTGTGGCTTATAATACCGAGGGTAAAGCAGTGACAGCGGCTGATCTGGAAGCCACCGGTGCCATGGCATTGCTACTTAAAGATGCAATTAAACCCAATCTCGTTCAGACGCTGGAAAACACTCCGGCGTTTATCCATGGTGGTCCCTTTGCTAATATTGCCCATGGTTGCAACTCCGTTCTGGCCACCAGAACGGCCTTGAAGCTGGCGGATTATGTGGTCACCGAAGCAGGATTTGGAGCGGATCTGGGAGCAGAAAAGTTCTTTGACATTAAATGCCGTTACGCCGAGCTTAAACCTAATGCGCTGGTCATCGTTGCCACTGTCCGGGCGCTGAAAATGAACGGTGGGGTTGTTAAAACAGAACTTTCCAAAGAAAATGTAGAAGCCGTCACCTCAGGAAGTGCTAACCTGATCCAACATTTGGAAAATCTCCAAAAATTCAAGGTACCGGTTGTTGTCGCACTCAATAAATTCCCAACCGATACGGAGGCAGAATTTGATGCGGTAAAGAAAGCCTGCGAACATAAAGATGTCAAGGTGATCCTTTCTGATGTGTTTTCGCAGGGCGGAAAAGGTGGCGAGGAACTGGCCAGAGAAGTAGTGAAACTCTGTGACCTGGGTGAATCTCAATATCAACCCCTTTATTCGCTTGAACTTCCGCTTGAAAAGAAAATCGAAACCATTGCCAAAGAAATTTACCGGGCGGATGGGGTAGAATACGAGCCAGAAGCTAAAAAACAACTGGACGAGATTGTGGCCCTGGGATTTGACCACCTACCAGTGTGTATGGCGAAAACTCAATATTCCTTCTCAGATGATCAAACCTTATTAGGCGCACCTCAAGACTTCAATATCCATGTTAAAGAAGTGCGACTATCTGCTGGAGCCGGATTTGTAGTGGCGATCACCGGAACCATAATGACCATGCCAGGTCTGCCTAAGGTGCCTGCTGCAAATGGTATGGATATTACCGAAGATGGTGAAATAATCGGACTATCCTAATTATAATGAATGCGTGAGGAAGCGTTCACGCGGCGTTTGCACAAAGATTGAGCCGGTGATAAAACATGCGCAAATCAGCAATTTATCCGATCAAACGGTTTTTCGGTATAGTAATAAACATAAAAAACACAGATCACGTGCTTGTGAGTCTGTGTTTTTTTTGCGAAACAGGTTATAAAATAGTTTCAGGCTGTTAGCTTATTAGTCAGGAATTTTGGGAATAAACCAAAAAACGCTTATCTGAATCAAAGAAAAGACTTGTAAAAAATAATAAAATGAGGTACCTTAGTGTCAATAAGAGAATTATTAATGATTAAAAGTATGGGGACTTTATTTGTATTCTGGACAGGTTCAAATTTTTAAGAGAATGGAGAGAGTAGAATGAAGATTGGCATTATTGTATTTTCCAAAACCAACAATACGTTTTCAGTTGCCAAAAGGCTGAGAGATGCTCTGGCAGATAAAGGGCTGGAGGTAGAAATTGAACAGGTTATTCCGGAAGATGATGCTCCTGGTGTTAAGCCACCGATTGTATTTACCAATAAGCCGGATGTTTCGCCCTATGATGTGGTGATCTTTGCCAGTCCGGTATGGGCCTTCTCATTGGCGGGAGTAATGGCGGAATATCTTGAACAAATTTCATCTCTTCAAGGCAAACGGGTCTTTAGTTTTGTTACTAAGCAGTTAGCTTCTAAAATTACTGGTGGAAACAAGGCCAATCGACAGATCAAATCTGCAGTGGCAGTAAAAGATGGCACGGTGGAAAAGTCCTTTATTGTCAGCTGGAAAAATAAAAAAAGAGAGCAAGAGATTGAGGGCTTAATTGCAGAAATTTTAAAAGCCGTTTAAGGGTCATCAGGATTAGGCTTAAAAATTTGAGATAATGTAATTTGTTAAAAAAGTGCTCCTGGAGAAAAAATCTTCAGGAGCTTTTTTATGTGAGCGATGAGGATGGAAAATACAAAGTTTTATTTTGGCGGATTTAATTGGGCATATCGTTTGATGATTTTTTCGGCAGTTTTAACTCCGTCAACCGCTGAAGACATAATTCCACCGGCGTAACCAGCGCCCTCACCCATCGGATAGAGTCCGGAAATATTGGCAACATGATCATCGTTGCGGTTGATACGAACTGGCGAAGAACTGCGGGTTTCGACCCCGGTCATGACACTGTCATCCATGGCAAAGCCAGTCATCTTTTGATCAAAATGAACCAGGGCTTCCTTCATGGTGGCGACCACATAATCGGGCAGGCAGTCTTTCAATTGAGCAAGCTTAAGTCCCGGGGCATAGGTTGGCTTAAGCTGCCCCCAATGGGTGCTGGGTCGATCCGCCAGAAAATCGCCCACCAACTGTGCCGGGGCATGATAATTTTGGCCCCCCAGAGTAAAGGCCAGGGTTTCCCATTTACGCTGAAAGGCGACTCCGGCCAGGGGATGACTGTCGCCGAAGTCTTCGGGTTGCACTCCGACGAGCAAGGCCGCATTGGCATTTTCACCATCGCGTCGGTGTTCGCTCATGCCGTTGGTGACAACCCCGTTTGCTTCAGAAGCAGCAGCTACCACATAGCCGCCGGGACACATGCAGAAGGTGTAAGCTGAGCGGCCATTGGGGGAATGATAGGAAAGCTTATAATCCGCAGCCCCCAGTCCCACTGTGCCGGCAGCTTGACCATATTGGGCGCTATTGATGAGGTTCTGGGGATGCTCAATCCGCACGCCGATAGAAAATGCTTTTGGGGTCATGGTGACGCCTCGATGATGAAGGGTATAAAAGGTATCCCGGGCACTGTGACCGATTCCCAGCAAAGCGACCTGGCAGTTAAGGGTTTCTTGCTCATTGATAATTAATCCAGTGAGTTGGTCGTCCTCAATCAAAAAATCAGTCACTTGGGACCGAAAGCGTACCTCACCACCATTTGCAATGATCTCCTTGCGGAGTGTTTTTACCGTTTCGCGGAGCAGATCGGTGCCGATATGGGGCTTACTGAGATAGCGGATTTCTTCCGGCGCTCCGGCTGCGATAAACGCTTCTAGAATACTTCGACAGCGGGGATCATTAATCAGGGTGGTTAGCTTACCATCGGAAAAGGTTCCGGCGCCGCCTTCCCCAAATTGGACATTGCTGTCGGGATCCAGTTCTCCAGTCTGCCAGAAGGTGTCAATCTTGGCGGATCGGATATCCACCTCATCCCCACGTTCAAGAATAATCGGCGCGTATCCGTTTCTAGCCAAGTTAAGACCAGCAAAAAGACCAGCGGGGCCCAGGCCAATGATCACCGGTCGGTGTCCCATGGTGGTATTCCCTGGTGTCACTGGTTGATAGGATAAATCCGGACTGGGGATAACCCCGGATTTGCCGCATTTTTTTAGAATGGCCCCCTCATTTTTGAGGCTGGCATCCACCGAATAGATATAGGCAATGGCACTTTTTTTGCGGGCATCAATGGATTTCTTAAATATTTGAAAGGTGATTAAGTCGTTGGGTTTAATTTTAAGTTTGGTCAGAAGGGCATTTTTTAATGCTGCTGCTTCAGTATCATTATTTTTAGCCTTCGTGATTTCAAGCTTTAGATTGGAAATTCGAATCATCCGATCCTCCTATAGTATTATTTAATGGAGACCATTATAACATGGCTTTTATCAAAATCAAAAAATATAGTGGGGTCGTTTTAAGCTCGTTTAACAGTAATGATGAAGAACTGCTAAAAGAGTGCGTGTTGCCGATAAAAATTTCTTTAATCAGCACAAAAAAAAACGTCGAAACTTCACATTAAAAGTTGACAATAAAGTAGAAAAGTGTATAATTCAAATATAGGAGTAAGTAATCACTCCGGTAGGAGGGGCGACATGGGAAAATCTTTGATAAAAAGACATGAAAGCATCATCGTTTCAACCATCCAAACCTTAAATGCCGTTGGCCTTCAAAATTTATCGACAAAATTGATTGCCAAACAGGAAGGTGTTTCAGAAGGGACTCTATTTCGGCATTTCAAGACGAAAACAGATATTATGCTGGCAGTGGTGGATCATTTTTCCCAGTATGATGATGCCATCATTGAAACCTGTGTTTTAAAAAACTTTTTGCCACTTGAAACGATTCGTTATTTTTATAACGCCTATGCCGAATATTATCAGAACTACCCGGAAATAACGGTGGTGGTTCAAGCTTATGACAGCCTGATGTGCGATGCAAAACTATCCGAAAAAGTTAGTTCAATCATTTATAAACGATCCGACTTTATTACAAAAACCATTCAAGCAGCCATCGATCAGAATCTGATCCGAACAAATCTTGATCCGGCGGTACTTGAAAATATACTCACTGGCGGCAGCAAGGAAATTTGTCTGAAATGGCGAATGAACGCGTACAGCTTTTCGATCAAAGAAAAATCAGCGGAAATGGTTGAATTAATTTTAAGCGGTTTTATGAAAAACTGAGAAAAGGAGGGACACGATTGGCAGATCAATATATGAATGATCCGATGCAGGAAGTGTTTATTTTTGAAACATCCCAGCAATTGGAACAAATGGAACAGTCGGTGATTAAGACCGAAGCCCTGGGCAGCTATCCCAGCGAAATTATCAATGAGATATTCAGAATCATGCATACCATTAAAAGTTCAGCAGCGATGATGCTGATCAATAACATGTCGGTGCTGGCGCATACCACCGAAGATATGTTTTACTTTATTCGGGAAGAAAAGCCAGCAGTTATTGATGTATCAACGCTGTCAGATCTGGTGCTTGAAGGCATTGACTTTATGAAACTGGAGCTGGAAAAAATAAAAAATGGGGTAGAAGCCGACGGCGATCCGAAAAGTTTAACAGATAAGATCAAAGAGCATCTTAAGCAGCTCAAAGAAAGTAATAATCTGACCGATTCCCAGGTGATTAACAACGAACCGATAAAAGAAAAATATTATATCAGCTCGAACAAGGCGGCAAAAATCAGTGAGCTAAAAACCTATCAGGCCATTTTGCGATTCGATGAAGACTGCGGGATGGAAAATATCCGGGCGTTCACCGTGGTTCATAATTTAAAGGAGATTACCGAATCGTTTAAAAGCACTCCAGAAGACGTCATTAATGATCCGGATTGTGTGGAGACGATTAGACGGGATGGCTTCATTCTCCAAATTGATACCCTGGAGTCCGAAGAAAAACTGGCGACTTTTTTTCGCAGCTTGGCATTTATCGATCAATTCGAAATGGTTGAGCTGGATCAGACACAGGAAATCCAGGAAGCGATCTGTGGTCTTCTTTCAGAGGATACAATTAGTGTCCCCCAACCGAAAGAAACCATAACAGCTTGTGTTATCAACAAAGAGGCACCAGTAAATAATGGCAGCCAAAGCCAGAGTATCATTTCGGTTAGCGTTGAAAAGCTGGATAAACTGATGAATCTGGTCGGTGAGATGGTCATTTCTGAAGCGATGGTCACCCAGAATCCGGACCTTAAAGGCCTGGTGCTGGATAATTTTAGCAAATCGGCCAGGCAGCTCAAAAAAATAACCAATGAACTTCAGGATATGGTCATGTCCATTCGGATGGTTCCTTTAGGACCTACTTTTTTTAAAATGAACCGGATTGTCCGGGATATCAGCAAAAAGCTCGGGAAAGAAATTAACCTCGAAATTTTGGGCGAAGAAACCGAGGTAGATAAAAACATTATTGAGCAGATCGGTGATCCACTGATGCACATTGTCAGGAATTCCGCTGATCATGGGATTGAAGCTGCTGAGAATCGGGTTCGCCAGGGCAAACCCCGGACCGGGACCATCACTCTGGAAGCTAAAAATGCCGGCGGCGAGGTGTTAATTATCATCCGCGATGATGGTAAGGGGTTGAGCCGCGACGGAATCCTTCAAAAAGCCATGGAAAACGGACTAGTCGGAAATGAAGCCGCTAATATGACCGATACTGAAGTGTTCAACCTGCTTTTCTTACCAGGCTTCTCGACCAAGGAAGCGGTTACTGAATTTTCCGGTCGGGGGGTAGGTATGGACGTGGTAGCTAAGAATATTGAGGCAGTGGGCGGAAACATTCTGGTGGAAAGTGTCGAAGGACAGGGAACCGTCATTACCCTGAAAATTCCCCTGACGTTGGCCATCATCGAAGGCATGAATATCCGGGTTGGTGAAACCTGTTATACCCTGCCGATTATGTCCATTAAAGAATCCTTTATTCCCAAGGCTCAGGAGATCTTTCGGGATACCGATCAAAACGAAATGATTATGATCCGGGGCAAGTGTTATCCGATTATGCGACTTAAAGAGCATTACAAGGTTAAAACTGGAGCAACCGAGATTGAAGACGGCATTTTAATTATGCTAGAAGGAGAAACGAAAACCACCTGTCTTTTTGCCGATGAACTATTGGGCGAGCAGCAGGTCGTGGTTAAAACGCTGCCGAAGTATATTCGGCGGATGAAAAAAATTGATGGTCTGGCCGGGTGTACCTTGCTGGGAGATGGTAACATCAGCCTGATACTGGATGTCAATGGACTAGTTACCCAGAAACGGCTTAAAAATTAGGTAAAGGAGGCGAAACGATGGCGGAAGCGTTTGATGAATTTGATGAACTGGAGCTGCAAGAGGATGATGAAACCGAAGAAGGGAAGTATTTAACCTTTAATCTGGACAGTGAAGCCTATGGTCTTGAAATTATTTATGTTACAGAAATAATCGGGATTCAGAAAATAACCGAAGTGCCGGAGTTACCGGAGTATGTCAAAGGGATTATGAGTCTCCGGGGACAGATCATTCCGGTGGTGGATGTGCGCTTGCGGTTTGGGAAACCGGAACGGGAATACGATGAACGAACTTGCGTGATCGTTGTCGAGATTTCAGATATCACGGTGGGACTGATTGTCGATGGTGTTGCTGAGGTAGTGGCCATTCCTGAGGAAGATATTGTTCCCCATCCAGATTTGGATGAAACCGACGGTAGGCAATTTGTGAGAGGAATTGGAAAAGTCGGTCATGCGGTAAAACTCATTCTGGACTGCCAGAAATTGCTTGAGGATGATGAAATGGAAAATCACGTTCAAGAAGCCTGATTTGTGTATATAGGAACAAAATAAAAACTCAGATGGAGGAAACACGAGATGGAATTTTTTAGGAATCTTAAAATAAAACAAAAATTGGTCACCTGTTTTATTTTGCTTGCGGTAATAACCGGAATTGTGGGGGTATTTGGCATCTATACCATGAATACCATTAATACCCAGTCGGAAAACATGTACTATAACAATTTGGTGCCATCTCAAAAATTGGCCAATGTTCAATCAGCCCTGGAAGATATCCGGGCCAATCAGTTACTGGCCGTTTATGAACGCAATCCGGGAACCCTGCAAACCCGTTTAGATGCTATTGTTACGGCAGTAGAAAGTGACAATGTTCTAATAAAAGAATATGAAGCGACCATCCAGGATGATCAAAATAAGGCCCTTTATGATACGCTGATTGAAAACATGGCGACCTACCGGGATGTGCGCAATGCTAATCTGGAATTGGTCAAAGCCCAGAAATATGATCAAGCACTGGCAGAACTTGCTGGTGTAACCCAGGCACGAGAAACCGTCGATAAGGATCTTCAAAGTCTTATTGATTACAACACAAAACTTTCCGAAGCGATTCTTACACAGAATACCGCAAACTTTACGACCCAGAGTGCTGTGATGATCGTTCTCATCATTGTCGGAATTGCATTAGCGGTGGGATTGGGATTGATCGTTGCCAATGGGATCAGCAAGCCCTTACGACGGATGGTTGATTCAGCTGAGGAAATTGCCAATGGGAATTTGGATGTGGATGTGAAAGTTGACAGCCGTGATGAAGTCGGCGAGCTGGGATTGGCTTTTATAAAAATGACCGATCATATTAATGACATTATGTCCAACATTGATTCCGCCGCCGAACAGGTGGCTGCTGGTTCCAAACAGATTGCCGATTCCAGTATGGGTTTATCCCAGGGTGCTACCGAACAGGCCAGCTCAATTGAACAACTAACTGCTTCGATTGAAGAAATTGCCTCGCAGACTCGTCTCAACGCTGATAATGCCGGTGAGGCGAATGAACTGGCGGAACTGACCAGAGAAAACGCCGTAAAAGGGAACAATGAAATGAAACGGATGCTGCAATCGATGGAAGAAATCAATGAATCTTCAGCAAATATTTCTAAGATTATCAAGGTCATTGATGAGATTGCTTTCCAAACAAATATTTTGGCCTTAAACGCTGCTGTAGAAGCCGCCCGGGCTAGGCAGCATGGCAAGGGATTTGCAGTAGTTGCCGAAGAAGTTAGGAACCTGGCCGCCCGATCGGCAGATGCTGCCAAAGAAACGACCCGAATGATTGAAGGGTCCATTAAAAAGGTTGATGATGGCACAAAAATCGCCACAACCACAGCGCTATCCCTTAACATGATTGTCGACGATGTGGCGAAAGTTTCTGGCATTGTGGGAAATATTGCCTCAGCGTCCAACGAACAGGCGATTGGCATTTCCCAGATCAACCAGGGTATTATGCAGGTGTCTGAAGTTGTTCAAATGAACTCGGCAACATCAGAAGAAAGTGCCTCAGCCAGCGAAGAATTATCGAGTCAGGCAGAGTTGTTAAGAGAACAGGCAGCACGATTTGCTTTAAAAAAAAATAGCCGGTATGGCTATCGACAAAATGAAGAGTTAGCAATCGAAAGCCGCCCAAATCGGAAAGTGCCGGTTAATAATGCGACGTCAAAACCTAATAAAATTGCTTTAACCGATAATGAGTTTGGAAAATACTGAAATTAGATCCCAGAAATGGGGACAACGGTTTCTCAAGCGGGTAGAGAGGACGAGAAGAATTGCGAAAGAAAAATCAGATCAGCGTACTCATCGTTGACGACAGCCAGTCATTCCGGGAAATGGTGGCTAAAAAACTGGTCGTTGATCCGCAGATTCAGGTCGTTGCTACCGCATGTGATGCCTTTGATGCGCGCGATAAAATTCTTAAATACGATTTGGATCTTATTGTCTGTGATCAGGAAATGCCAAAAATGAGTGGTGTCGAATTTATCAAACGGTTGTTACCCCAATATCCTATCCCGGTGGTGATTGTCAGTGGTAATCCTAAGATTGGCCCTGAGGCCAGAGCAGTCGGAGCCATGGATTTTGTAGAAAAGCCGAATGGCGTATCTTCAAAAACCTTTGAAGACTTTCTTCTTGAGTTGATCCTGAAGATCCGCTTGGCGGTAAAGAGCAGGGTGATCCTTCCAGTGCAAAAGCCGATTCTCCAAAGAATCGAAAACAATCATATCCAGCAAATATCTGGCAATGGGCGGTCATCAGACCGGCTCATTGCCATTGGTGCGTCCACCGGTGGCACCGAAGCAATTTATCACATTCTTAAAAACCTGCGGGTGGATTCTCCGGGAATTCTGATTGTTCAGCATATTCCTCCGGTGTTTTCAAAGATGTTTGCCGAACGAATGGATGCCCAGACCCCTTTACAGTGTAAAGAAGCCCAATCCGGGGATTATCTGGAATCGGGAAGGGTATATATTGCTCCAGGAGATCAGCACATGCGCATTAAGCGAATTGGTGTAAAGTATCGAGTTGAAGTGTTTGCTGGCGAAAAAGTTAATGGTCACTGTCCGTCAGTTGATACGCTCTTTGATTCCGTTGCCCGGGAAGCCGGCCATCGGGCTATTGGGGTGCTATTGACGGGAATGGGTAGTGATGGTGCCAGAGGTCTTTTGGAGATCCGACGAAAAGGTGGTTATACCATCGGTCAGGATGAGGCATCTTCAGTTGTGTATGGTATGAACAAGGTCGCCTATAATATGGGCGCTGTATCAGTCCAATCCGCGCTGGAAAATATCCATCAACACATTTTTACAGCACTAAAGGAATAGGTGAAACGATGACAAAAATTATCGGAATCGGTGAAATGGCCATTTCCAACAAATTAAATGATAAGATTAAGACCTTTGCGTTAGGTTCATGTCTGGGAATTACAGCTTATTCTCCGATCCGAAGAGTGGGGGGGATCATCCATATTGCCCTGCCTCGACCAGCCCGAAGGGAGGATGCGGTTGACCGCTATTGTTATTATGTCACCACGGGGTTGCCTTACTTTATAAAGCAGTTTTCCAGTGAATACGGATGTCAGAAAAATGAATTGGTGATTCGAATTTTTGGTGGTGCCGAATCCTTGCGTAAGAATGATACCTTTAACGTGGGTCGACATAACCTAGAAGTTACAAAAAAGATTCTTGATGAGTTGGATTTAGGTATTCACTATGAAGAAACGGGTGCTACGGTCAGTCGTACTATTGAGCTGGAGGTCGCCAGTGGTGATATTAACATCTGGCACCAAAATATGATTATCTAAAGGTTGTCATATCATGGCGGTTGTGAATAACCGGATGCATGTATAAAGGAAGTGACAAAATGTTGAAAGAGAAGCGGTTGAATACTGAAGATAAGTTCGTTCAGGAATTTAATGCTATTTCAGTTGGAGTAGTGGTGATGGATGAAGAGGCAAAAATTGCCAATGTCAATGAGCCACTGCTTAACTATTTCAATCGGAAAAGAGAAGACTTTATTGGAAAACACTTTGGCAATGCGATACAGTGCAAAAGCAGCCGCTTAAACAAACGCGGTTGCGGCTTTGACCCGTCTTGTGAGTTCTGTGAACTGAGAAATGCGGTAACAAAGATTCTGGAGTTCGAAGATGAACCGATTAAAATAGAATTTAAGAAAAGTATTTTTGTTGACGATGAGGAGAATGATTATTGGTTCAGAGTTAGCGTTGCCCCGTTAATGCGGGAACATATAAGAAATGCAGTGGTAACCTTCGAAGATATTACTGAGCGCAAGAATCGAGAGCTATCTCTGGAACAGTCCCGGGATTATTATTACCGGATGTTTGAAAACTTTCCTACCTTGATCTGGAAAATGGACCGGGAAGGAAATGTGGTTTACTTTAACCGCGGTTGGTTCTTGTTTACCGGTAAGCAAAACGAAGACTATCTGGGAATAAAATGGATGGACTTGATTCATCCTGAGGATCGCAATTTTTATCTGGAAATGAAGAATCAGGCCTTTCGTAGTAAAAGATCTTTCAGTGTTTCATACCGTATTCTGCATGCCAGCGGTAATTATCGCTGGCTTGAGGGCATTTACAGTCCATCCTTTGAAGAGGATGGAAGTTATGGTGGTTATATTGGCATTGGAATTGACATTACTGATCGAAAAAAACTGGAAGAGGGACTGATCCGTTATAAAATGCTGGCGGAAAAGGTTCGAGACACCATTCTTTTTGTCGAAATAAACGGCAAAATAATCGATGCCAATAATGCTGCTGTCCAGCTCTATGGCTATAAGCGACGAGAACTGTTAAACCTTTTAGTCTTTGATTTAATTGAAGGTGGAAAATCTGTAGCAATTGAGGAAATGGAGCATGGGGATAAGGATGGCGTCTTTTTTGAAACCATTCATAAACGGAGAGATGGTACCCTGATTCCGGTTGAGGTCAGTGCTAAAGCCACAAAAATGAATGAAAAACGGGTGATTATCTGTATTATCCGAGATATTTCTGAACGGAAAAATGCTGAAAATGCCCTTGTTGACAGTGAAGAAAAGTTTCGTCAGGTTTTTCACAATTCGTCTGACGCAATTTTTGTTCAGGATATTAATGAAGATGGCTCCCATGGTCGACTCATTGAAGTCAATCAGACTGCTGGAGATATGTTTTATTACGCCTACGAGGAGTTTTTTAGATTTGCGGATCCCGTTTTTAAATTGATTGACTCAACCATCGAGGCAGAGAAATATTGTAAAGAGGTGCTTGAAAAAAGTCAGATTGCCATCAAGGCCTTAGCTAAACGAAAAGACGACACGACCCTGCCAGTGGAGCTATTATGTAGCCACTGTTATTTAAATAGGAAAAAGGTAGCTATTACGATTGTCCGCGATATCAGCGAGCGACTGGCTGTGGAGCAGGCATTAAAATTGGCTAAGGAAGAAGCAGAAAGTGCCAATCAGGCCAAAAGTGAATTTTTGGCAAATATGAGTCATGAAATCAGAACGCCATTAAATGGGATTGTTGGGATGGTCAATTTAATGCGTTTATCCAATTTGAATCAGGAACAACAGGAGAACATCAAAATCATCAAAACTTGCGTCAATGCTCTACTCAATGTGATCAATGATATCCTTGATTTTTCAAAAATGGAAGCAGGAAAATTGGAGATCAAAAAGAAAAACTGTGACATTAAAGCCCTGGTGGAACACACAATCAAAGCTCAGTCGCCGGCAGCGACAGGTAAGGGTATTGAAATTAGTTATGCGTTCTCAGCGTCTGTACCCCAATATGTGATGGGGGATTTTCATCGGATTCAGCAAATTCTCAATAACCTGATCAGTAATGCCATCAAATTTACCGATACCGGTGAGGTGTGGGTCAAGGTTAAGAGACTGGCGGCAAAAGATAATCTGGTTGAACTTCTTTTTGTGGTGGAAGACACTGGCATCGGGATTGCGGAAGAAAACCGGCAACGGATTTTCGAAAGCTTTAGCCAGGTGGATGGCTCCTTTACTCGCCGTTTCGGGGGAACCGGTTTGGGGCTTGCGATAACCAAGCAATTGGTGGAACTGATGGGCGGAAGAATCTGGATCGAAAGTACAGAGGGCGTTGGTAGTCGGTTTTATTTTCAGCTTACCTTTGAGCCGGGTTCCATTAAAGAGCGACAATCGGAAAAACAGCCTGATTATTTTAAGATCAATCAGCAGTATAAAATCCTTCTGACTGAAGACGACAAGGTTAACCAACTGGTTATTGCCCGGATGCTCAACGAATGTGGTTATGGGGTAGATATTGCCGGGAATGGTTTTGAAGCACTGGAAATGGTTAAAAAAAACAGCTATGATATTATTCTAATGGATATTCAAATGCCGGAAATGGATGGTATTGAAGCCACTAAGCGGATCAGGGCAATCAATCAGGATACTCCGGTGTTGGCTATTACCGCTTATGCGCTCCACGGAGATCGGGAAAAATTTTTGTCCCAGGGGTTGGATGGCTACATATCAAAACCGATTAAAGTAGAAAAGCTGGTTGAGGAAATTGAAAAATGCATCAACCGTAAGGAAGAGACAAGGAAGACCGGCGATTTTGAAATGTATATCGGTGCTAATGGGGAAATTGTGATTAAGGAAAAGAAGGCCCCAGTTCTTCAGAGTGGCAAGGTAACTGATGCTGAAAAAGAAGAACAACTGTCGGAGTTGATCGATGAGCTAAATGATCAGGTGGCAGCCGGGAAATTAGCGGAATTTGAAAAAATGGCAAATCAGATCAAAAAGCTTTCCATTGCTTTAGACATTGAAGACTTAAAGGTGGTTGCTTTTAAAATAGAATTGGATATTAGACGGGGGAATTTTGAAGCCGCAGCCGAAAAGGTCGATCAGATTAATCATATTTATTCGGTATACAAAAGAACAGTATAAAAGAATCGGACAATCTAAAAGTGACAAAAGACATTAGATTCAATGTAAGAAAGGTAGGAATAAAATGAAAATATTAATTGTAGAAGATGACATGGTAAGTCGACGCTTTTTAGGGAAGTTTTTAGCTCAGTATGGAGAATGCGTTATTGTGGTAGATGGAATGGAAGCCTTGGATGCGTATCTCATCGCGATTAAAGAAGAAGACCCCTATGATCTCATCTGTTTGGATATTATGATGCCAAAGGTAGATGGGGTGAAGGTGCTTAAAGCCATCCGCGATTTTGAAGTGCAACGTGGAATTCTGCCTGAAGAAAAGGTCAAAATCATTATCATTACCGCGCTGGCCGATACCGAATTTGTGAATACCGCCTTTGATTTGGGCTGTGAAGCTTATGCGGCCAAGCCGGTTGATACGGATAAACTGGTTGAGGTCATGAATAAGTTAGGTGTGATCAAAGTCGATCAGTAAGACAAAGTCTTTTTATCGGTGTGATTTTAATGAAAATATGATCGAATAGCGTGAACGAAATATGTTGGTGAACTAAAAAATAATCGCAGCAAGTGATGTGAAAAATACTGTTTAGTGGCAGCTGTATCAGGGTACTTTATGATACAGCTGCTTTTTTATGTCGTGATATATTTTTAGTTGGCTAATTTTGATATGTAGCTTGACAAGAGTTGATAACAGGTGTAATATAATCACATGCTTATATAAGCATGTGATTATAGAAACAGACTTATCCAAAAATATGAAAGGAATCTGCAATGAAATCACTCATTAATATTTTTAAAGTTCTGTCAGATGAGACAAGGCTTCGCATTATTCTTTTGCTTACCCAAAGTGAGTTGTGTGTTTGTGAACTTAGTTATATTTTAGATGTTTCTCAACCAAATGTTTCCAAAAACCTGGCAAAATTAAAAGAATTAAGTCTCGTTACTTCACAACGAAAAGAGAAATATATTTTTTATCAGTTAAGAAATGACAATATGATTTTAACACATATCTTGAACGATATTCTGGACAATCTTGAGGATTATCCGCAGCTTGTCACTGATCAAAACAGAAATGATGGTAATCTAAAATGGCTCGACCAATGTTGTAATCATCGGTTGAATAAACAGTAAAAAATTATTAAATAAGTTAGGAGATGATCTCATGTTTGTATTTGAATGGTTGAATAATCAATTGTTGAAAATGGAGTGGCTTAATTATTTAGTCGCTCAATTGGTGGAAAATGTATTTGGACTGGATACCCAGAGTCAACTAGGGGGGAGCTTACAGTTTTTTATTTATGATGTTATTAAAATATTCATCCTCCTATCTGTTCTGATTTTTCTGATTTCTTATATTCAAAGTTTTTTCCCACCGGAACGAACCCGCAAAATACTGGGCAATTTTAAAGGCATTCCAGCCAATATATTAGGGGCATTGCTGGGGACCATCACGCCTTTTTGTTCCTGTTCATCGATCCCACTTTTCATCGGTTTTACCAGTGCGGGATTACCTATTGGTGTGACCTTTTCATTTCTGATTTCATCGCCCCTGGTGGATCTGGCTTCGGTTATTCTACTGGCCAGCATTTTTAACTGGCAAATTGCCATTGCTTATGTCATTGTTGGTTTGATACTGGCGGTGTTAGG
Organism: Acetobacterium sp. KB-1; assembly: GCF_003260995.1. Lineage (NCBI taxonomy): Bacteria > Bacillati > Bacillota > Clostridia > Eubacteriales > Eubacteriaceae > Acetobacterium > Acetobacterium sp. KB-1. Next base: position 49,364 of record NZ_CP030040.1, read on the forward strand.
CGGGACCATCATTGGCAAAGCAAAGCTTGAAGACTATGTCGAACCCTTTGTTTACAGTAATAAGATGATTGAAACAGATCAGGAAACATTGACAATTAAAGATCGCATCGGTTTTGCAAAAGATCAGGTTCTGGAGATCGCCGGCAAGGTGTGGTTATATATCTTGATTGGGGTTGGAATTGGTGCTGTTATTCATAATTGGATACCGGAAGAAATTATCTCAGCAGTTCTTGGCCAAGATAAGTGGTATTCGGTGCTAATTGCAACGTTAGTTGGCATTCCCATGTATGCGGATATATTTGGGACCCTTCCCATTGCTGAAGCACTAGTTTCTAAAGGTGCAGGTCTTGGTACCGTATTAGCATTTATGATGGCAGTAACGGCACTGTCTTTACCATCAATGATCATGCTTAAGAAGGTGGTCAAAACAAAATTGCTGGTGATTTTTGCAGGAATTGTTACGGTTGGGATTTTGATAATCGGCTTTAGTTTCAACGCCTTTGGTTATCTGTTTTTGTAAAGAACTTAAACAAACATTTTAGTAAAGATAAAAATAGTGAAAGAGAAGTGAAGTACCGTGGAAGATAATCATACCCAAAACCATGATTACGAAAAACATCGGCACACCCATGATCATTCCAATCTGTCCGGCAAAAAAATATTTTGGGTGACGGTATTAAATGCGATTATTACGATGACTGAAATAATCGGCGGTATTCTTTCGGGCAGTTTAGCATTGCTATCTGATGCACTACACAACTTAAGTGACACGATTGCCATTGCAATGTCATATTTTGCCAATCGACTTGCTCAAAAATCCCGGGATGAAAAGCGAACTTATGGATATAAACGCGCTGAAATATTGGCAGCCTTGGTGAATGCAACCGTATTATTGGCTTTATCGGCTTTATTGATTATTGAAGCCATCAAACGGTGGCAGTCACCAGAGACTATTAATGGGTTGATGATGATGATTGTTGCCTTTGTGGGACTGATCGCCAATTTTATTTCCGTTTTTTTATTGGAAAAAGATTCACACAATAATTTAAATATCAAATCCAGTTATTTGCACTTAATCAGTGATACGGTTTCATCGATTGGTGTATTGATTGGGGGTGTTGCGATTCAGTTATGGGGCATCATTTGGATTGATCCGCTGATCACAGCCCTGATTTCGATCTATATTATTCGGGAAACCTGGCAGATCATCAAAAAAACGGTCAATATTCTGATGCAGTCATCGGCGCCTCTGAATTACGAGGCTATCAAAACAGAAATTGAAAAAATGGAAAAGGTTAAAAATATTCATCATGTTCATACTTGGATGTCTGATGAAAAAACGGTTTACTTTGAAGCGCATGTCGAAATGGAAGATATGCTGTTATCTGAGGTTTGTCTCATTACTGATAAAATTGAGCATTTACTTAAAGAAAAAGAAGGTATTTATCATGTGACATTACAGGCGGAAGTTGACAAATGTTGTGATAAACGGTTGTTTAAATAAATTAATTTTGTAAAGGTTGTGAGAAATTGTGAATATTGCACTTTATGTTGTTACGGGTGTGCTGTTGCTCGTCTCGTTTTATAAAGATAAGAAAAAAACAAAAATGGCATTAAAAAAAGCCTGGAAAGCGTTTGAAAATATTTTGCCGGAATTTCTAGTGGTGATCTTACTGGTCGGTTTATTGCTGGCCATTATGAATCCGGAAATGATTTCAAGTATTATTGGTGATAAATCTGGTTGGTTTGGGGTGATTCTGGCGGCTGTTATTGGATCGATTACCTTGATTCCCGGATTTGTAGCCTTTCCAATGACAGCATTGCTTTTAGACGGTGGGGCTGGTTATATGCAAATTGGTGCCTTTATTTCAGCACTCATGATGGTAGGGATCGTGACTATACCGGTTGAAATAAAATATTTCGGCAAGAAATTAACGATCTATCGAAATGTTCTGGCATTTTTATTTTCTTTTGTGGTGGCATTGGTGATTGGAGTGGTGATGAATCTATGAAAAAAATAGTAAAACGCTATCGCGCATTTCTGGTTGTATTAGGGATTATGTTGGTCATTACGCTTTTTAATAACGACCTGGGGATAAAAGCATTTGGCGTTACTGGTTATTCTTTAAAAGAGATGGTCTTGGTGATTCCGCCGGTTTTTGTATTGCTGGGGCTTCTGGATATTTGGGTTCCCCGGGAAACGATGATTAAATATATGGGCGAAGGCTCTGGTTTAAAAGGAATTATCCTAGCCTTTTTTATCGGTTCGGCAGCGGCTGGACCGCTATATGGGGCATTTCCGATTGCCGCTGTTTTTATGAAAAAAGGGGTGAAGTTCAGTAATGTTATGATTTTTATCGGAGCCTGGTCAACAACAAAAATACCGATGTTCTTGTTTGAAATGACATCGATGGGCGCAAAATTTGCAATCACCCGATTACTGATTGATATTCCCGGAATTATTATTATTGCATTTATTTTATCTGCATTGATGAAAGGAGATGAAATTAAGGTGATCTATGAAAATGCGGAACATTTTGATGACTAAAAAACGGTTGTTTATGGACGTATCGTTATAATCATGATAGATCGGGTAATTTAAGAGTAATGTTTTGTCGATTTAGAAAGGAAGTATTGTCATGTTTAGTCGAATTGTTATTGCGTCTGAGATGTCACCAGCTGCTTTTAATATGCTTCATTGTCTGGAAAGCGTGAAAGAGTTAGGGGTAAAAGAATCTCTATTGTTACAATGTCTGAGTCCCTATGACCTGGATTCAAGAATTTCGTCGTTTTATACGGCTGTTGCTGAAGCAAATCTCAATGAACAGAAAGTATTGCTGGAAAAAATGGGGTATCTGGTTAACACCCGTGTTGTGACGGGTCATATAAAAAACGAAATCAATCGCATTGCCGTACAAGAAGATTATTCCATGATGGTCGTGGGAGCTCCGGAACACTCGATGGTCGGGGAGGTTTTCTTTGGTGGTACAGCCCACGAAGTGATTCTTCATGCCCAAAAACCGGTGCTTTTGATCCGAATTGTTAATGAACCGGAGGCACGTTTGAAATTGATGAAATCCTGTAATCTGATTGAGCATATTCTGTTTCCCACTGATTTCTCTGAAAACGCCCAAAAAACATTTGAGGTTGTCAAAAAAATGGTAACAGATGGAGTAAAAAAGGTTACGTTGATGCATGTCATCGACAAAGCAGTGGTAGAACCCTATCTTAAAGAAAGCCTTTCGGATTTTATCCGTTTGGACAACACCAGACTTCAGGCGATGAAAGTAGAACTACAGTCAATTGGAGATGTGGAAGTTGATGTGCAACTGCCAATCGGTTTGCCCGCGGGAGAGATTATCAAAGCAGTTCAGGAAAATAATATTTCTATGGTAGTTATGGGTTCGCAAGGGCGGGGCTTCTTAAATGAAGTATTTTTAGGGAGTGTCAGCCATCAGGTGGCCAGACATTCGTCCTCTTCGATGCTATTAATTCCTGCTAATCGGGAATAGTATAAAATAGATTAAAGGAGAAATGATATGATTATTAAAGTATTGGGACCAGGTTGTAAAAATTGTAAAAAATTGGAAGCTAACACGAGAGCAGCACTAAAAGAGTTGGAGATTGAAGCATCGATTGAAAAAGTGGAAAGTATGGAGGAAATTATGGCCTACGGGATTATGTCAACACCAGCGTTGGTGGTAGATGAAGAGGTGAAATTTGCAGGCAAGATCCCTTCAGTTAAAGAACTCAAGAAATATTTACATTCCTAATAAAAAAAGATCAGTAGCTCGATTATGGGCAAACTGATCTTTTTAAGTTGCTAGTAATTATAATTAATTTGCGTTTACTTTGATTTAGGTGCATATGTTCCTTTAATATAACGATATGTAAATTTTAAAAATAGCATAAATATTAAGCGATGACTATTAAAAAAAAGATAAAAACTGGTATTTATAGTAAAGAATTGTTATAATAGCAATTTAGATTAGGATACGATAAAAATGATTTTCCAGTACGGAGGAGTCATTTTTAGTTATGTGTAAATAGAACGGAGTTATTTTGAACCATCACTGTAAAATCTGTGGTAGCCAAACCCGGGAAATTGTTATCGAAACCCTTGGGGCGGCTTATTATTATTGCGAAGCCTGTGAGTTTGTCGCAAAAGACGAAAACCTGAAACTTAGTCATCAAGAAGAACTTGGAATATATGAAACCCATGAAAATTCCATTGAAGATCCCCGCTATGTTGCCTATTTTAAAAAATTTCTTGACGCGGCGGTCTTTAACCATTACCCCAAGCCGGGTTATGGTTTGGATTTTGGTAGTGGTCCCTCACCGGTGTTAGCCACGCTACTGGAACGGGATTATGGTCTGATCATGGATATTTATGATCACTTTTATTCACCTCAAAAGGTTTATGTTGGAAAAAAATATGATCTGGTGACATCAACCGAAGTGGTGGAACATCTGGATGATCCGCTGGCGTATTTCAGCTTATTTAAAAGTTTGCTCAAAGACGAGGGCATTTTATCAATCATGACGCTTTTTCATCATAATGATAATAACGCTTTTAGAACCTGGCATTATGTCCGGGACCAGTCCCATCGATCCTTTTATACGGTTAAAACACTTGAAGTAATTGCCGAAAAAACCGGACTAGAACTGATTGATACCAATCATCATCGTTATTCTACCTTCAGAAAAAGCTAAAGAGTTTAGCGATATAACGCAATAAAGTTTAGATAAATACGAAAGGAAAGCATCGATGTCAATAAAAAAATAGAGACTATAGAGATGAAGTTAAACGATTGGAGGAGACCAAAACCTATCTGGAAAATAACATCGGGATCGTGGCGGAAAAACGAATCCGCTACGACATCGAACAAAAATAAGAAGCTAATACCAATTATATAAAGACATCAAATAATTAAAAACAAAGACAAAAGCCGGGAAATTTAAAAATTTCCCGGCTTTTGTCTTTTAAGAAGTAAGAAGAAGGATGTTATTTTGGATGTTATCGGCTAGTTTTTTTATATTGGTCTCAATCTGGTCAATGATTGCCATAAATTCTTCATCACTTTTTCCAGATGGGTCTTCCAGTCCCCAGTCTTCAACATAACGGCTGGGTAGATAGGGGCAGATGACGTTGCACCCCATTTTGATGACTATGTCTATGGGAGGAAGATCGGTCAGTAACTTCGATTGCTGAGTAGCTTCCATATCAATATGGTAACGTTCTTTGATTAAACGGACGGCATCCTGATTGATTTGCGGTTTGGTTTCGGTGCCGGCTGAATAGCTTTCAAAGACATCGCTGGCAAATATTTTGCCCAAGGCTTCGGCCATCTGGCTCCGGCAGGAATTATGGACACAGATAAAGGCGACTTTGGGTTTGCTCATTATTTTCTCCTGTTTTATAAAAATCTAAATGGAATCTTTGTAGGTATTAATCAGATCAGTGACATTTTCGCGGATTTTATAGCGCAGATGTCGAGCCTTTTCAAGTTTTTCCTCTTCGGTACCGGTAAAAGCAGCCGGATCTTCAAAGTTCCAGTCAAGCACATTCCTGGCCAGTGGAAAAACCGGACAACGCTGGCCATTTTCCAAATCACAAACCTTAATAATATAGGAATATAAACGACCCTCTTTATAATAATCGAATACCGAATTGGTATCGTTTTGACTGAGATCATATCCAACTTCAGCCATGACCTTGACAATCAGGGGGTTGATGGTGCCCGGCTCCAGACCGGCACTTTCAGCAATGAAATAGTCTTTCCCCAAATCGTTTAAAAAAGCTTCGGCCATCTGGCTTCTGGCAGAATTATGGACACAGACAAATAGTACTTTTATCATGTTTTTGACTCCTTATAACAAAGATTTGGCTATAAGCATATCATAATCAAAAAATATGAACGAGATAAGTTGTGTTAAATTTTGGTTTAATTAAAAAATTTCGGATCATGCAAAACTTCGAGACTTGCAATTACTGAGTAACTTCTAGAATTTTATCAAGGGCTTTCTGGACGTGTGCGATTTCTTTTTCAATATCATCCAGATTGGTATATTTTTCGTTGTGTTTGATATCATAATCCGGAGTCATAACAATTTCATCATAGCGTTCATAGCCCATGTCTTCGTAAGCCATCGAGGCACAGGTTGACGGACAGCCATTGAGCGAAATATACTTTTCACTGTCACCGGCCGCTTCAACCTCCGCAAGAATGTTCATGCTGACATGGGGGAGGATGGTAATGTTTTCCTCATCAATGATTCCAAAATACTGGGCAACGGTTTTTGTCATCATACTGACATTGCAATGTCCGGGACAGGGATAAATTTTAAGTTTCATAATAGTTACCTCTTTCTTAAGTTCTATTAAAAACCAGTGTTTCAAAATACTCTTCCACGGTTTGATCCATGGTACTTAATAGTTTTGCGATGCCTTTTAGTTTTACTCGATAATGCATTTCAACACCGATTTTTTTACTTTCCAATATTCCCGCTTCGCGTAGAATTTTTAAATGCTGGGACAGATTAGCCTGGCTAAAATCAAAAGAAAGGTTGAGATCACACACACAACGTGATTCGACCAGGAGTGATTTTACGATTTGTAAACGAATGGGATGGCCCAGCGCTTTGAAGATTTTTACAGAAACATCGTCAGCATTCATAAGTGGCCTCTTTTCTATTTGGTAATGTTACTGAACGCAAACAAAAACTGTTGATTCAATAACATTATAAGCAATTGCTTATTAAAAAGCAATCTTTATCTTTTACGCTTGACACCAATAAAGGTGAGGCGTATAATGTAGCTAACCATAAGGAAATAATTATATTATAAACGAGGTAGAAGATATGAGTCAAGAATTACCAGGTTTTATTATGTGTGTCTGTACCGGAAAATGTCCTGGATTTCAGGCCATGGACATTTGGGATTTTATCAATCAGGTGCGGGTTGAGTTACCGGTTGAATACGCTTTTATTCATCCGCAACTATGTGAGGAAGACGGCGATCGTTTCTTAGCCGATTTTTTAAAGTCCCATCGAAAAGTAATTATTGGTGCCTGTGCGCCCAATATGCAAAAGAAGATGTTTAAGGATGCCTTTAAAGAAGCGGGACTAAGTATTGAAGAAGATGCCGTGATGCTCGACATCCGCGATATGACCAATGAAAAAGCGTTTGAAGTGGTTGAGAATAAATTGGAAGAAATGGGATACGAGGTATAGTCATGAGCGAATCAACTTTTATGGGTGTCGAACGGGATCGGATTGATTGGTCTCCCCGAATTGATTTTACAAAATGTAACGATTGTATGGATTGTGTGGAATTTTGCCCTCATCAGGTCTTTGAAGTCGATGAAAATGCCAAGCCCAAACTAAAGGTTAAAAACCCTAATAACTGTGTTGTATTTTGTCGCGCCTGCAGTAAAACCTGTGGTCCGGATGCGATTACATTTCCCGACAAACCGGAAACGACTAAGAAGATTAAAGCCATTCGTAAGGCAGAAAAAGAGGCGGCAACCGATGAGTAAATCGATTTGTGTATTGCCTTGTAATGGTTTGGATAAATGTGCTGGGGATCTGTCCCGACGTGTTGCCCTGGAGATGGCTCAATCAGAAGAAGTGGAGCTTATCTGTCCGGTTTTACTAAATCAGAATAAAAGTCGCTACGAGAAAGTTTTGGAAGCTGGCAGCTTAACGGTGATCGATGGTTGCAATACCCGCTGTACCAGCAAACTTGCCGGAGAGTTACAACTTGCCATCAAAGAAAAAATCAATGTCAGCGAGGTTGCCAAGACTCTGGATATCAAGCTGGGAGTTGAAATCCGCGAAGATGCGGACACTCTGGCAGTGGTTCAGGCGGTGCTGGAAAAAGCAAACAGTTTCACTGCAGAACAGCTCGAATCGGAATTCATTAAACCGGACTTAGTGGAATATGATTCTTTTTCTCATGGAAAGTTTATTTTTAAGGTGCCAAAAGCAAATTATTTTTTCAATGAAAATGACTGTTGGGTATCAGTATCAGGGAATATGGCCAGGGTCGGTGTTAGTGATTATGTGCAACAGAATCTCTCTGATATTCTCTATGTTGACCCGCCGGAAATCGGCGATCAATTTGAACAGTTTGACGATTTAGGTAGCATCGAATCCAGCAAAGCGGTATTTGAAATTATTTCACCGGTGTCTGGTACTGTGGTTGCTGTTAATACCGGTTTAAATGATGCCCCCGAGCAGGTTAATGAAAGCCCTTATGAAAAAGGCTGGCTGGTGGAGGTTCGTCTTAGTGATTTCGAAGAAGATCGGGATCTTCTCCATGATTGCCTGGCCTATTTTGAGTTATTAAAGAGAAAGGTAGCAGAAATTGATGTCTAAAATAAAAGTAGTACCCTGTAGCGGGATTGGAAAAGTATTTGGCCTATTGGCCCGGGAATCAGTGCTGATGGTCACCGGGGAGAAATGTCCAAACGACACAGAAACCCTCTGTCTGGCTCATGTGGTCACTGGAGATGACGAAGTAGTGGGGAAGATTAAAGGCGAAACCTGCATCACCATGGATGGCTGCGCCAAGTATTGCGCCAAGAAGAGTATCGAAGAAACCGGTGGGATTGTTGCAAAAAGCCATAAGGTCCCAGATTTTATGAAAGCCCACCGTGGTGAAGAACATGGCACCGGAACCTATCTCACGGATGATGGCTGGAAATACGCCGAAGAACTGGCTGAGATTATGGTCGAAGAGATCAAAGCGATAAAGGGAGAGGTGAACTAAGATGCTAGGAAACAAAATTGGCGTTATTTCATGTAGTGGCGAAGAGTGCCTGGGTGGAACGATTTCTCGTCTGGCGGTTAGAAAAATGATGGAAGAACGAAGACCGGGGAAGGTATCCACCCTATGTTTACCTTTGTTTATTGCCGGTGATGGCGGCGAACGGGAATTTGCTGAAAAATATCCTACCATTGCTGTGGATGGCTGTTCAAAATGCTGTGCCAAACGGGCTATCGAAAAATATAGCAATAAAGTAGCTGGCAGTGTCGATGTAGCTGAAATTATTGGCGCTGAAAAAGCCCTTGAAAAGCCTTTGTCAACACGTCATCTCACCGATTTACAGATGGAATTTGTGAAGCAAACAGCCGATAAAACCTGTCAGATTTTTGATGAGATTATAGCAAAACAATAAATTTGCGAAAAATTTAATAACGATATAAGTAGAATTAACTCTTTAATGTAGGGGCGATTATTAATTGCCGGCGCACTGCGCAATTGCCAGTTCAATTGGCAAAATTCTTTAATCCAACGTATCTAGTAATAAAAAAGCCAGATTTTCACTGAAAATGATCTGGCTTTTTTATTACTAACGATTATTTTTTCATAAACTAGACTCAGTCGGTTTCATAACCAAGCAGTTGGAGATGGGCTTCCAGGCTTAAATAATTGGGAGCATATGCTTCTTCTTTCATGAGGGTACATTGGTTTAGCCGAGTGGTGCCTAAAATCAGTTTGGAGGCAAAGGCCATACAGGAACCCTGACCGCAGACCTTGCAGCCAACTTTCTTGGGTAACAATTTGTAGAGCTGGATGGCACTGGGTCGCTCTCGGGTCTCTTCATTAGGGACGATGTTATCTCGGTTTTCCCAGGTCTCATTAATCAGATTATAGAGTTGATCGATCATCTCATAACACTCTGCTTCATTGGTTAACTGTGTACAGGTGAGATTTCGTTCATGGATATTGATAATATGACTGTCAATCTTGTAGGTGAAGGTTTGCGCTGATGGAAGATAAAGTCCGGTTTTTATGACAGTATTAAGATAAGGCATCACTTCAGGAACCGGGTTACTGAGTTTAGCACGAAATTTAATCCGACCACCACCGGTGGTACACGGTTTGATGTAAATAAGACTGATGGTTGAGAGGTACATTAGTTGTTCTCCTTTAAATAAGATTTTAAGCCATTGACCAGGGTATCGATATCCGCTGTTTCATTAAAATAGCCGATGCCGATGCGGCAGGTTCCCCGGCTAACGGTGCCAATCAGACGATGGGCACTGGGTGCACAATGTAAGCCGGAACGAATCATCACATGACATTCCTGATCCAGATAAAAAGCAATTTCTTCAGGAACGTGACCTGTAATATTAAACGGAATAACACCAACAGTTTTGGAAGAATCCCGGGGACCGTAAATCTCAAGCCCAGGGATCTCACTTAAAACGTTTAGTGCGTAGTCCATTAGGGTATCTTCTTTATGTCGGATTGTTTCCAGGCCTTCTGCTTCGAGAAATGCCAGGGCAGCACCCAGACCGATAATTCCGCTGACGTTCATGGTACCGGCTTCCAGATGGTTGGGGTAATAGTCTGGCTGGTATTCGTAGGCTGAGTCGCCGCCGGTGCCGCCAGAGATGAGGGGATCGATTTTAGCATTGCAATTAACGACCAATCCGCCGGTCCCCATCGGTCCTAAAAGGCTTTTATGTCCAGTAAAGGCCAAAAGATCAATGTTTTGTGCCTGGACATCAATCGGAATAACCCCGGCAGTTTGGGCAGCATCGACTAGTAAAAGGATGTTATGTTTTCGGGCTAAGGCACCGATTTCACCAATTGGTTGGATCGTCCCCAGCACATTGGAGGCATGGGTGAAGACGATAACTTTTGTATCGGGAGTGATGGCTGCTTCCACATCGCTGATATCTGTTTCACCCTGCTCTGTAGCCGGGACCATTGAAATATAAATCCCCAAATCCCGTTCCAGGGTTTTTAGGCATCGCCAGACGGCATTATGTTCCAGTGAACTGGTCACCACATGATCACCGGGTTTTAAGATGCCTTGAAGTGCCAGATTTAAAGATTCAGTAACGGAAGACGTGAAGACCACGGTCTTAGGATCATTATGGTTAAAGAGTTTTGCCAGTTTTTTTCTGGTCTGATAGACTAGACCATCGGCGATAATGGCTTTTTCATAAGATCCGCGACCGGAAGTTCCACCATTATTGACAATATAATCGTAAATTGCTTCGGGAACTGCCAGCGGTTTAGGAAAAGTGGTTGCAGCGTTATCTAAATAAATATCCATAATATACTCCTTCTATAATCAAATAATAATATGCTTAGTCGTTTCTTTTATCATAGACGCTAATGGTAATTTCGTCAATAAAATTAACAGGTAGAATTTGGGTTGATTAAAATTCTGACACTACGAATCGGTTTGGAAAAGGGGCAAAAAAATTACGGTTGACAAATTGGCACGAAAACGATATCGTATGAATAAAACATCATATGAAGGTGCGGTTGTTTGAGTTGTATGAAAACAAAACGATCAGATAACCAAAAAGGAGACACAATGAAAATTACGGTTATTGGTGCGGGTCCGGGTGGTTATGAAGCCGCTATTATGGCAGCTAAATTAGGTGCAGAAGTGACAGTTATTGAGAAAAAGGAGGTTGGTGGCACATGCCTTAATATCGGTTGTATTCCAACCAAAACATTGTTGGCTTCGGCAGATGTTTTGACAACTTCAGCAGAAGCCGAAAAGTTTGGGGTCTTTAATGATCATACGACTGCTAATTTAGAACAAATTATTGAACGAAAAGATAAGCTGGTTTCTGGTTTAGTGAAGGGAATTGAATTTCTTTTTGAATCAAATGGTGTTAATCTGGTTCGCGGGGTTGGCAAACTAATCGATGCTAAAACGGTTGAAGTTGCGCGGAGTGATGGCGAAGCGCTAACACTGGTAAGTGATAAAATACTATTAGCAACGGGGTCAGTCCCGATCTGTCCGGAAATGTTTTGTTATGATGGTGAGAAAGTGATTACCAGTACGGAAGCGCTGTCTTTAAAAACGCTGCCAAAATCGATGATTGTCGTAGGGGGAGGCGTCATCGGGTGTGAATTGGGGCAGTTTTTTAGTCGCTTGGGGACGAAAGTAACAATTGTCGAAATGGCCGACCAGATTTTAAGTGCCGAGGACGAGAGTGTAGCAAAACAACTACTGCGGCAGTTAAAACGGGAAAAAATAAAAGTATTGACCGCCAATGGTGTTACGGATGTGAAGGTTCAGGATTCCGGAGTGTCAGTGACATTAAAAAAGGGTGAACGTTTAGAAGCTGAAATAATGCTGCTTTCGATCGGTCGATCCAGTTTTTCAAAAGGACTTAACCTGGAAGAAGTAGGAATTAAAGTTGATTCTAGAGGTCGGATCGAAGTCGATGAGTCACTAGAAACCAGTGTAAAAGGAATTTATGCCGTAGGGGATCTGATTAATACACCTTATTTAGCTCATGTCGCTTCTAAGGAAGGCATTATCGCCGCAGAAAATATGTTGGGGAAAAACAAAACAGGCGTTCATAAAGCGATCCCCAGATGTGTCTATACCGATCCCCAGGTTGCGGCGGTCGGGATAACTGAAAAAGAAGCACAGCAAAGGGGAATCGTTTATAAGGTTGGAAGTTTTGATTTTCGTTCCCTGGGAAAAGCTCAAATCATCGCTAAAATTCAGGGCCAGGTTAAAATTATTGTCGATGAAAAAGATGTCATTATTGGTGCCTCAATTATTGGACCTGAGGCGACCGATCTTTTGGCTGAGTTAACCATGGCCGTGCATCTTGGCTTAACGGCAGAAGTGCTAGGAGAAGTGATCCATCCACATCCAACCCTGTCCGAAGCCATTATGGAAGCGCTGCATGATGTGCATGGAAAATCAATTAATAAGGTCTCGACGCGGTTTTAAAGGGAGATCTTAAATTACTAAAGAACACTTGACATGTTCACATGAAAGAGTTATCATATGAATATAAGAACATATGAATTCTTATTCATATAAGAAAGAAGGCCCTTCATGTATAAAAATTTTACACCTGATCATGTTAGCTTAACAAAATATTTATTTTACACTGGCAAAGGCGGTGTCGGCAAAACCTCCACCGCCTGCGCAACTGCAGTGAGTCTTGCCGATCAAGGGAAAAAAGTATTTCTTGTCAGCACCGACCCGGCTTCTAATTTGCAGGATGTGTTTGAAACTGAACTATCCGGCCAAGGGGTTCCCATTAAGAACGTTCCTAATTTAATGGTTGCCAACCTGGATCCCATCGAGGCCGCTGAAGAATATAAGGAATCTGTCGTCGGACCATACCGGGGTAAATTGCCAGATGTAGCGATTGCCAGTATGGAAGAGCAACTGGCAGGATCTTGTACCGTTGAGATTGCCGCATTTAACGAATTTTCCCGATTCATCACTGATGAAAAAATGAGCAAAGACTATGATTATATTATCTTTGATACCGCCCCCACCGGTCACACCCTCAGAATGCTTCAATTACCATCAGCCTGGGACAGCTTTATTGATGACAGTACCCATGGTGCTTCCTGTCTGGGGCAGCTATCCGGTTTAACCGAACAAAAGAAAATGTATGAAAAAGCCGTGCGAACCCTCTCTGATGGTGATATGACAACCTTGATTCTAGTTTCACGACCGGAACCATCGCCGCTGGCAGAAGCAGCCAGAGCGTCTAAGGAATTAAAAGAAATTGGCGTTGAGAATCAAATTCTGATTATCAACGGAGCGCTGGAAAATTTTGACAAAACCGATGAAATTGCGACAGCCTTTTATGGCAAACAAAAAGACGCCGTCAAAAATATTCCCAATAGTTTAAAGACTCTGGATATTTATACCTTACCGCTTCGTGCCTATAACGTTGCCGGGGTTGATAATATACGCCGACTATTCACCGAAGATGATGTGATTGATGTTGAAAAAGTTCAGGAAACAATTGACTTGCCTGGTTTGGAAAAACTGGTCAAAGATATGTACGATTCAAATAAAAAAGTGATCTTCACCATGGGTAAAGGTGGCGTTGGTAAAACGACTATCGCAGCCGCTATAGCACTGGGACTCTCAAAAATGGGCAAGAAGGTCTATCTAACCACCACCGATCCAGCCGGGCATATCAGTGCATCAACTATGGGTGGTGAAAACATTAGTGTCAGTAATATTGATGAAGCCGAAGAATTGCAAAAATATCGTGATGAGGTCGTTGGAAAAGCCAAAGCAGCGAATATGAGTCAAGATGACATTGATTACATTATTGAAGATTTAGAATCTCCTTGTACCCAGGAAATTGCCGTATTTAGAGCTTTTGCAGAACAGGTAAAAAAAGCTGAAGATGGAGTAGTTGTGATTGATACGGCACCAACTGGTCATACCTTGCTGCTCCTTAACTCGACTGAGAGCTATCATAAAGAAATGGAACGATCCAATGCAGATATTCCGGATTCAGTTGTTAATCTTTTACCACGATTGCAAAATCAGGCCGAAACGGAAGTGGTGATTGTAGCTCTACCAGAAGCAACACCAGTTTTTGAAGCACTGCGCTTAGAAGCAGATTTAAAACGTGCTGGTATTATGAATAAGTGGTGGGTTATGAACGCCAGTTTATTGGCCACCGACACCAAGGACCCATTCTTACGGGCACGCGCCAATAATGAAGAAAAATGGATCAAGCGAATTGCAAAAGATACTAAAGGAAACTATGTGGTTATTCCCTGGAAAAAATAAACAAGTCTGTTTCGACAGATCGACGAACAAGTTGAATTAATTAAAAATAAAACTAAGAGGAGAAACAAAATGATTATTACAGATGAAGCAAAAGTGGTATTAGAAGAAATGTTAAAAGAAGGCGGTCAAGATTCACTCCAGGCATCCCTGCAACAGGGTTGTTGTGGAACATCCCTTTATTTTACTTTTACCAATAAAAAAGCAGATGATCAACCAGTGGTCGTAAATGGCATTAATGTGTTAATGGAAGGTGAAGCTGTTATTAAAACGAACACAGTTACGTTAAAAACCGATGATGAAGGCAAGTTGATTGTTGAGGACTCAGCTCAGAAATCAGGTTGTTGTTAATTTAAATGATTAAGAGCAGAGCTTTTTAAAAGGCTCATCTTTTAGAAGGAGAAGAAAATGAATAAAGTAGAAATATATGATCCGGCCATGTGCTGCTCAACAGGGGTATGTGGACCAGGTGTAGACCCCGAGTTGTTACGGGTTTCAGCCATATTAAATGTGCTAGAAGGTGAAGGAAAAAAAATTCTCAGATATGGTTTGTCTGAAGACCCAATGGCCTTTGTTGCTAGCAAGACAGTAAATGATTTAATTCTTAACGAAGGGGTTGAAGTGCTTCCGGTCACTATTGTCGATGGTGAAGTAAAAAGGAAAAAAGGATACCCTTCCAATACAGAATTGGCAACCTGGGCAGGACTATCTGAAGAAGAATTAGTGAAGCTGGTTGCGAAGGCTCAAACAGCTACGATAATCAAGAATGATTAACGGGCGCGTACCAGGTCAGAAAACCAATGAAAAAGGTCTGAAAAGCTTACGTTCATAGAGATAATATTCAAGGTGCAAATTTTGCAAGGGTTGTTTGGGTGTTGCAGGCAACTTAACTAACAACCCTTTGCTTTGATTTTTATAAATGAATCGTTGAAGTGGTGGCTTTAATAAAAGTTATAGATACAAGAGGTGAAAAAATGACAGTTGTTGAAATACTTAAGGTTTTATCAGATACGAATCGCCTAAGAATTCTGAATTTATTATACGTTCAGGAGCTGTGTGTTTGCGAGTTGGAATACTTATTGGGAATCTCTCAATCTAATCTTTCAAAGCATCTCAGATTGATGAGTGATGCTGGTTTTTTGGAAAGTCGTCGGCAGAACAAATTTGCCTATTATAAAATAAAGGCGTCCGTTTTTTCTGAGCATCCCTTTCTGACAACTATTTTTGAGACGGAATTAAATAAAGAAGAATTTTTAATGGAAGAAATAAATAAATTAAGTCATTATCAGAAGAGTGAATTAACCTGCCATAGTATAACAGCGTTGATAGTATAAAAAATGAGGTAACGCTAACTATTGTGTTTAGGAAAGTTAGACCTGTCCGGTGACAGGTGTTGTGCTTGGGGGAGACTGTGGTTAACAAAAAGCGAGGTATAATATGGAACTTAAACGGCTATATATTGAGCTCACAAATCGATGTAATCTGAATTGTGAGATGTGTTTTAGGCATACCTGGGACACCATTGAAGGGGATATGGATTTGGAACTATTAAAGTCCATTCGTGAACAGGTAAAAGAGTTTGGGTCACTTGAAGAAGTTTTTTTTGGCGGGATCGGTGAACCGACGGTGTACCCACATTTTAAAGAAGCCGTTGAGTTATTTGATGGTTATAAGCTTTTAATGACCAGTAATGGGATTATGACAGAAGAAAATGCGAAGTTGATCTGTGAAAAATTTAATGAGGTTTATTTTTCAGCAGACCAGTATCACGAAGATACCCAGGGCGTCAAGGATCAACTAATCAATACCTTTGAAACAATCTCAAAGTATCATAAACAAACCCATTCATCCACTCCAAAGGTTGGTGTTGCCTATGTGATGACAAAAAGTAATAAAGAAGCCTTGTTTGAGATCATGGATATGATGAGGCACTATGGTTTTCATCGGCTGTCGCTATCGCATCTGCTACCGATCAACGAAAAAGATACAAATGATATTTTTTATAATCGATATGAAAATGCTGAAGGTAAGGCTTATTTAGAAAAAATATTTACCTATCGCGATATTAAAATAAATATTCCGGATATGGAATTAAAAACTGAACGACGCTGTACCTTCATTGACAAAGGTTATGTTTATATTGACACCAAGGGCGAAGTGATGTCCTGCTACCGTCTGGCCAACAGTTATGATGAGTACGTCTTTGGGGACAAAAAAAGAGTGATTAAACATTCATTTGGAAATGTAAGTGAAAAATCCTTAAAAGCGATTATCGAAGGCAAAGAATATCAGGATTTCTGGAACACAGTTTACAATAATCAATATCCATCCTGTATTGACTGTGATCTCCGCGGTGGATGTAGCCTGGTAGAAGACACCAAATACGACTGCAATTTCAATACGCCATCCTGTGCCGACTGTCTATGGGTTCGAAATTTCGTACGCTGTCCATAGGAGTATAAAATCTAAATGAGTAAGGAAGTACTGTAAAAGCGAACTGAGCGCGATACAGTACTTTTCTGTATTTAATAAAAATTTGTGTAAAAACTATTGACATATAAAATAAATATTATACAATTGCTTATATCGAAACGATATACTTAAAAAACCAGAATAATTATTGGTCTGGTGTACAGATTATTTTGAGATAATGGATTATTAAGAGGGTAATAGCAACTAAAAAGAAAGTGTGATGATGCACTAAAGGTATGATCAGGTGGATCGCATTGAAAAAGAAAGAGTGTGCTGAAAGAAGGGTGTTATGTTAGAATTTGCAATCCTTGGTTTCTTGTTGGATCGGGATATGACCGGTTATGATATCAAACAAATGATGGTCTTGCGGACATCAAATTTTATTGATGCCAGTTTTGGTAGTATTTATCCAATGCTTAAACGATTGGAAAAGATTGGACTGATTACTTTTTCTGAAATTGTCGAAGGTAACCGGTTTAAAAAAATGTATACCATAACGCAAAAAGGACGCGAACATTTTATCGAATGGCTGCAAACACCTTGTACATTTTCTCCTTTTAATCAGGAATATTTGGCAAAACTGTTTTTTTACAAACATTTAAAGAAAAATGATGCGATTCTAAATATCGAACTTTTTAGAGGGACAGTACAGGATGCTATGGAAAAACTGTCGGAAATTGAAAGAACAATCGGTGATGGGATGGACCCTTTTGAATACGCCAGTCTTTCGTTTGGTCGGACCTATTATGAGATGGTTTTGAACTGGCATGAAAAACTCATTGATGATTTAAAAAATACCTCATTGGAATAAATGGGTAAAATTAACCGTACATCTTCTAACGATGTACGGTTTTTATAATTCATTATTATTTTCTGAGACAATACGCAAAAAAACATCAGCGACTTCTGGATCAAACTGGGTATGTTTGCCATTAATGATTTCTTGAATGGCGGCCTCAAGTGTTAGCGGTTCTTTATATGGTCGGCCATAAGTCATCGCATCAAAAGCATCGGCAACAGCGATGATCCGGGCTTGCAAAGGGATTTGATCGCCGGATAAGCCTTTGGGATAACCTTTGCCATCATATCGCTCGTGATGAAAGAGAATAATATTGGCGAGCGGAGCGTAATCATTGAGCGAACTCAAGATGCTGTAACTGATTTCCGGATGCCTGTGAATTTCCATCCATTCAAAATTAGTTAGTTTATCAGACTTATCCAAAATCTCGTTACCAATGGCAATTTTCCCAATATCGTGAAGAGTACCTGCCGTTTTCAACTCATTAATCTCTTCATTTGTCATTCCTAGCTCGGTTCCGATAAGGCCGCTAATTTTACTCACCCGCTCTGAATGTTCCTGTTCACGGGGAAGCTTTTCATAAAGGGTCTTCATAATAAATTGAATAGCTTCGTTACGGGTGCTGCTGCGTTCGGAAATTTTGTATTGATACATCTTGTTTTCAGCAGCTTTAAAGACCTCGTCAATTTCCTCATCCGGAGTATTTTTAACACCCCAGCCGCTGGAAATAGAGATATGACCTGCTTCGAGATTTTCTTGGCTTAGCGCTGTATTGATCCGTTTCGCCAGTTCTTTGGCCTCCTTGATAGTCGTCTGGGGAAGTAGGATAACAAACTCATCACCGCCAACACGGGCGATAATATCGTCGCTTCTCGCTTTTTCTTGCATGATCTGGGAAACTTTTTGAAGTAGTCGATCCCCAGCCAGATGTCCAAAGGCATCATTGGTTAGCTTTAATCCGTTGACATCAAAAATAAGCAGCGATAAAGGCAGATTTCGTGGGGTATTTAAGCGTCTTAGTTCTTCATCAAAAAAACGACGGTTGTATAAACCGGTAAGGTGATCGTGAAAGCTTAAGTATTCAATTTGCTCCTGCTTCTCTTTTTTATCAGAAAAGTCCCGAAAGACAATAACAACTCCGGTAATATGACCATCCTGATCTTTGATTGGGGCAGCACTATCCTCGATTGGAATCGTCAGGCCATCTTTAGACAAAAGCAAGGTATGATTGTTGAGTTCAATAATTGCTCCTGTTTCAAGAACCCGGGCGGCTGGGTTTTCACAGCTTTCTCGGGTATATTCATCAACAAGACAAAGAACCTGATCAAGGGGTAAACCATAAGCTTCTTGCAAAGACCAACCGGTAAGTTTTTCAGCAACTTTGTTGATTAAGGTAACATATCCCCGTGAATCGGTAGAAATAACACCATCGCCAATGGACAACAGAGTCGTTCGAAAACGTTCTTTTTCGATAAAGAGTGATTTCTCAATAACTTTACGCTGGGTGATATCCTGAATACTGACCACAAATTTGAATGATTGATCGGTTTTAATACAAAAAAATTCGGCTAAAAACCAGCGTTCATCGGAAATCAGCGGAGATTTATATTCATAGTTTTGTTTTTTTTGAGTAGTATAAGTTTTTTTAAAAACAGATAAGATTTCATCAGAAATATCCTTTGAAAAAATAGTGGTGATATGACTTCCAATGATCTTATTTTTGGGCATAAAAAGCGTGGTTTCGTCATGGACGATGACATTCGTGAAATAATAATCGTCGCTGACCTCAAACACAATATCGTGGAGGGTGGTAAGAAGCAGATTCTTCTCAGCCAAATCCTGCTTTTCTCTGGTGATATCATGAAATAAGGTGATGAAATAATTGGTTTCGGGAGAATAGACCTGAATCCGATACCATCGCTTTAAAGGCTCTGAATACTGTTCGATTTCATCCGCTCCGTTGTTAAGAGCAATCTCACCGTAGAAACGTATCCAGTTAAAGTCTGAATCCTTGATCTCTGGTAATATTTGTGTTAATGTCTTTCCGATGATCATTTGGCTTTGCAGTCCAGTTGCGGTTTCAAAGGCTTTATTAACCTCAATAAATTCATAATCTACAGGAACGCCTTGAGTATCACAAATAATTCGATGATACGCATAACCCACATGCAAATGCTTAATGGTTTCATGATAAAAATTATTTGCCATAATCCCCGACCTCCTATCCCAAAATTCATAGTTTTATCTGAGATGCGATCGCATTTTTTGCTCAGATTTTTGCAGAATTGAATCGCATTTATTTATATTCCTATTATGCATAATTTTAATAAAGAATACAATGATTTATTGATAAATTATGAACGATTTTAAGAATCGAAATACTTCATCGTGTTGTCTTTTAATCGGTGTCGGAGAAATATATTACGATTTGAATTGCTTCCATCGCTTTAAGGTTGGGAAGAAAGCTTCCATTTCTTGCCTGGCTTCATCGGCACTAATCCCTGGTTTCTCTTTTAATAGGTAGGGAATACTCACCTCAATCATTCGTTCTTTTGTAATTTGCGACGTGAATTCACCGTTTTTATAACAATCGTCACAATAATCAAGGCTCCTGGTACCGTTTTTTTCAGTGCCATACAGTTTATTGGTTTCGCCCATCGGTTTTCCACAGCTTTGACATAGTTTTTCATTCATTGTCGTATCTCCATTCATTATTTAGAAATCTCGGTTTAGCTTTGTAGCACATTTGGTTCAGGAAGCAATGACGTGGTGATTGTTTGTCTCAAGGCAAAGAATCGCCACACCAAGACCTTTGACTTGGATTTATTATACCCGGTGTTTCCATTTCAAAACAAGTGACGCGCTGGTGTGCATTAGAATACAGAGAAAATTAAGAAAACAAATTTACAAACCAACAATAAATGTGTACGGAAAAAAGTGATTCGTCTTAGAATGATCTAAATTGTAAAAGTATGTGACATTATAATAAAATGAACTTAACAGTAAATTTAGAGCAAGAAGACAAAATAGCAGAAAAAACGAAATAATGATAAAAAAAACAGAAATCATGTCGTAATTTGGACTAGAATTAAGGTTGAAACAGTATATTAATTAAAATATACTAAAAAATATTGACATTCATGTTGTATACGAGTACAATAAAGTTGGAAATAAAAAATAAATTACAATATTGATAATCGTTATGGCTGTAAATAAAAGATTCCATTTAGCGTATAATAAGGTAATTACGAAACGGACTGCGTTAAATGCAGCGGATTCGTAATTATCAATTATAAAAATTAAAGGAGAAGTAATATGTCAAAACTTGAAGAAGTTAAAGCAAAGGTCGAAGCAGGAAAGTCCAAATTGGTTCCCGGTCTGGTTCAGGAAGCCCTGGATGAAGGTAATGCAGCAGCAGAAATTCTCCAGGCTATGGTCGATTCCATGGGTGTTGTTGGGGACAAATTCTCATCAGGAGAAATTTTCGTACCGGAAATGTTAATCGCGGCTAAGGCCATGTCAAAAGGCGTGGAAGTGTTAAAACCTCTGATGGCTGGCGACGGTTCCGCTTCTTTAGGTACTTGTGTAATCGGTACCGTAGCTGGGGATCTCCATGATATCGGCAAGAATCTGGTTTCGATGATGATCGAAAGTGCCGGATTTGATATGATTGATTTAGGTGTTGATGTACCCGCGGACACCTTTGTTTCGGCAGTTAAAGATAATGATAATGTGAAAATCGTCGCGTGTTCTGGCCTGCTGACTACCACCATGCCAGCTTTAAAAGAAGCCGTAGCAACCGTTAAAGCGGCTTGTCCGGATGTAAAAGTTATTGTTGGGGGGGCCCCGGTTACACCGGAATATGCTGCTGAAGTTGGCGCCGACGGATATGCGCCGGATGCTGGTAGTGCGGCTGTCAAAGCGAAAGAACTGGCTACGGCTTAATTTCATAAATATTTACAAGAGGAGAAATCAAAATGCTGACAAAAAGACAGAATCTGGTAGAGGTCATGAAGGGTGGTAACCCGGATCGCTTTGTAAAACAATACGAAGCTTTCGCAATGATGATGAAAACGCCAATTACACGAATTAAGCCACCAGTAGGTGGAGAGATTGTGAATGAATGGGGAGTTACCATTCGCTGGCCAGAAGGTCAATTAGGTGCCTTTCCGGTACATGATGAAGAACATATTGTGGTCAAAGATGTTACCAAATGGAGGGACTATGTAAAAGCACCTTCGGTTGAACAACCCGAGGAAAAATGGGCTGTTGCCATTGCTGAAGCCGAGGCCGTTGACCGAAATGATCAATATGTCACTGTTTTTGTGGCACCAGGAATTTTTGAGCAGGTTCATTATCTGATGAGCATGGAAGAAGCGTTAATGGCATATTACGAAGAGCCGGAAGCGATGCATGAGCTCATTGACTATATTGTGGAATTTGAACTTAAACTGGCGAAAGAGTTTATTGATCATCTTCATCCGGATGCCGTTTTCCATCATGATGACTGGGGCAGTCAGATCAATTCATTTATCTCTCCAGAGATGTTTGATGAATTCTTTGTTCCGGCCTATAAGAAAATCTATGGGTATTACAAAGACAATGGGGTAGAATTAGTCATACATCATAGTGATAGCTATGGTGCTAACCTGGTACCATCCATGATTGAAATGGGTATCGATATTTGGCAAGGCGTGATGACCACCAACAATGTCCCAGAACTGATTAAAGCGTATGGCGAAAAAATAACGTTTATGGGTGATATTGATAGCGGCGTTATTGATTTCCCGGGATGGACCCAGGAAAATATTGCAGAAAAAGTGGAAACAGCGTGTCGACGATGCGGAAAACTATATTTCATACCTGGTGCCAGCCAGGGCCTGAACGTTAGTTCATTCCCCGGTGTTTACGAAGCAACGGATGAAGAAATTGATAAAATGACAAAAGAAATGTTTTAATTTAAAGGAGGTTTCATCCCATTTTAAATCTGGGTTGAAACCTCCTTTTTAGATGATAACAATTATTTATAGAGAAACTTAATTTGCCTGCAGTCAATGGTTTTAGCGATTTGGATACCCTTATAAAGAAGGGTGGTGACCGCATGTTGATCGATGCCAAGCAATCGGGGTAGAATTCCATTAAGTAAAAAGATCAATTCGTCAATCGAGTCATTTAAAGGTTTTTCAAAATAGTTCAGGAAATACTCGCGGCGTCCACCAAAATCAATAAAAAGTAAGTTATCGAATTCTCTTTCGCTGACGACTAAATTGTATTCTTTTATATAACCAAGGTAGGTGTTGCGGATGAAATCACCAGCAACGCGATAGTTTGAGGCTTTTCTAAGAATTTCATAGTAAAACCGTCGATTGTTTTCATTGTTGAGAATCAGATCAAAATAGATATAACTCAAAGCCGCGTGATGAAGGATGGGATTTTCAAATCCATCAATTGTCAGTGCGTTTAGACATTTGTCAATTTGCTGGTAATAATCCAAATAGATCTCGTGGACAATCTTATCTTTTGTTTTAAAATAATAGGTAAAAAGACCAATGGGTGTATCAGCTGTTGTTACGATGTCTTTAATCTTTGTTTTTTCATAACCATGTTCATAAAAGCACTTTTTTGAAATTTCATAAAGATGGTTTCTTGTCTGGATACCTTTTTCGTACATTTTATACTCCTCGAGTCTTCAGGATTCAATCTGCTTACATCCTATCATATTTCGGTATAGATTTAAATCCAAAAAATTATAAATCAGATAAATTTTATGATTTTAATTTAAGTGGAAAGAAATAAAACAATTCGTCCCTTTAACTGATGACAATTGTTTCGGTTGACAATTTAAAATATATGTAATATATTACCTTTTAGAGAAGTGTGCTTTAACATCTGCTGTTATAAAATGAAGAAAAGAGGGCGATTATGATTACAATCTTATCAGATCATACAGAAGTTGGCGAAAGACTCAATAAAAAACTGAGGGATGGAAAAATAGAAACTGAATTTATTTCTTTAACTGATTTGGACGTGGGTCCATGTTACAGTTGTGGCGGATGTACTGATAAAACCTATGGACAGTGCATACATCGGGATGATGCCGATATTATTCTGCCAAAATTGATGAAAACTGATGTGTTGGTCATGGTAAACCCGGTTAAATGGGGAAGCTATTCATTTAAAATGAAACGTGTTTTCGATAAATGTGCTGTTATTGGAGATCGGCATTATTATTGTAAAAAGGGGGAGCTGGTTAAAGGAAAAATTGGTCGGGTTCACACTCTAGTAGCGATTGGTGTTAAGGATCAATGGAAGAATGACGAAAAAAGTGCTTTTAAGAACCTGGTTGTGGAAAACATCAAGATTATGAACATCAAGGGTAGTGTATATATGGTTGATGACAGCAACCTTAACGTTTGCCTTGAATCGGTAGTGGAGGGTTTAAACCAATGAAAAAAGCAGTTATAATAAACCTGAGTCCCAGAAAAACAGGGACAAGTATGATGCTGGCTAATCGTTGCCAGACGTTTCTTTCTTCTCGGGATTATCAGGCAGAAATCCTGCATTTATATCCAAACTTAAAAAATTTAAATCCGTTATTGGTAGCTATTAATGACGCCCAGACGATTATCATGGTTGGTCCCTGCTACATTGATACTTATCCAGCCGATACAGTATACTTTTTAGAAGAGCTTGAAAAGAACCAGGACGTCCTCCATGGACAAGGTCTTTATGGGATTATTCAGGGCGGGATGCCCTATGTTCATACCCATGAATCAGGTCTGAACATGCTAGAACTGTTTGCCGGTGATTATGACCTCAGTTATAAGGGGGGATTTGTGATTGGCATGGGGGCAATGCTAAATGGTCAACCATTAGACAAACTATTAAATGGTAAAAAAGTTGAGCACGGGTTTGGACTTTTTCTGGAAAACGTGGCAAAGCAAGAAATCTCTCCGCCGAACCTATATCATCATGCCCAGTTAAGGATGCCGGGGCTGGTTTATTATTTAATGGCAAAAATGATGAATCGAAGAATTGATAAACAGCGTCGGGAAAAGGGGATTGGGGATCAGGCAAAAAGCCCCTATGAGAATCTTTAAATCAATGAGTCACAAAGAGAAGAGCAGGAGAATTAACGAACTGAAACGATAAAAAAAAGTTTATGCATTTTTAGCGAAAATAAGGGTAAAAAGTAAAAAATAGATTAAATGACAAAATATCAGAAATTTATTTAGGAGGTGGATTCATGATTCAGGAAAACCCGAAAAAGAATCCGGAAGAAGAAAAATTAGGATGTTTGAGCCAGGAAAAACGCAGACGACTTAGTACCAAAAAAAATTACTTATGGGTTGTGGCGGTTAGTTTATGTTGTCTGGTGATGATCGTTGCAGGGGGGTGTTTTGGTGGCGCTATCCAGGAAAACAGTAAAACCGCAATCGATGAGTCCATGGTTTCTGATCAGACAAACGGTGAGATGGCAAGTGCGGTGGAGACAGTCGAGCCAGCGGCAAATGCCAGTGCACCTTTTGATGCATCAAAGATTATTTATAGCGGAAACATCAGTCTGAACACCGACGACTACCAAAGTACCTTTGAAAAAATTCGTAACTATGCGCAGGAATTGGGTGGATTTGTTCAGGATGCGGGATCGAACTATGCATCAGAACAGGCTGGCGTTCAAGCTAACTCGGGCTATCTTACCATTCGGGTGCCATCGGCGAAATTTTCAGAAGCGATGACCGAGATCCAGACATTAGGCAGTCCTATTAGTGCCAATGTCAGCAGCACCAATATTTCGCAGCAGTATCAGGACGTGCAGGCGCGTCTTAATAATCTGAAAATTGAAGAGGGACGACTGGTGGAGTATTTAAAACAGGCCATCAATATCACCGACTTGTTAGCGATTGAGAGTGAACTAAACCGTGTACGCACAGAAATTGACAGTCTGACCACCACGATAAAAAACTGGGATACCGATATGGCCTACTCAACGATTTATATTTCACTTTATGAAAAGAAATTATCCTCGTCAGTGGTAAGTTCCCCCTTTTCTGAAATATTTTCTAAAATAGCGGAAGGGTTTGTAACATCGATCAATTTAGTTCTTTATATCTTTGCCTTTCTGATCGTTTTAATTTTCAGGCTGATTCCATTTGCTGCCATTGCCGGATTAGGATTCTTTATTGGTATGATGATCAGAAAGAAAATGAAAGAAAAGAAGCGTCGTCTCAAAAAAATCGATACTATTGAACCGGAAGATACAAAAATAGAGGATAAAAAATAAGGAGGAAAGACAATGTTTTGTGAAAACTGTGGTAAACAAATTCCAGATGATGCAGCATTTTGTACCCATTGCGGAGCCAAACAATCAGGAGGTTCGGCACCATCCCAGACCGTAAGTACGATACCAAAGCCCCAACCAGTTAGAGCAAGTCCACCGACACAACCGGTCGGAGCTACCGCGGGAGTGGATTTGATTACGATGGGACAGTACCTGATTATGTTTTTGATCACAGCCATTCCCATTGCCGGGATTGTGATGCTCTTTATTTGGGGATTTGGCAGTGAAACAGGTCCTAATAAAAAGAATTTTGCCCGGGCATATTTGATAATGATGGCAATTGCCATCGCCTTGGGAATTCTCATCAGCATTGTGATGGGGGCAATTATGGCATCCATTATGGGTTCTATGTATTACTATTAAGCAGCTATAACATACAAAAGAGATGCCTACGAGTTGGCATCTTTTTTGTGATTAGCACGTTATCGCGTGCGTTGTGTGAAGGATGGGTGAGAAGCGACTGTAAATTTATCAGGGCCATTAACAAATAGACATTGACAATTAAAGGCAAAAAAAATATAATAAAAATAATTAAATACGGAATGAAATTGCTTACTGATCTTAACTTCCTAAAATATTAGAATATTATGGAGGTTATGACGTTAGGGTTTTGTTGGAAACGACAGGGCCTCCCACATTGGAAAAGTAAGAGAATTCATGTTTGCATCGAATTTTTTGTGGGTTTAGCTTTGCTGAGCCTTCTTTTTTGCAAAAATTGTTTTTTTTGTTTTTTCTGTTGGGATTCCTGACTCAGCATGCTTCCGTAAAAAAGAAAGCTCAGGAGGAAAAAATGAAAAAGAAGTTGTTAACACTGGCATTGGTGATGGTTTTAGGGGTTGGTCTGCTTGGTTGCAGTTCACCTGCGGCAGATTCAAAAAAAGAAGAAAACGCTTCCAAAACGGAAAGCCAGGAGCAGGTGGCCGAGTTTAGCATTACCCTGGAAGGGGTTGATGGAAAAACCCAGTTGACCCAGGCAGATCTTGCGGCTCTTCCTTTGGTTGAAAAAACCATAAAAATGACTAAAAAAGATGGCTCAGAAACAGGTGGGATTTTTAAAGGGTATGCCTTAAAAGACGTAGCCGAAAAATTAGGAGTCACCGATTTTACCAGCATCACGATGGAAGCATCAGATGGTTATTCCAAGCCCTATGATCAGGCGACGGTGGAAGCAGAGGATTCACTACTGACCATCTCACTTGACGGTGAAGAACTCGTCAGCGTAGTGGCAGGCAGTTTAGGTTCCAGCGCCTGGGTTCAAAACATCAGTAAAATGAGTGTTGTGAAATAATAAGAGATTAAGTGGGCAAAGTCACCTTTGCCTGCTTTGTTTTGTTTGGGGAGCGGTGCGGATTTTAGAATTAAAGGAGGGTTAAAAAGATGAGCAGAGAAACGCGTGATGATGACACCTTGGTTAATTTGAGTAACAAAAATTCTAAACGCAAAGAGCGGCTCAAACGATGGATCCTGCCACTGGTGATTCTCTCTTTAACCCTTTCTTCTGTTTTTCTGATTGCGATTAACAAAAGTCAGACGGAGCAGCGGTTGGGTGCTCTGGGGCAGGAAACTGTTAAAATAATAGTCGGTGATGAAATGGTTGCCCAGTTTAATCTTGACGAGGTCAAAGTACTGCCAAAGGTTTTGATTGATGAGGGGCTAAATACCAGTAACGGCAGAGAAGAGGTGGTCTTTGGCGGTTTGCTGTTAAAAGATGTGCTCGACACCACTAACTTTGACTACCATCAGTATAATACCGTAACCTATAAAGCCATTGATGGTTATGCGTCCCCCGGGACGGTGGCTGAATTGGACGCGGGTGGGGTCTATCTAGTCTATGAACGAAACGGGATTCAAAATACCGATAAAACTCAGGGTGGAACGGGTCCCATGGAAATTGTTATTACCGGTGAGACCTTTAGTTTGCGAAATTGCAAGTATTTAAGTGAAATATATTTCGAGTAAAATAATTACCATAAATGAGGTGCATGATGAAAGTAATGTCGGTAAGGGGATTGACCCATTCGGGAAAAACAACAGTGATCGAAACCATTATCAGAGGCCTGAGAAGAAGAGGCTATTCGGTGGGATCGGTTAAGGAAATCCACTACGAAGCCTTTATGATGGATCAACCGGGCACCAACACCGATCGTCATAAAGAAGCCGGTGCACAACTGGTGACGGCTCTGGGGATGTATGAAACGGATATTCTCTATCAGGAAAAATTGCCGATCCGAAAGCTGCTGGCTCACTACGACTATGATTATGTGATATTAGAGGGTGTTGACGATCCAACAATCCCTAAAATTATCACCGGACATGATTGCGAAGGTCTTGAGGAGCGCTTAGATGACACGGTTTTTGCATTTTCGGGAGTTATTGCCGACAAACGTAAAGAATATCGGGGAAAAGAAGTGGTTCACTGCCTGAAGGAACCGGACCGTCTGGTTGATCTGGTTCAGCACTATGCGTTTGAGTTGTTACCTGGCTTTACAGAAAAGTGCTGTGGTTTATGTGGCACAGATTGTGTCGGTTTTTGTCGCCAGATTATTACAGGTGAGGTAAAAAGATCGGATTGTCCCCTTAAAGATGATGGGGTAACTCTAAAAATTAATGGACAAGCGATTGTAATGGTGCCCTTTGTTCAAAAACTCATTCAAAACGTCGTGCTCAGTGTGGTTTCAGAATTGGAAGGTTATGAAAAAGGAGCCGATATAAAAATACATATCGGCAGGCCGCAAGTGGATGAATGAGACTAATAAAAAACTATGAAGCCGGCACCTATGAGGTGATCAGGCAATTTAAAAGTAAGAAAAACCGGGTTCGACTGATTAAGATTTCAGATGGTGAACAGGTACTCGAACTGATCGAAAAGAAATTTGCAAAAACAGAATCCCTTGAAAATGAGTTGGCGATGCTAAAACGGCTGAGTGATATGGATTTTAGCGTAGCGCCGTGTCGGGGCCGGTTTGATCGGGTGCTTCTTTATGAATATCTTGAAGGTGTCACCCTTTGTGAAAAACTAGAAGTTGCAGAAGCGCAAGAAACAAGTCGTAGTGGTGATACAGTTATGCCTGGCAAGGAAATAATTGATCTTTTTAAAAAGACCATTGATTGGCTTAATCGACTGCATCAAAAAACTGGCCTGGCTTTTTACGACATTAATCTCAGAAATTTCATTATCCGTGATGGCACAGTTTATGCCATTGATTATGAAGATTTCCAGGCATTAACAGCGGCAGTTGATTATGGAAGACTGCTGGCCTTTACCCTAACCTACAGGCCCAGCTTTACCCAGTGGAAAAAAGCGCTAATCAGTGAACTGGAAGACTATCTAAAGAATCAGATCAAAGCGGATCTAGATGAAATTCGGCTGGAAAAAGAGAAAGAACTTGTGCGTATCAAGAAAAGGAGGGCTAAACTTGTTTGAGAAAAAATTTGAAAAGATGACCCTTTTTGATCTGGTCACCATTGCCATGATGTCAGCTCTGGGTATCGCGGTTAAGGTTGTTCTGGTACCCCTGGTACACATTATTACCGGTCCTTTTTTTATCCCGGGGGGTTCAATTTCCGGGGGAATCTATATGCTTTTTATTGTTTTAGGTGCCATGCTGGTAAAAAAAACCGGAGCGGCCTTTTTGGTTTGTCTGGTACAGGCCATTTTGGTAACCGTTACTGGCACGATGGGTTCTCATGGCATCATGAGTATGATGACCTATTTAATGCCGGGGATGGGGGTGGAAATTCTTTACTTCGTTATCGGAAAATATAAATATACCAAAGGTGGCTGTTTTAGTGCCGGGGTGGTTGCCAATGTGCTCGGTAGCTTTGGGGTTAATTTTGTCTTCTTCCGACTGCCGTTGATTCCGTTACTTTTGACCCTGAGTTTATCAGCCTTGTCCGGGGGACTGGGCGGACTGCTGGCCTACGCTATTGCGAATCAAGTCAATCGTCTCGGTTCGTTCAAGGCGCACGAGGCGGAGGAATCGCTTGATATTCGTCTTAGCGGTGATCCGGGACGAATCGATAAAGAGGAGAAGACCAACTGTGAATAAGGGGAAGGTACAAAAAAAGATCAAATCGATCAAAGTTGGAGACGAGATAGAAAGAAAATGGGAGGCAGCGATGAATCCGATTGAGGTCCACGATCTTTATTTTCGTTATCCTGGCTGTGATACCAATATTCTCCATGGACTGGATTTGAGTCTGAAAACAAATGAAATTTTAGCAGTCGCTGGTTATTCCGGCTGTGGTAAAAGCACCCTGTGTCATATCTTAGCTGGGATCATCCCCAAAACCATCCGGGGAAGAATTCAGGGTGAGGTGACCTTGTTTGGCGAATCGATTTTTGATATGCAAACACCCCGACTAGCCGAAAAGGTGGGAATTGTGTTTCAGGAACCGGATAATCAATTATTTTCTCCCACCATTGAGGCGGAGGTTGCCTTTGGACCCGAAAATCTCTGTGTCAAACGGGAGATTATTGGAGAACGGATCGCGGCGATGCTTCAGTTGGTCGGTATGGAAGAGTTCCGGTTTGAAACGCCCAACAATCTTTCCGGCGGGCAAAAACAACTGATCGCTCTGGCTTCAGTTCTTAGTATGGAGCCGTCGGTACTGCTTTTTGATGAGGCCTTGTCGCAGATCGATACCCGCGGCCGGGAGATGATCAAAGCGGTGATGTTACGCTTACGAGAAGCGGGGAAATCGATTATCATGGTCGAGCATGACTTTGACAATATGGACATTGCCGATCGCATCCTGGTGCTGAAGCATGGTCGGTTGATTCCTTACGAGGGCAGCTTGTAAATCGATCGATCGGTAAAAGTAAAACATATAAGTAAAGCATAACAATGAACGGAGCCAGTATGGAGAGTTACATCAAACTTGCGGGAATAACCTATGCTTATCCCCGCAGTCGGTTTGCATTAAAAAACATCGATTTGTCGCTGAATCGGGGTGAAATTACGGGGATCACCGGCGAAAACGGATCAGGTAAAACGACCCTGGGGAAAATTATCATGGGCATTCTAAAACCTGATTCCGGAAGCATTGAGATTGATGGGGTGGACGGTAAGGCATTAAAGTTGTGTGAGCGGGGCGGAAAGATTGGTTATGCCTTTCAAAATCCGGATCGTCAGCTTTTTGCGGCCAGTGTCCAGGACGAAATCACGTTTCCCCTTGAAATTAAGGGACTCGATAAAAAAATCGCCCAAGAAAAGGCCGCTGTGCTGCTAAAACGGTTTGAGCTTAATCATCTCAAAGATCGGGTGCCGATGCGACTCAGCCGCGGTGAAAAACAGCGTCTGGTGCTGGCGGCAACCCTGGCCCAGGAACCCGGGTTTCTGATTTTAGATGAACCCGCAACGGGGCTGGATCGGGACCGCAAAAAAGCACTGTATCAATTAATGGAAGAACTCGCCGGGGAAGGCATTGGTCTGGCTGTGATTTCCCATGATCTGCAATTTATCAAGGATCATGCCAATCGCATTATCAAACTGGAAAATGGAGAGGTTGTGGATGATGGCTGCTAGAATCGATCCCCGGACAAAAATAGTCCTGGTCCTCTGTCTGACCTCGATGGTGCTGGTTGTCGAAAATCTGGCCTTTGTTGTGGGAATTGGTATCATTTCAATTGTCTGCGCCCTGCTTCTGGGGGTGGAGGTATTAATGCTGATCAAACGGTATCGGCGGATTCTGATTCTGATTTTGACGCTCTCCATTGTCCAGAGTGTATTTACACCGGACACGGAGGT
Organism: Acetobacterium sp. KB-1; assembly: GCF_003260995.1. Lineage (NCBI taxonomy): Bacteria > Bacillati > Bacillota > Clostridia > Eubacteriales > Eubacteriaceae > Acetobacterium > Acetobacterium sp. KB-1. Next base: position 81,275 of record NZ_CP030040.1, read on the forward strand.
ATTGTTTGAGATATTGGGAATCCCGCTGCTCACAGCAAAAGGAATTGCTATGGGGGTTAAGACATTTGTCCGGATGCTGGTGATTCTGACTTCAGGGATTATTATGTCGACATCAAACTATCGGGAGACCATTCAGGGTCTGATTCAGTGGAAGGTGCCCTATAAGATTGCTTTTATGACCGCTTTGTCATTGCGGTTTATCCCCATTTTTACAGAAGAATTTCAGGATTCGATGGTCGCACTTCAGTTAAAGGGCGTTGATTTTACAAAGGTTCCCTTTGGTAAAAAAACTCAGATTTATGTCTATCTGATTACTCCCATCATTCTTTCGTCCTTAAAACATGCCGAAGAGATTGCCATTGCCATGGAAAGCAGGGCCTTTGGGGCTTATCCCAATCGGGTGGAATATCTGGTTCTTAAACTAAAAGGCTATGATTATGGGGTGATGATTGCGGCTTTTCTGTTAAGCATCATTTATGTATGGGTAGCTTTAATTATATAAAGCAAAGAAGGAAATTGACGAATAAATAATAAAAAAGAATAAAGGAGAAAGCAATGAAAAAGAGTATAAGTCTGCTTTTCGCTATGATGATGGTACTATTTCTGGCAGTGGGATGCAGTGGAACGGGAGAGAAATCATCCCAGGATGAGACGACATTTTCGGGAACTGCCCAGGTGCGGGTTTTTACCGCTGCGGGTGAGCAATGGTTGATTGATGACCAATTGATGTCGAGTGTGCCACTGGTGGCATTTGAAACGACCCAGGGGAAAAGTGGTGAAGAGTCAACAACCAATGACCATGTGGGAATCCTTTTAAAGGATATTCTAACAGAAGCCGGTGTGGATATAAGTTCGGTTAATCAGATCACCTGTACCTCACTGGACGGTTTTTCAAAGGTCTACAGTAAAACCGATTTGGAAGATCCGGAAAAACTGTTCTTGACCTTTGCAATGGATGGTGAAAATTTGACCTTTGAGAATCAGGATTGTTTTTTTATCGTTGCCAGGAATGAAAGTTTCAAACAAAACTGGACAAAGTTCTTAAAAGAAATAAAAATTAACTAATATAAGAAGAGTGCTTGATAAGAGAAAGAGAGGGAAAAATGAAAAAGGGTTATATCGGGGTGCTTGCTTGTCTGATTGTGGTTATGTTAGCGGGCTGTACCAGTGGAGTTCATTATGAAGCAGGTAGTTATGTGGGGTCGGCTCAAGGGAAAGATGGTCCCATCAAGGTAGAAGTGACCTTTTTAGAAAACAAGATAGAAGCAATTAAGGTCGTTTCTCACAAGGACGATCCGGAGTATGCAACCAGTGCGGTAGACGGGATGCCGGAAATCATTATCAACAAACAACGTCTGGATGTGGATGCTGTTTCAGGGGCGACTCTGACCAGCCGTGGTATTATTGGTGCAGTGGCTCAATGTGTGACCGACGCCGGAGCTGACCCGCTAAAGTTGGGCTATGCATCCGTGGATAAGAAAACCGACGGCCAGGAAGTAGTGATTACCGGTCTGGCACAAGAACAGATTATTACTGGCGATGAGATCAAGGCCATGACCCCTGTGTCCTTCGATGCGGTGGCTGTGGATGCCAGCGGGACCGAAACCCCCACCACCGGGATAGGCGTCAGATTAGAGGACATTCTGGCCCAATATGGGGCATCGCAAAAGAACTTTGATGCCATTGTATTAAATGCCACGGATGGTTACGCTATTGAAATCCCCCGTGATGTTTTGGCCATTCGGGATGTGATTATTGCTTATGAAATTAATGGTACCGCCACTGATCTACGAACCGTGGTGCCAGATGAACGGGCCATGTATTGGGTGAAATTCCTCAATAAAATTGAGCTTAAAGGTTTGGTAACCCAAATAGAAACTAAAAACCTGGCGATGATGGAAACGGCTCTGCTTTTGTGCACACCAGAAGAATATAAGTATTATGATGCCATCGATCAGGCTGTTCCCACGAGTCAACTGCTTGAAAAAACTGGCGGTCTTAAGACCGATACAGTGGAGGTAGCCGGAATAGATGGATGGGCCAGAACGGAGACCTATGATCTCTATAATAATCAGTATCTTAAAACGACCGGAGAGGATGCACCGATGTTTATCGGCCCGGATCTTCCTGAAGGGATGCGGATGAAGGACGTGCTCTATAATAAACTGGGTGAAGATTTGATTTTAAGTGTTACCAATGCCGAGCAAAAATATGGGACTATTACTATCAATGGTCGGACCGGAGTCGCCATTGAAAAAATCTTTCAGGAGCTAAAAATAGCAGAAGCAGCCAGGTACAAGCTGATCGGTTCGGATGGCTATGAAGCAGAGATTTCTCTGCAAGATTTAAAGTCAGGAATGCTCACCCTTTCTGAGAGTGGTGTTGACACCGTTTTTGAAACACCGGAAGCAGCATCGGTAAAAGGTCTACTGTTTATTAAAGCACTTCAGTAGGTGACGGGATGAAAACCCATGTAAGAAAAATTCAGATCATCGTTTTTTTGATTCTGTTCATGGTTATTCTTTCGGGATGTGATTATCAGGGATTGGGCGGTGAGTACCCTGAAAGCTTTAGAATCAGCGGGGATGTGGAGACCCCGCTGACTGTCAATACGATGATGGGATATCCCATCATGCGAGTTACCCGAGATGAAAATAATTATACTGCCATTGCCTTAAAACAGGTGATTGACGAAGCAGTCCCCAGGTCAAAGAGCTATGATCTGCTGTTAATTGGCGAAGATGGTTTGTCCTCCAAAATAAGTGGCGCTAATCTTAGTGGTTGTCATTTGAGTTATTCAAGTCGTTATGACTGGGAACTGATCAATACCCTCCATCCCATTTCCAGTCAGATTAAAAATCTGAGCACCATTATTGTTATTTCCACTGATTTAGCAGATGATAAACAGGCGATCGGAATTGATGACCAGCAGGGATATCGACAAACAAGTGCCGGGAATCTTTTTCTTGAGGGCTTTACCGAAAAACGAATTTTTGAAGGTCAGTCTGAATTAAAGGGCAGAACCGTTACCGTGTATACGACCCACAAGCAGATTTTACCCGAGCAACTTCTTAATTACCAGACCGAATTTGCAGTGTTTGGACGGGATGGTAGCATCAAATTTGATAAAAAAAGCGATAAGAACTATTTTGAAATCAGCGAAACCACGATCAGCTTTACCGCTTCGGATCTTACAACCATCGATGATGTTGCTGGTGTTTTAGCTGATCCGCCTCGGGTTTCAATTACAGATGTGGCTTCGGATACCATCCATCAGCTTGACAAAGGAAATAATGTGATGGTTATTGAACTCGACGGTCTGAGCTGGACGATGCTAAAAACAGCAGGTGAGCAGGGAAAAGCACCCTACTTGTCCAGTTTGACCGCCCAGCAGGCCTTATCTGTCTATCCGCCGATTTCTCCGGTCGGACTGGCGGCGATGATTACCGGAACGCTTCCAAGCAGCAATGGGATTAAAGACCGGGAAGTCATGGATTTTAACGGAATGGATATTTTTGAGAGAGCCCTGACTCTGGGTAAAACGGTGGCCTACATTGAAGGCGACATCAAAATGCTCAATACTTCCATCGAGCCGGTCCTTTCGGTTAACGAGGGCGATCAGGATAGCCAGGTTTTTAAAAATTCTCAAAAGGCGATTACAGAGAAAAACCAACTGATCTTCACGCATTTCCACAGCATTGATGATGATGCGACCACCTATGGCCCATATTCTCAGGAGGCAATCGAGCAGATTTTCCAGGTGGATAGGATGGTTTTGGAACTGACCCGAGAATTTAAGGGAACGGTTATTATTACCGCTGACCACGGGCTCCATCCTACCAGTTCAGGGGGAAGCCATGGCAGGATCTGTTATGAAGATATGCAAGTGCCCTATATCGTGATTAAAACCGAACCGGTATCATAAAAGAGATTGGTTCGCAGGCTAATCAATAATTGAGCAATAAGAAAAAAGAGATTTCGGTGTTGTTAGAATGAGCAAACAAGCCAACTTTTAATCGCTCTAAAAACGAACAAATGATCAAATAACGAACGTTAGTTAAAAAGTAAACGCTCAAAATAAGCACAAATACAAATCCATGATTTTTAAAAAGCCCATAAATTGGGCTTTTTTTAATTTGGCACGATTATTGCGTTATTAATTGGTGTCAGACTGACAACGAAGACAGATATCAAACAAATGGAGGAAATACAATGAAGGTAGTACCTGTTCGGGAATCAGTGGGAATGTTTTTGGCTCATGATATGACCCAGATCATCCCCGGGGAGTTTAAAGGCGCAGCATTTAAAAAAGGGCACATTGTCAAAGAAGAAGACATTCCCCGATTAATGAACATGGGAAAAGAACATATTGCCATTATTGAGTATGGTGATGGAACAATCCATGAAGATGATGCGGCACTACGATTGGGACAGGCAGCAGCGGGTAGCGGTGTGGAATATGTAGGTGCTTCTGAAGGTAAGGTGACGATGACAGCAACTCGAAATGGATTGCTTAAGATCAATGTTTCGGTACTTCAGGAAATAAACGAACTGGGTGAAATGATGATGGCCACGCTCCATACCGATACGATGGTGGCAAAGGGAACCCTGGTCGGATCGACCCGGATCATTCCGCTTTCTATTGAAAATGAAAAACTGATTACGATGGAAAAGTTATGTGCAAGTAGTAAACCGATTGTAGAAGTGCTGCCACTGAAAAGATTTAAAGTGGGCGTTGTGACCACCGGTAATGAGATTTTTTATGGTCGGATTGAAGACAAGTTTGGAGATGTAATCAGAGAAAAGTTCGCGGAACTTGATTCCTACGTATTTAAACAAGTGTTTTCCCGGGATGACTCGGATATGATTGCCCAATGTATCCTTGATTTAATCGAAGAAGGGGCAGACATTGTTACCGTAACCGGTGGAATGTCAGTGGATCCGGATGATGTAACACCAGAGGGGATTAGGAAAACAGGAGCCAAGTTTGTCTCCTATGGTGCACCAACCTTGCCCGGAGCCATGTTTTTGCTTTCATATCTGGGGGATATTCCCGTTTTGGGATTACCCGGATGTATTATGTACAGCCGCCGGACGGTGTTTGATCTGGTGGTACCTAAATTGATGGTCGGCGAAAGATTAACTCCCAAAGACATCTCAAAGTTGGGACACGGCGGACTATGTTCCACCTGTCCGGACTGTCATTATCCCAATTGTGGATTTGGAAAAGGTTGATCTTTGCATCCATATAGTAACTTTTAATATTTTAAGGAGGATTTCACGTGGAAAAAAAGACATTATTTATTAACGGGATTCAAAGGACGGTAATTGTCGATCCGGAAACAACATTGGCAAATTTAATCAGAAAACAGCAGGGGTTAACCGGAACAAAGGTAGGATGCGGAAAAGCTGAATGCGGCGCCTGCTCAGTTATTTTAAATGGCAAAGTGGTACGGTCTTGTGTAACAAAGATGAAGCGGGTTGACGATGAGTCTAAAATCATCACCATTGAGGGCGTTGGAACGCACGATAATCTGCATCCGCTACAATTATCATGGATGGTAAATGGAGCAGCCCAATGTGGTTTCTGTTCACCTGGATTTATTGTTTCGGCAAAAGCATTGCTGGAAGAAAATGCCAGTCCTACCCGTGAAGAAGTGCGGGCATGGTTCCAAAAACATCGAAATGTTTGCCGTTGTACCGGTTATATCCCCATTATTGATGCGGTTATGGACGCAGCCAAACTGATGCGTGGCGAAATTAATAAAGAAGACCTGTGGTTCCAATTAAAAGAAGGTGCATCCATTATGGGGTCGAATATGGTTCGACCATCTGCTCTGGCAAAAGTTACCGGAACCTGGGACTTTGGTGCCGATTTAGGATTAAAAATGCCTGAAAACACCTTACATATAAAATTGGTTCAAGCTCAGGTTTCTCATGCCAATCTGATTTCTGTCGATACCTCAGAAGCTGAAAAAATGGAAGGTGTCTTTAAAGTCATCACCGCAAAAGATGTTCCTGGAACCAACCGTATTAACGGTCTGGCATTCCCAACGAACTTAGGCGATGGTCTGGAACGTCCGATTTTAAATGATAAGAAAATCTTCCAGTTTGGAGATGCCATCGCGATGGTTCTGGCCGATACCCCGGAACAGGCAGAAGCAGCAGCAGCAAAAGTCGTTGTTGAAGTTGAAGAATTATTACCATACATGAGTGCGCCGGCAGCGATGGCCGATGATGCCATTGAAATTCATCCGGGCACACCAAACATTTATTTTAAAACCAATATCGTTAAAGGTGATGAAACGGCGCCATTAATGGATAAATTACCAAATATCATTGAAGACGACTTTTATGTTGGCCGTCAACCCCATTTACCATTAGAGCCAGATGTTGGGTTTGCCTATTTTGATGAAGAAGATAATCTGATGGTACATTCTAAGAGCATTGCCCTTCATTTCCACCAATTAATGACTGCCGAAGCGATTGGTGTTGATCCGACCAAATATTTCATCGTTCAGAACCCAACCGGGGGAACCTTTGGTTATAAATTCAGCCCAACCATTGAAGGCTTGCTGGGTGTAGCGGCACTGGTTACTAAAAGACCGGTTTACCTGGAATTCAACATGTACCAACAAATTACTTATACCGGAAAACGTTCACCATTCTTTATGAATGTAAAAATGGCGGCTGATGAAAAAGGAATTCTTAAAGCGATGGAAACCGATTGGTCTTGTGATCATGGTCCATATTGCGAATTTGGAGATCTGGTAACGACCCGTGGTTCACAATTTATCGGTGCCGGCTACAACATTCCCAATATTCGCGGCGAAGGACGAACAGTTGCCACTAACCATGCATGGGGTTCAGCATTCCGAGGCTATGGCTCACCACAGAGTTTGTTCGCTTCTGAAACCTTAATTGACATGCTGGCTGATCAAATGGGCGAAGACCCATTGGAACTGCGATATAAAAATGTTTATCGTGAAGGTGATACTACCCCACAAGGTTGTCCACCAGACGTTATTGCTTTACCACAGGCGATTGATACGATTCGACCGATTTATCAGGCTGCTAAAGCAAAAGCCGAGGACCTGAACGCAAAAGGCGGAGATACTAAACACGGCGTGGGAATTTCACTTAATATCTATGGTTGTGGTCTCGATGGTCCTGACTCTGCTGAAATGTGGATAGAGTTAACACCAAATGGCGTAACAGTAGGAGATTCATGGGAAGATCATGGCCAGGGTGCTGACATGGGGACATTGACATTTGCTCACGAAACGTTAAAACCATTGGGGATCAAACCAGAACAAATCAAATTGATCATGAATAACATGAAACTGACACCAAACAGTGGACCAGCCGGTGGAAGCCGTTCAAATGTTATGGTTGGTAATGCTATAAAAGTAGGCTGTGAAAACTTACTGGCAGCCATGAAAAAAGCAGATGGCAGCTTTAGAACCTACGATGAAATGGTAGCAGAAGGTTTGCCATTACGTTATGAAGGCGTTTGGACGGCACCTTGTACGGCGCCATCGGTTGAAACCAGCCAGGGAAATCCATTCCCAGTTTATATGTATGGGGTATTATTATCAGAAGTTTCTGTTGATACCACAACCGGAAAAACGCATGTCGACAAATTGACCCTTGTATCTGACTGCGGAACCATTACCAATAAAACCGTACTTGAAGGTCAGTTGTGGGGCGGTTTAACTCAGGGGATTGGCTTAGCCTTAAGCGAAGACTTTGAAGATCTAAAAAAACATACTACCCTGACCGGTTGCGGTATTCCTCAAGTGAAGGATGTTCCAGATGAAATTGTTCTGATTCATCAGGAAACGCATCGTCCATTGGGACCATACGGAGCTGCTGGTGCTGGTGAAATGCCATTATCTGCACCACATGCATCCATATGTAATGCGATTTTTAATGCCTGTGGCGTTCGCATCAAACATTTACCAGCTTATCCAGAAAAAGTACTAGAAGGTTTAGAAGCCTTAAAATAAGTAGTCCAAGTCTCATTGCCAAAGGAATTGAAAGCTTCTAAGCTTTCAATTCCTATTTCAAATTAATCGGTTAGTAACACCAAACTTTGGTGTTTGTTTCTATGATGCAATTGGGTTAAATTACGAGCTTAGCTTTAACGAAAGTGTCAAACGCTCATTATTATGGCGTTTTGTGAATTGTATATAGAAACAGACATCAGAACGCGTTATGGTGATGATGTTTAATTATTAATGTATCGCTTGAATAATGAAAAGAGGAGACCAACTATGAATTTAGATAAATTATTGGAAACTGGGGATCGTTGTATTCATAAAGAACCCCCACCCTGTACAGCCCAGTGTCCGATTCATCTGGAAGTTATTGATTTTTTATCGGAAATAGAAAAAGGGAACTTTCAGAATGCCTATAAGTTGATGGAAAAAAAAATGCCTTTTCACAAAATTATCGGAAGAATCTGCGATCATCCCTGCGAAGCGCCCTGTGAAAGAAGCAAGGCTGGCGGTTCTATTCGGATATCAGATCTTGAAAAAGCGGTGCTGGAATATGGTGGCTATAAACCTAAAAAAGTCTGGCCACTTCCCAAAAACAAAGGAAAGGTTGCCATTGTCGGGGGCGGTTTAAGTGGCTTAACTGCTGCGGTTGATCTGGACAAAAAAGGTTACATAGTTACAATCTTTGAAAAAACCAATCGACTGGGTGGACGGCTGTGGGATTTTGTGGGCAATTCATTGACTGAAGCATTACTAAACCAAGAATTAAAAGCAGTTGTTGATAAAAAAATCGCTATCCATTTAGAAAACAATGTCGATCAAAACAAACTAACACAGCTTCTAACTGAATATGACGCAGTTTATCTGGGAACATCTAACTGGGAAGAACCAATTAAATATCATCCAATTACCTTTCAGGTCGGCGATTTCTCCCTCTTTGTCGGCGGGCAGCTGGTGAGTCAAACAGATTCAGTGATCTTCTCGGCCAGTTCCGGGAGACGGGCGGCCATTTCCATTGAGCGTTACTTGTCAAAGGTGTCCCTCACCGATTCCAGAGACCGGGAAGGCGTCTTTGAAACGCCGCTTCAATTTGATATCAGCTCGAAAGAGCCACTCTCCCCGATTGCAAAATCTACTGCAATTTACAGCCAGGAAGAAGCCATGGAGGAGGCTAAGCGCTGTGTTAAATGTCAGTGTCGAAAATGTATTGAAGGCTGTGTTCATCTACGAAAATTTGACATTTCGCCAGATGCCTATATCCGGCAGATCAATCACAATGAACGGATTATTTTAGGAACTCATTATGCCAATAAAATGATTAATTCCTGCGCCGAATGCGGTCTCTGCAAAGAAGCGTGTTTTCTGGACATTAGTATGAATGATGTGATTCACGAAACCCGGGAAAGTATGGTGGAACGGGGAAAGATGCCAATCACGGCCCATGACTTTGCCTTAAAGGACATGGCCTTTTCAAATAGCTCTCGTTTTTCTCTGGTGCGCAAACAACCGAGCAAAGAAGAGTCCAAAGATCTGTTTTATTATCCGCTGATTTCCTTTTCTGATTATGTTAAAGGATTATATAAGGGCACCGGGAATACGGAGTATCTCTTTTATCCCGGTTGTCAGTTGCCGGCATCCTATCCGGATGATATTAAAAGTATCTATGAGTACCTGGTCGGCCATGTCAACGGCGATGTCGGTATTTATCTGGGCTGTTGCGGTGCCCCGGCTGATTGGGCTGGACAACAGGGTTTGATGAGCGAAAATATTGAAGCGATTAAAAAAGTCTGGGTAGATCTGGAACGACCAACCTTTATTTTGGCCTGTTCCAGTTGTATGCGTATTTTTAAAAAGTATTTACCGGAAATTAAAGTTGTGTCACTCTGGGATATTTATGTCCGCGAGGGTTTACCTAACAAAGATCACATTAAAATTCCGCAGACCTTGAGCGTTCACGATGCCTGTGGTACCCGCGAAAACAGTGATCTTCACGAGAGTGTCCGAAAGATTGTTTCTAAACTGGGATACGGGATAAAAGAATTGGAATACACCAAAGAAAAAACAAAATGCTGCGGATATGGCGGACTAGTTTATTACGCCAACCGGGAGCAGTCCGACGCTTTTGTTCATGAGCGCATCGGCGAAAGCGAGAATGACCTGCTGGTTTATTGTGCCATGTGCAAGGATCTTTTTGTTTCTGGTGGCAAACGAACTTATCATTTGCTGGATTTGATTTATCCTAAAGACGATGGCGACGCTGCTACCCGCAAAATGCCAACCTTGTCGGAGCGTCATCAGAACAGAAGTCGGGTCAAACAAATTCTTTTAAAAGAAATCTGGAGAGAGGAACCTATAGAAGACATAATGGAAGATAATCTTACCCTGATCATCCCCGAAGAGGTAAAAAAGAACATTGAGGATCGGTATATCTTGATGGAAGATATCCAGGCAGTGCTTAAGAATGCCGAGGCGAAAAATGAACGTTTTTGCAACCCGGAAACCCATGAATATTTGGCTAAGTTAAGACGGGATAGTGTCACCTTTTGGGTGAAATATCAAAAGGATGAAAAAAACTATCTGATTAAAAGTATTTACAGCCATCGTATGGAAATAGTGGAGGAGGATGGAAATAGTGGGTATGGAAATAGTGGAGGAGGATGGAAATAGTGGGTATGGAAATAGTGGAGGAGGATGGAAATAGTGGAGAGCAAAAATGAAACATGTAAGTGATGATAAAGTCAAATGGTTATGTGATAAATGCCAACGAGAACTGGTGCTGTCTAAGGTTAAGGTACGCTATCTGGAAGGTAATTTTGAAGTGGATCTGATGAAATGTCCGACGTGTAATCAGGTATTTATTGATGAAGCTTTGGCCCTGGGAAAGATGAAGGAAGTGGAAGAAGGTCTGGAGGATAAATAACATGGTGGCTAAATGTGCTTATGAAACGCCGGAGATGAAAGCCCTCTTGGGAGAAACGTTGCGACCCGGCGGAACGCTTCTCACTGACAAGGGTGTTGCGTTTTGTCAGTGGAAAGAAACAGATCGATTGTTGGATTTGGGCTGCGGGCGGGGTGCTACCGTAGATTATCTAAAAAGGGTATACAATATCAGAGCCGTTGGGTTGGACCCCTCTCAAAAGCTGCTGGCCATCGCTAAGAAAAATAATCCCAATGGATTATTCTATCAGGGAAGAGGCGAGCAAATTCCTTTTGAAAATGATAGTTTTGAAGGTGCCCTTTCAGAATGTACCCTTTCACTTATGACAAACCGGGAAGCGGCACTAAAAGAACTACACCGGGTGCTAAAAAAGGGTGGCCATTTATTTATCACAGATGTATATGCCAGAAATCCAGATGCTTTAAAAGGACTCATTAGCGGTGACTTTGACAGCTGTATGCGCGGTTTATATGCGTTAAATCAGCTTGAGAATCAAATCCTAGAGACGGGTTTTATGATCGAACGGATGGAAGATCATAGCCACTTCTTAAAAACGCTGCTGGTCAAGACGGTATTTGAATACGGTTCGATGAATGTCTTCTGGAAAAAAGCAGCTGGGCGTTGTGCGGCAGGATTTCAGGATCAACTGAGAGCTTGTAAACCAGGTTACTATTTAATGGTTGCCAGAAAGGTGAAATAGGTGAGTTTTAAAATGGAAGAATTAAAATTTGAACTGTTTAAGCTGGCAGCGGAAGGATATTGTTGCAGCCAGATTATGCTCAAATTGGCTTTGGATATAGAAGAAAAAAACAATCCCGATCTGATCCGGGTTATGAATGGTCTTTGTAATGGCATTGGCGGGAATCAAAAAACGTGTGGGGTGTTAACTGGCGGCATCGGGATCATTGGCTTGTATGCCGGGAAAGGGAATACTGAAGAATGGACAAAAGATAATTTTGGTACCATGGTCAGAGCTTACATGGACTGGTTTGAAGAACGATTTGAGAGTACCGAATGTCTTGATCTGATTGGGGTTTATCAGTTTTTAGATGATAAAAATCAACCTTATCCCGTCAAGTGCGGTGATACCTTATCAGAGAGTTTTGGAAAAGTTATCGAGATCTTGCAGGAAAATGGTTATCTCTTTGGTGACCGGGAGTAATGGGAAGCGGGAGTAAACGAATTATTTCAACAACTGAAAGCCTGTGTCCAGTTTGTCTGAGAAAAGTGAAGGCGATAATCTGGACAGCGCGAGATAAAACCTATCTGGAAAAATCCTGCCAGGAACATGGTCGTTTTAAGTCACTGATCTGGCGCGGGCGTATACCCATGGAAAAGTGGGTGCGCAATAAAATACCAGCTCATATTAAGAATCCGAGTACCCTGGTGGAAAAAGGTTGCCCCTTTGATTGCGGTCTTTGCTCAGACCATCGTCAGCACACCTGCACCGCCTTGATCGAAGTAACAAGCCGCTGCAATCTTAGCTGTTCTTTCTGCTTTGCTGACGCCAATAAAAGCCAGGAAGACCTGTCGATGGAAACCATCAGATGGATGTACCAATGTGTTATGAAGGCATCCGGAAATTGTAACATCCAGCTTTCCGGCGGCGAGCCCACCCTCCGGGATGATCTGCCTGAGATTGTCAGGGTTGGTCATGAAATGGGTTTTTCGTTTATTCAGATCAATACCAACGGTATTCGATTGGGTGAAGACGAGGCTTATGTAAAAGCCTTAAAAGACGCTGGACTAAACTCTGTATTTTTGCAGTTTGATGGAACCAATGACGATATTTATAAAAAAATGCGGGGCAAAAAACTGTTGGACATCAAAACAAAGGCTCTTGAGAACTGTCAGAAATACCATATTGGGGTGGTGTTGGTGCCTACCCTGGTTGATGGGGTTAATGAAAATGATCTTGGGAACATCATCGACTTTGCACTTTCATGGTTACCTACCGTCAAGGGTATTCACCTGCAGCCAGCCAGCTATTTTGGGCGGATCCCCAATCTGCCGGTGGAAGAAAAACGATTGACACTGGGAGATCTCATGGATAAAATTGAATTTCAGACGAACCGGCGTATTTTAGCAAGCAGCTTTAGTCCACCAGGATGTGAAAACGCCAAGTGTTCGTTTCACGGCAATTTTATGGTGGAAACGGATGGAGTGATTCGGGCATTAAATAAGCCGTCCTCTTGCTGTGGCGTTGAAACGGCAGAGGCGGGAGCAAATAAAACCAAGGCCCAGGTCGCCAGGAAATGGTCTGGTAATAATCGGGATCGATTGCTAAATAAACAGCCTGGTGACGATCAAACGAATCAGGCTAAAGACAGTTGGGATGAAATACTTGATGCCATCAACACGAAAACTTTCAGCCTATCGGCGATGGCCTTTCAGGATGTCTGGAATGTGGATCTCAATCGGGTGAAGGATTGCTGTATCCACGTTGTCAATAAAAAGGGGCAGTTGATTCCCTTTTGTCTATATAATTTGACCAGTATAAGCGGTCAATCCATTTATCGAAACCAGTGAGGGAAAATGAAAAAAAACAAAACACCAATGGAAGACTGGATAGTAAAAAGAACCGGTTTGACATCAGCCAATCAGAAATCGCTTAGCACCTATCAATTTAAAAAACTGGTGGAAGTATTTGAATACGCTAAAGCCAATGGTGCCTTCTATCAAAAACAATTCGTTGATCAGGATTTGCGGGAGATTAAATCCTGGGATGATTTTAAACTGCTGCCGTTTACGACTGGCGCCGATATAAAAAAAAATCCCTTTTCCTTTTTATGTATTCCTCAACAGCAGGTGGATCGAATTGTAACCCTGAATACATCGGGTACCAGTGGCAAGAAAAAACGGCTGTTTTTTACCGAGGAGGATTTACTAAAAACGGTAGATTTTTTCGATTATGGGATGCGATCCCTAACTGATTCGTCCGACCGGGTTTTGGTTTTGTTACCGGGGCAGGCTTATGGGACGATTGGCGATCTTTTAAAGAAAGCCCTGGCCCGGTCCAACACAACCTGTATCGTGTTTGGTCTGCTGACAGATTTAGATGCTGTGGCGCAAGTAATTTTAAGGAATCGGATTAACTGTATTGTGGGAATTCCGATTCAGGTGTTATACTTAAGTCGCAGCAAGGCAGAATGCTTTAAGCAAATTGAGAAAGTGCTCTTAAGTACTGACTATGTTCCTAAATCCATGGTTGCGGAACTAAGTCATAAATTTAGGTGTCGGGTGTTTAATCATTATGGCATGACTGAAATGGGCTATGGTGGCGGTGTTGAATGTGAGGCTTTAAATGGCTATCACTTAAGGGAAGGGGATCTCTATCTTGAAATCATCGATCCTGATTCCGGCTCGCCCATAGAAGATGGAAAATATGGGGAGATTGTCTTTACTAGTCTTAATCGAATTGCGATGCCCTTGATTCGTTATCGAACCGGCGATATTGGCGCTTTTTCCACTGATCTCTGCCCCTGTGGCACCTTTTTAAGAACCCTTAAAAAGGTAGCGGGACGGTATGCAAATCGGATTCGTCTGGATCATGATAACTATATTGATCTTAGTACGTTTGAAGAAAGCCTGCTGGGTGATGAAAATATTTTAGATTATCAGGTTTTGATAAAAAATAATAGCGTTTTGAGTATCATGGTGAATTTCTACAATCAAAACCGGCTGGATCAAAAAATCAGCCGAGTCAAAGAAATACTGGTCGCTCATCTATCGGTAAATAAAAAAGATAATGTGAGAATTGAAGTTGAGCAGGGAAACTTGTGTAAACCAGACCAGATGGTCAATAGCATGGTCAAGCGTAGAATTATTGACCTGCGAAAGGAAGAGTGTAATGGATGATTTTTTTAAAATGATTGCTGAGTCCTATGCCCAAAAAGAGAATCTGGTTCTGGCAACCATCCTGGAAAAATCCGGCTCAGCGCCTTGCAGTGGTGGAACAAAAATGCTGATTCGACCAGATCTCACCACCTTTGGTACTATTGGCGGAGGACTTATCGAGGCCATGGTCATTCAGACGGCAGCCAGGGTCTATAAAAACCACGCTGATCACATTGAATCATTTGATTTAAAAAGTAAGGATAAAAAATCCCAGGGCTTGATATGTGGGGGGACTTTAAAAATTATTTTTGAATATATTGATTGGTGGAAAAATCAAAATCAAAGCTTCTATGAGGAAATCTTCCGACTGCAGGAAGCTAAGCAAGATTTTATTACAATCACAAGAATTAATCATCACTTAAATAACATAAGCTTGCCGGAGAAATGGGTTTGTACGGAAACGGGCTTTTATGGTCCTGAAAGCGAGGCGAGTCAAAACCTGGTTGAAGAGGTCTGTACTAATTTTGAACAGTATAAGTATCGTGCCGCGTTTCTGGAGCCATCCGGATTCTATGTGGAACCTTTTTTCTGTAATGAAAATGTCGTCATTATCGGATGTGGGAAAATTGGTGGGGTTCTGGCCGAGTTATCAAAGCTAGTCGGATTTTATGTGACAATGGTGGATGATCGGGAGGAGTTTGCAAATTGGAGCCGCTTCAAAAAAGTAGATGATGTTTTGGTTGTTCCGGGATTAAAAAACATTGAAAACAACGTAATTATTAATCAATACTCCTTTGTCGTGATTGTCACCAGGGGTCATTCGGATGATAAAGAGGTGTTGGCCCAGATGCTTGAAACGGATGCAAAATACATTGGCATGATCGGGAGCCATAATAAATGCAATTATATTTACCAGAGTCTTTTAAATCAGGGGTTTAACATTAATGATTGGGAACGGGTGCATTGTCCCATTGGCATTAATATTTCGGCGGATACCCCAGAAGAAATTGCCGTTAGTATCGTTGCTGAGATGATTGAGATTAGACGGAGTCAAGAATGAATGAGATAAAAAAGATGAAGATCGCAACCATTGTGATTGCAGCGGGGTACTCATCGCGGATGCAGGCGTTCAAACCGTTACTGAAATTTGGCGACCAAACGGCGGTTGAACGCGTGTTGATGACACATCAAAAGGCAGGGGTGGATCAGATCATTCTGGTTGCGGGTCATCGGGCTGCTGAAATCAAACCTTATTTTAAGGAACAGGCCATTAATGGCGTCGTCAATGAACGTTATGATGAAGGGATGTACACATCGATTCAAAAAGGAATTGATCAATTGGATGACGACGTGGCGGCTTTTTTTGTCCATCCAGTGGATATTCCCTTGATCGGAGTCGCAACCATTAAAGCATTAATAATGGCTTTTCGGCCACTTAGTCAAGGAATCCTTTATCCTTGTTTTTTGGGAGAACGGGGACATCCACCGCTTATTCATGAAAAATATCGCGAGGCCATTTTGAGAAATAAGCAGGATGGGGGACTAAGACGTTTTCTTGAATGTCATGAAACAGATGCGACAAGTTTTGCATTGGCCGATGAAGCCATCCTTATGGATATGGATACCCAAGCGGATTATCAGAGATTACTTGACTATGATGGCTTAATGGCTCCAAATCTCTGCGAGTGTTATGCCTTAATGGATCTTTATCAGCTGCCGCTAGAAATCAGAAAGCATTGTGAAATGGTTTACCGCGTCGTTAGGAACCTAGAAAGCCGATTGGCTGACAAGGGTATAAAGCTTAATAGCGGGGTGCTTCGGGCGGCTGCGCTTCTTCACGATCTTCTGAAAACGCAAAAAGATCATGCCCAGGCGGCGGGAACGCTATTAAAACAAATGGGGTATGATCAGGTGGGAAGTTTGATCGCTACTCACATGGATATTGAAGTAGAACCGGAGGTGGCCATTCGTGAGAATGAAATTCTATATCTGGCCGATAAGCTGGTAGAAAATGATCAGCAGATTGACTTAAGCTACCGAAAAAAGAAAATGCTGGAGCGGCATAAAGACAATCCCGAAGTTCAGGAAAAAATTGAACAGCGTTTTATAAACGCCGAAACAATTATTAAGAAAATAGAGAATTTAGAGAACAAAGATAAAAATAAAGATTAGTAAAAACTTAAAAAGGTACGATGGCAGCAGTTAATAATCAGAAGATCATTTTAATTAAATAAAAAAAGTTTTAGAAAGATTCAAGGTTGGTAATGAAGATTTTTTTGGTCAGACATGGTAAAATAAAGTGGCTTAAGGGCAAGGCCTATATCGGGCAGATTGATCTCCCGCTATCGCAGGAGGGAATAATCCAGTCTCAAGAGTTACGGAAGACGTTTGCAGAAATTTCACTTACTAAGGTGTATACCAGCCCTCTTAAACGTTGTGTGCAGACTCTGGACATTCTTCTTGCTAAACGGAATGTGCCAACGGTTTTAGTGGATGCGCTTAAAGAGATTAATATGGGTGACTGGGATGGTAGAACCATTGATGAGATAAAAATAAATCACCCTGAAGACTATCAAAAAAGAGGTCGGCTGATTAATACCTTTGTTCCCCCGGGAGGGGAGAGTTTTGAAGCATTGACGAAGCGGGTGATGCCCGAGTTTAATAAAATGATAAAAGAAAATTACCAAGGTGCTATTCTAATTTCAACCCATGCTGGTGTCATACGGGTCATACTTGGTGAGGTTATGGGACTATCCATTAACGAACTGTTTAAATGGAAGCTTCTCTATGGGACAGTCTTTGAACTGGACTATGATGAAAGAAACGATAAATGGGTCGTTGTTAATCGATGAAAGGGGAAACATGAATAAGAATATCTATGGAGCAATCATCAAAGAATCAAAGCAGCGATGTATCGGATATGGGATTACTGAGGATCAGGTTTTCAGTAAAAAAATGATTGACCACGGTGAGCTGCAGACTAAGTTTTCAGAGAATCGTGATCTAATCCTGACAGCGGCTCCCTACATGGAGCATCTGATGAGCATTGTCCGGGGTAACAATTTTTTCGTTTTGTTAACCGATAGGGATGGCTGTATTCTCAACGCTATTGGTGATGAGAAAATTCTAACAGAAGCCTTTGAACTAAAAATGGTGGCTGGTGCCTATATGAGTGAAGAATACATTGGAACGAACGCCATGTCATTGGTAATCAAATCGGGGCAGCCAATTCAAATGTCAGGAACAGACCATCTGGTAAAAGCTTATCATCGCTGGACCTGTTCGGGTGCACCCATTCGGGATCCTAATGGCAATTTGATTGCAGCACTGGATCTTACTGGTTATTCTGATTCGGTACATCCCCATACCCTGGGAATGGTGATTGCAGCATCGAATGCGATTGAGGAGATGCTTAAGGCCAAAGAATATAACAGACTTCAGAATATGACCAACAAACATATTAAAACGATCTTTAATTCGATGCCGGTAGCGATTCTTACCTCCAATTTGGATGGGATGATTAAAATCTATAATCAAAAAGCCATGGATCTTTTTGGTAATAAATACAAACAATTGTCAGCGACCAATGTTTCTGAAATCATTGAAGATTGGGAAAACATTAAGGACGCGATCCACTCTGAAAAACATGTTAACCGGATTATTAATATCAAGGCGCTACGCAATCATTTTCATTGTCAAATGACGGCCAGTCCCATTTATAATCCCCAGGACGACAGTATTGAAATTGTCTTTGTATTAAAAGAAGATCAGTCCCGAAAAATCCAGAAGTGTGAGCAACCCTATTACACCTTTGATAAAATCATGGGGCAGGACTCTCAGTTTGTCAGTACGATTGAATATGCAAAGAAAATCTCTAATAACCGTTCAACGATTCTTATTTTGGGTGAGAGTGGCTGTGGTAAGGAAGTTTTTGCCCAGTCCATTCATAATCATAGTAAACGAATGGAGGAACCCTTTGTGGCCCTTAATTGCGGAGCGATTCCCAACCAGTTGATTGAATCAGAGCTCTTTGGCTATGAAGACGGTGCCTATACGGGTGCAAAAAAAGGGGGAAACATTGGAAAATTTGAGCAGGCCAATAATGGCACCATTATGTTGGACGAAATCGGTGAAATGCCCCTGGATATGCAAACCCGATTGTTGCGGGTACTTCAGGAAAACGTCATCACAAAAATTGGTAGTCAACAATCCATTCCCATCGATGTACGGATTATCGCTGCTACCAACAAAGATCTAAAAAAGGAAGTGGAGCTGGGACGTTTCAGAAAAGATCTCTTTTACCGGCTTAATGTTCTGCCCCTCTATCTGCCGCCACTACGGGAACGAAGAAGTGACATTGCCATCCTTTTTCATTATTTTATGAAAAACCTGTCATCGAAATATGAGAAAAAAGAAGTTCAGATTACTGAAAAAAATATGCAGATGCTAGAAACCTATAATTGGCCGGGAAATGTAAGAGAAGTGGAAAATGTTGTCGAACTGATGATCAATACCGAATCCTTTCCGGATCAATATTTTTTGAAAAATTCGGAACAAACAGACTTATCGAAAAAGTTCACCGGTTATGTTGATAAAACACCGCTCGAATTGCGGGAAGAGCGCCTGGAAGATCTGGATCCCGCGCTACTCGATATGAACTATATTGAAAAGGAACATATTAAACGGGTTTTGAAGATTTACAAGGGAAACATCAGTCAAGCGGCGCAAGCCCTGGGGATTCAGAGAAATACGTTGTACAGTAAAATCAGTAAATATGAAATTAAACTTGAAATCGGTAATAAACCACGAGAATTTTGGTTTGAAGATCGATATGGAAAGGGACATAAACATGGTTAATCAATACGAGAAGCTAATTACAGAGCTCGATCAAAAAGATCAGGTAGTTATGGTCACCCAATTTAGAACCCTGGGAGAAACGGGAAAAAAAGTGATTGAAAAAAAACTCCTCAGCAAAGAAGATCGGGGTAACGGTAAGGAAAAAACGGATGAGATTCTGGAAGTGGTTATTAATAAAGGACTGCCGGAATTTTTAGCCTCAGAAGACGGTATTGAGGAGCTTTATGAACCTTTTTATTCTGAAGGTCGTTTGATTATTCTCGGCGGCGGGCACATTGCTAAACCTCTGGCTCAATATGGTGCCGACATTGGCTTTAAGGTGACGGTGGTTGATGATCGGCCATCCTTTGCCAACACCCAGCGGTTTCCCCAAGCCAATCAGGTACTCTGCGAAAGTTTTGATACCTGTTTTGAAAAACTAAAGGTTAAGCGGTCGGATTTCGTGGTGATTGTTACCCGGGGTCATCGACATGACGCCCTTTGCCTGCGGCAGGCACTATCAGTCAATCCGGAGTACTTAGGGATGATCGGTTCCCGGCGCCGGGTTAAAGGTTTGATGGCACAGTTTCTTGAAGACGGATTTCGTCAGGAACAACTAAGTGGGGTGTATTCGCCCATCGGCTTGCGAATTGGGGCCGTGACGCCAGAAGAAATTGCTATTTCGATCATCGCTGAAATTATCAGCGTCAAGCGTGTAAGTCATCAGCATGAAAAAGCTGATCTGAAAAATAAAACCAATCATTCCGATTTTGATTTTGATGTGATTAAAAATCTGGCAAAAAACGAGTCGGAAAAGCGGGCCATTGTAACGGTGATTTCGAAAAAAGGTTCAGTTCCCCGCGGACCAGGTGCCAAGATGATCATCTGGGCTGATGGACGCAGTCTGGGGAGTATTGGTGGCGGATGTAGTGAAGGGGAAGTAATTGTAGCGGCTCGGGATCTAATCCGTGAAGATGGTGGATTTTTGATGATGAAAGTCGATATGACCGGTTCCGTCGCCGAAGATGAGGGCATGGCCTGTGGTGGGATTATGGATGTGGTTATTGAAATATTTTAGTGATCAATTAATAAGGGTACCTGATGGATCTACCAGGTGCCCTTATTATTTAGATTATTTTGCATGTATAGGCTAGTTATCATATTCATCTAAAAAATGATGTTTAACCTTATCTTGCTTGTATGAAATAATGGTATTCAGATTAACGTTCTCTACGCTTTTGAAAATATTGCTTTCGATGTAAGGGCTGGTTTGCCGGAATTTTTTTAGCAGAGTTTTCATTTCCTGGCGCTTTGAAGTCCCACCTTCATTGTCTGAAAGCATAAAATTTTCGGTAAATCGGCAAGCACACTGAATAAATTGCAGGTCGTTATGTAATTTCCAACTGATGATGGCCTCCTCCCGGATCAGGTACATCGGCCGGATCAACTCCATATTTTCAAAATTACAGCTTTTTAGCTTGGGCATCATCGTCTGAATCTGTCCGCCGTAAAGCATCCCCATCAGGATGGTCTCGATGACATCGTCATAATGATGACCAAGGGCGATTTTATTGCATCCCAATTCTTTAGCATGATGATACAGGTGGCCCCGACGCATCCGGGCACAGAGATAGCAGGGTGATTTTTCAATATCGGCGACTGAGTCAAAAATCTGAGACTCAAAAACAGTTGCTTCGATATTTAACAGCTTCAGATTTTTTTTGATCATATCCCGGTTCATCGGGTTATAGCCCGGGTCCATCACCAGAAAAACTAATTCAAATTCAAATTTATTATGTTTCTTCAGTTCCTGAAATAGCTTTGCCATCAGCATGGAGTCTTTTCCTCCAGAGATACACACTGCTATTTTATCACCTTCCTTGACCAGCTCATACTCATTGATGCCGCTGGTAAAGCGGCACCAGATACTGCTACGATACTTTTTCTTTAAACTTTTTTCTATTTCTTCATAGCGTTCCATGATAACTCCTATTTTTTAGTCTAACTTTTATAACAGAATCAAAAATTTCCATAATACATCGATTCAAAAAAAACCCAGGAGATCATTTAGAAGTCGCCAGGCTGATTTTTAATTATACTATAAAAATACTTGTAATCAAATGAAGATTTTACTTTTTAGAATTGTGGTGTAAGGCTTGTCCAAATTTATTTAGACCAGGCCTTCTATTTACTTAACAAGGCCGCCTTCAATCACAAGGCTTTCTTGATAATCAGTACTGTATACCGATAATTGTGATAGCATAAAAAAGAGAATCAGCTTGACAAAAATACGAGAATCGGATAATATTTATTAAACATACTGAGATACTATGAATTAGATGTGAGAACGGAGAAAATCACTGCCGTCCACTATGTCGGACTTCCGACTCATGAAGGCTATGAAATCTCTAAACGTCAGTCCACTGGTTTTGGTGGGATGATTTCGTTTGAGGTCGACAGTAAAGAAACCGCTAAACACATTTTAGAAGGGGTTTCAATTATTCAATATGCTGAAAGTCTTGGTGGGGTGGAAACGCTGATTACCTATCCGATGCTGCAGACCCATGGGGATATTCCAGAACAGGAACGGGAAGCAAAGGGGATTAACAACTTGATTATTGAGATTGTCGGTAGGAATTGAAAGTGCCCAGGATTTAATTGCTGAATTAACCAGGATGATAAAGGGGGAATAAGACTTGAAATATAATTTTAATGAAATTGTTCAAAGGGATAACACTAATTCCATCAAATACGATTTTGCCCATCGACGGGGAAAACCCGAGGGGCTATTGCCGCTGTGGGTGGCTGATATGGATTTTAAAACTCCGGCACCAGTGGTGGAGGCCCTGGTGGAAAAAAGTAAGCATGGTATTTTTGGTTATTCGGAAGGCGGACAGGATTATTTTTTCATCCTGAAGGATTGGTTTAAAACGAGGTTTGATTGGAATATCCAGCCAGAATGGCTGATCACCACGCCGGGTGTGGTCTATGCCATTGCCACAGCAATCCGCGGTTTGACCCAGATCGGTGATAGTATTATTATTCAACAGCCGGTTTATTATCCATTTGCCGAGACAATCAAAATCAACGACCGTAAGCTGGTGGTGAACAAGCTGGAGCATAAAAACGGAAAATACTTTATGGATTTTGATGATTTTGAAAGTAAAATTATCGAAAACAATGCGAAGTTGTTTATTCTCTGCAATCCTCATAACCCGGTTGGTCGGGTTTGGACACGAGAAGAACTGGTTCACTTAGGTGATATTTGTCTCAAACATGGGGTAATGGTCATTTCTGACGAGATTCATCAGGATTTTATCTATCCGGGCCATAAACACCTGGTATTTGCAGATTTGAAGCCAGAGTTTTTAGCGATCACCATTACTTGTACGGCCCCCAGTAAAACCTTTAACCTGGCCGGACTTCAGGTTTCTAATATTTTCATTGAAAACAAAGAAATAAAAAGAAAGTTCAAAAAAGAAATGCAAAAAGGCGGCTATAATGAGATTAATATTATGGGCATTGTCGCTTGTACAGCAGCCTATTCAAAAGGCCGAAAATGGTTGGAAGAACTAAAAATCTATCTCGGTGAGAATCTGGATTTTCTCAGAGACTTTTTAAGCGAACAGCTTCCCCAAGTTAAGCTTATTGAGCCGGAAGGAACCTATCTGATCTGGCTGGACTTTAACGAACTGGGATTAAATGAGGAAGCTTTAGAAGATTTAATTATTAACAAAGCAGGTCTCTGGCTAGATGCCGGCAGCATGTTTGGTGCCGGTGGGGAAGGCTTTCAACGGATAAATATTGCTACCCCAAGACTTATATTGGAGCAGGCGTTGACCCAACTGGAACGGGCGATCCATAACAAGTAAGATATTTCTTTAAAACGCATCTTACCTTTTTTGTTAATCTTTGCTGCTATGGTCGATAAAAAACGAACTTCGTTCTTGACAGTTTAAGACTTACCAAATAAAATAGAGATATAGAGTAAAGTGATATTTAATTAAGATATATTCTATATTAAAATGTTTGTTTTTGACAAAAACAGAAAGTTCATAAAGAGGAAGAAAATGGAAGCCAATATAAAAGATCGAATCAAAAAACTGCTAGCTCTTGGCAAAAGTCCCAATCCCAATGAAGCAAATTTTGCGATTCTAAAAGCAAAAAAGTTGATGGTTGAATATAAATTGACAGATCGGGATTTATTAAGATATGATGAAAAACCCATAAAGGTTGACACGGACATTTATTATACCACTCGCAGTGAACACTGGATGACCGGTTTGGCTGATGTCATTTCAGAAAATAATTGTTGCGTTTTCTATATGATCACACCGCCCGGGACCCAACGGCACTATATTATTTTTTACGGTTATGAAGAAGACGCCCAAATCTGTAGCAGTATTTTTGCTTATGCGGTTGATTGCGTCCGTTCTCAGCTTAAAGCAATCAAGAAGGCGATGAAACTTGATGAAAAACCAAGCGCCATCATAAACGAAGCCTGTGAAACCTACGGAAAGGGTTTTTACGAGGGTTTGGATGACGCATATACGGTTCAGGATTTTGAACATCAGGAATGGGGTCTGGTGATGACAGTACCGCCGGAAGTGAAAGAAATTCTCAGACCAATGGAGCATGCCCAGCATAAAGTCGAAAATCACGAAGACCACTATTCTTTTTATGCGCAGGGTTATCGGGAGGGAAAAGAATTCACGACCCAGAATAAATTGGATGAAGTTAAAGAAGATGTTGTGTAATGATGCCAGCAGTTAAAAACCAGTTACATACTGAAAATATGTCGCTGGTTTTTTTCATTTTGATGCACTATCAGGATATGTTAAAATAGATAATAGATTGGTAGTATCGAGATGAGCCGGTATCCTGAGATCGTTGCGCTGAAAGACGATCAGAATAAAATCGATTAAAGTTAGAAAAGACAGAATGGGAGTCAACGATGATGAAAAATAAGCAGGACAGAGATGTTTTCAAAAAGACACGACTCTCCAATATCCAGGAAACCCTGGTTATCCTATTTGGCGAAATCAGAGGTCGTCACTATTTTGGTAAAGCTGAGGCGGTTCTGGAGAATGAATTGAAAAATGTGGATGATCGTGGCAGCAAGGCCATTGGCAGGCATTTAAGAACATCGATATTACCGGGCTATGCCTGTTATCGGGCACTAGTGGAGTGCGGTGTTTACTGGGAGGTGGCCTATGCCGTTGTTGAAGAAGAAATTTCAGCAGCTGCCCTTCGCATGGCAACCATTTCCGAACTGCTCAGAAGCCTGCCATTTGCTTACCCCTTATTTAAACTTCTGATTATACCCGCCCTGAAACGGGGTTACCCAAAGGAGGGATGGACCATCAAGTGGCGGGAATGCAGCGGGAAACGCATCTATTTTCATATTACCAGCTGTTTGTACTGCGAGGAGCTGTTAAAAAGGGATGCCCTAGAGCTGTGCCCGGC
Source organism: Acetobacterium sp. KB-1 (assembly GCF_003260995.1). NCBI lineage: Bacteria > Bacillati > Bacillota > Clostridia > Eubacteriales > Eubacteriaceae > Acetobacterium > Acetobacterium sp. KB-1. The sequence goes on from NZ_CP030040.1 coordinate 106,352, forward strand.
TTTTTGTCATTCAGATCATGTCGCCTACGATCCTTTAGCCCCCCGGATTTTATTTTGCCGGAAATGGACTCTGGCAGCAGGGAATGAAATATGTGATTTTTATTTTAAGAACGGGAAAACAGCCAATAAAAAGATAAAAAATTCTGAGGTTAAAGGTTATCGTTTAATGTGATAAAGAACAGATTAGTCAATTTTAGTGCTAATATAAATTTGTTTAATGAGATGTTTAGTGAAATGATCACAGAAATCATAATAAAAGACTCAGATTTTTAATCCTCCAAGTCTTTTGTATTTTTATCACTTTAAAATACTATTTTAATTTTTCGACCATTTCCAGAACTTCCCAAAGGGATTTGCCGGATTCCCGGGCGATTTTCTTGACATCCTCATATTCCGGAGTAGCCCGGGTAATATCGCCCTGTTGGGATATTTTGATGGTGACCTCACCTAAAGGGGTAGTAATTTTTTTAAAATGCCGGTGCATGCAGGTGCGTTCCACCGGATATTTGCGAATGCCGATGGTGGAAGTTTCTTTTAAAACAATGGATTCAATTAGTTCAAGCTTAGCTTCAACACACAAAACCGTTAAATGGATGCCCGGACGGTTTTTTTTCATATAAACGGGTGTGTAGAAGGCATCCAGGGCACCGCTTTGCAGTAATACCTCCAGCACATAGCCGGCCATTTCACCGGTCATATCATCCACATTGGTTTCCACCACCATGATGGTATTAGATTCGGATTTGCGGCCCTGAATAATTCGCAGTGCATTTAAAATACCAAAATCCTTGCCGCCAAAGCCATATCCAGTTTTTTCCGGAATAAAACTGGGTGTTGTGGGGGAATAGGTGGCCAGTTCAGCCAGAATGGCAACCCCGGTGGGGGTTGCTGATTCGCCATCAATGGCTTTGGAGTACATTTCAAAATTAGACTCACAGAGAATTTCGGCAGTGGCCGGAGCAGGCACCGGTAGTAGTCCATGGGCACAGCGCACCCAGCCGCTACCAACATTTATTCTGGAACCATAAACCAGATCCGGTTTCAGAGCATGGTAACAGATAGCAGCACCAACGATATCAACAATCGAATCCAGAGCACCGACTTCATGAAAATGAACCCGTTCAACCGGAACACAGTGAACCTTGCCTTCAGCCACCGCCACCCGCATAAAAATGGCCAAAGCAGTATTTTTTACCTCATCCGAAAGGGTTGAATTTTCGATGATTTCTTTAATATCGTTAAAGTGTCGATGATGGTGATGATCAGCTTCTAATACCACATGACAGCGGGTCCCGGAGATTCCTTTTTTCATGGTTGATTCGGCTTCGATGCGAAACCCGCTAAGATTGAGCTTTTTCAGCTCGGCGTAAAGGTAAGCCGGATCAATACCCAAATCAATAAAAGCACCCAAAACCATATCGCCACTAATACCAGAAAAACAATCGAAAAATAAAACCTTCATGGACAATTCTCCTTCTTCGGGCCACGCCCTGATGAAATACTATTTAATTTATAGTTTGTTAATTTTTGATGCCATACAGGCAGCCCCAAAACCATTGTCAATATTGACAACCCCAATGCCGCTGGCGCAGGAGGTCAGCATCCCCAGCAAAGCGGAGATGCCGCCAAAGCTGGCGCCGTAACCGATACTGGTGGGAACGGCGACGATGGGCTTATCGGTGAGCCCACCCACCACTGAGGCCAGCGCTCCTTCCATGCCGGCAACCACAATAATTACTTTGGCATGATTGATAATCGGGACGTTGCCAAGAAGTCGATGGATGCCGGCCACCCCGACATCATAAAGTCTTTTAACCTGATTACCCATAACCATGGCAGTAACAGCGGCTTCTTCAGCGACCGGGATGTCAGAGGTTCCGGCAGTAACCACGAGAATATAATCATCAGTGGTTTTATATTCTTCCCGTTTGACAACAACCGAACGGGCTTCCTCGTAATAAATGGCATCAGGGGTAATGGATTTAATCGTATCAAAGACATCCCGTTCAGCCCGTGAAGCCAGAATATTTCCGGTGGATCGTGCCAGCATGTTTTCAACAATCCCTTTTATCTGGTTGAGTGTTTTACCGGGACTATAAATCACCTCGGGATAACCGTTTCGCAGTTCCCGATGATGGTCTACTTTGGCATAGGAAAGATCTTCATAGGGTAGGGTTTTAAGCAGCTCCAGTGCTGCAGGTACTTCGCATTGCTGGTTCTTGACGTCTTCTAATAGTTTTGTTAATTGATCTACATTCATAATTGTCTCCATGACTGCTGATGCGTCAGCATATATTAAAATTACTAAAGGGCTTTGAGATAATCGGTCATTTCTTTGAGCGTCAGGTGATTTCTAATCTGATCGGTGTTCATTTTAAGAGCATAGGCCTTTTCAAGCTGCTGAATCAGGTCAATAAGACCCAGAGAGTCGCCACCAAGATCATAGACAAAATGACTACTGAGTCCAATCAGAGCAGGCGAAATTTTTAGAATTCCGGCCCAGTAGTTGGCCATCTCTTGATAGGCGCCTTTTAGGGTTGATTCAGATATGTTGCCTAACGGGATGGCCTGATCATAATCTTGGTAGTCGCCGTTTTCCCAGGCAATGGTTAGGGCCAGTCGGTTAATTTTGCCCGAGGTGGTTTTGGGAATTTCATCAATTATTATACCCCAGGAGGTGGGAATCTGCCAAGTGGCTGAAATGGCCTGGCCGGCAAGGGTTAGGGTTTGCGGATCTTTAGAATCACTAAAGAGAATCAGACAGTTTTTTTGAGTGATTCGATCTTTTCCCTGGACAACAATCAGGTTGATAGTGTCAGACAAGGCCTGTTTACCGGTTTTTTCTAAATCTGAGACCAGATAATTCTCGCCGTTAACGATAATAATATCCTTATAGCGACCAAAAATATTTAGCCAGTCGTTTCTAAAAAAGCCCAGATCGCCAGTGTTAAACCAGCCGTTTTCATCTAGTCCGGTGGGCGCATTTTTGTCTTTTGAATAGTAGCGCTGCATCACATTGGTGCCCCGAATATGGATCAGGCCCAGATATTCCGGTTCCAAAACATTACCGTCAAGATCTTTGATAACTACTTCGTTGCATGCATCTAAGACACCCACCGACATGCGGCCGAGGGTATCATCATCAGGATCACAGAAGAATAGTTTTTCACCAATACTGATGCCGCTGCCCAAAAAATAATCCATTCGGAAAGAGGAACCATAAGGGGTGTAGGCAACACCCATGGTTGTTTCGCTAAGACCGTAGGCTGGCTTCAAGGTATCTTTGGTCCAACCCATCGAGGCTGTTTGAGCCTCAAAAGCCGTTAGTGAGAGCGGATTGACGTCCTCACCGCCGCAAAAACAGATATATACAGTTGATAGATCGACTGCTCGCTGCTGTTTAATGCCGACCTTGAGTAGCAGTTCAATCCCAAAGAGGGCAGCTCCGGTAACGGTGGCAGAAAACTGGGCCAATTTTTCCAGCCAGCGGTTGGGGCTTTTTACAAACTGCATGGGGCTCATTAAATACTGAGGGAAGTTATTAACAATCGGAACCAGGTGATAGCCGACAAAGCCGAAACAGTGGGAGAGCGGCAGCCAGCTTAAATAACGTTCCTGGACATTTTTCCGGACAATGATGCTACTGGCAATTCCGCCTTCTAGCAGGTTTTTGGTGGTGAGAACCGCCCCCTTGGGGTCAGAAGAGGTACCCGAGGTGAATTGAATCATTCCGGGATCAGTATCAATTACAGAGGCGATGGTTCCCGGGGGGGATTCTACCAAAGTCCGAAACATCACCAGGTTGTTTTCGAAAAGGGTGGTGATCCCTTCAAGGTCACTAATGATGACGGGATTATCCAGTACAGTCAGCACACTTTTAAGGTAAGTCCGGGATTTTTCATCCTGGGCAATGGGCAGGATAGAAGGAACCATCCCCCCCAGAATAGCGGCCCAGAAACAGGTGATCTGAGCCTGAATGCTGGTTAATTGGAAAACAAGAAGGGAACCCTTTTTTAGCCCACAGGACTGGTAACCGCCAAGGACTTTGATAGCATTCTCAAAAAGCGTGGCGTAGGTCTGTGTAAACTCCTGGCCATCCGCTTCCAGATAAGTGATCGTTACATTACTAGTTTTCAGCTTTTTAAACGCTTCTTGTATATTCATGGGCGTCTCCTCAACAATTTTGTCAGATTTGCATTAGATCATGGTATAGCCGCCATCGATGGCAATGGTCTGTCCGATGATGTAATCACTTCCGGATGAACAGAGGAAGGAAATAACTCCAAAAAGGTCTTCTTCGGTGCCTAATCGTCCAGCTGGGGTGTTTTTGATATGTTCGGTGAGGGCATATTTAGGGAAATTTGATTTGGCCATATCGGTTTCAATAACACCGGGGGCAATGGCGTTGACTTGGATGTTGAGACGGGCGGCTTCACGAGCCAGGGCTTTAGTAAAAGCAATGACCCCGCCTTTAGCGGCAGAATAATGGGTAAAACCCAGTCCCCCAACCCGACCGGCAATGGAGGCAACATTAATAATCTTGCCCCGTTTCTGTTTTTCCAGTACCTTATAAACCGCATGGGTAGCGATAAAGGTTCCGGTTAAATCAATGTCAATCACTGCTTTCCAGTCTTCCAGAGTCATCGCACTAAAAGTTTTAACCGGGAAGATGCCAGCATTGTTGATTAACACATCAATTTTTCCGTAGGTTTCCATAACCAGATCAACCATTCTAATGGCATCTTCTTCGGATGATATATCGCACTGGATAGCAATACAGTTAGTGGGCAGTTTTTCGGCTGCAGCTTTAGCCGTGTCAATATTACGACCGATAATGACAATATTGGCACCCTCATTGCTGAGATATTCGGCAAATGAGTAACCAATTCCCCGGGATGAGCCAGTGATAATAATAACCTTATCCTGATGAATTCCAGCCATGATCTAACCCTCAATTTCGCCGATGATCTGGCCAACCAGAACCCGGTCATCTTCTGATGATAACATGGTAGAAAGAACCCCATCAGCGGGAGATTCAATATAAATGGAGATTTTATCGGTGGCAGCTTCAGCAATGTTGTCGCCTTTCTTGACAGTATCTCCTATAGCTACAAGCCATTGTCTTAAATTTATTTCTTCAGCGCCTTCGGCAAATTCAGGAATTGCAATTTCGTATTTCATTTTTAGTTCTCCTTAATCGTATTTATTTTATAACTCTGCAATTGTTTTTTTTGTCGTTCGAGTGCCAAACATCCCATCAAAGGCGAGGATAAACTGATCTCGGAGATCGCCCAGGGTAACGGGGGAGCAGCCACAGGCTGCCATCGAAGTAACACCCTTATCTTCGATGCCGCAGGGAATGATGGTCTTAAAATGTTCGAGGTTGGGGTTGACATTAATGGACATCCCATGGAGGGTAACACCATGGGACACGGCGATGCCTAAAGCGGATATTTTTTTTTCCTCGCCAGTTCCGGGTTCGGAAACCCAGACTCCGCTTCGCCCTTTGACGCGTTTACCATTAAGATTGTAATGGACCAGCAGATTAATCACGACCTGTTCCAGACACCGTACATATTGGTGGGCCCCTTTCACATATTGATCAAAATGAAGAATCGGCGAAACGATGAATTGTCCGTTCCCATGATAGGAAATATCCCCGCCCCGGCTGACTGCGGTCACAGTAATACCCATTGCGTCCAGTTCTTCAGCAGTGTAAAGCAGGTTCTTTTCCTGGGTTCCCCGACCCAGCGTAATAACGGGATAATTTTCCTGAAAAAGCAGGGTGTCCGGTCTGAATCCATCGACGCATTGCTGGTGGAGCTGTTCCTGGATGATAAAGGCCTCCTCATAGGAAATCAGTCCCAGGTCAAGCCAGGTAAGATTGTTCTTCATGGTCTAATCCTCCAGGTGATACTGTTTCATTTTGCGGTACAGAGTACTGCGGGAAATTCCCAGATATTCAGCAGCTTTCTTGCGTTCTGAGAAAAGCGCCAACGCATTTTTAATAGCAGAGAGTTCCATTTTTTTTAAATCCACATCAGGTTGTAAAACCTTTGTCTCGATGGCTCGTGGTTCTTCTCTTAGGGTCAGCTCGGCGTCAAGGTTGGGTAAATAACTGGAAATAAAATAATCGTCAATGCGATTGGTTTCAGTGAAATTTACGGCTTGTTCGATGGCATTTTTAAACTGTCGCACGTTTCCCGGCCACTCGTACTCCTGCATTGTTGCGAGGGTAGAGGGGTGAAGCGGTTCAATGAATTTACCACAGGTCCGGGTAATATCATTGAGAAAAAAAGCAGCTAGGGTTGGAATGTCTTTTTTTCGTTTCCGTAGTGGCGGAATGTTAATTTGTAGTACATTTAATCGATAGTAAAGATCTTGTCGAAACCGCCCCATTTTTACTTCTTCGGCAAGATTCTTATTGGTGGCAGCAATCACCCGCACATCAATGGCAATGTCCTTGTTGCCACCAATGCGTTGAATATAACGCTCCTGTAAGACCCGAAGCAGAATGGTCTGGGTGTTTAGAGGCATTTCTCCGATTTCATCCAGAAAAATAGTGCCGCCCCTGGCTAGTTCAAATTTTCCGATTTTTCCGTGTTTGCTGGCTCCGGTAAAAGAGCCTTCTTCGTAGCCAAAGAGGACACTTTCAATCAGGCTTTCAGGAATACCGGCACAATTAATCGCAATAAATGGTTGATCAGATTGATAAGCGTTATGAATCGCCTGGGCAAACATTTCTTTGCCGGTTCCGCTTTCACCTTCTAACAGGACCGTTGCACTGCCTTTAGCGGCAATTTGAGAAAGGTGAACGGATCGTAGTAACGCAGAACTGTCACCGATGATGTCATCAAAGGTAAAGCGGGTGCCTTTTCGTTTGGCTTTATCAGAAATCGGGGTTTTTTTATCCATATCCTTCAGCGTTGCAACAGCTCCGGCGATGGTCCCATTGTCGTGAAGGATCAGCTTACTGTTAATTAAACAGTTTATTTTTTTGCTTTTGGTAATAATGTGTTTATCTTTTTCTTCAAGAGAAGGCGGTACATTTCCGTTATGATCCAGAATGGTTTCACCGTCCATAATCTCCAGAATGTTTTTTCCATAGGAATCAAAGGTGGTCGTTTTTAAAATTTTGGCACCATGAGAATTAATACCAATTATTTTACCATTGACATCCACCGCAACCACACCATCCGTCATGGAGTCGATAACCGTGCTCAAATAGTGGTTGGTTAAATCGACCTGACGATTAGATTCGGCAATACAAAGCTGCCGCGAGATAGCTTTTGTTGCAGCAACGACCATTCCCAGCGTATGGGGATAAGCCATTTCTTTAGGCCCAGCCATATCCATAACTCCCAGCAGTTTGCCATGGGCGTCAAGAATGGGTGCAGCAGAGCAGGTTAGTTCGTGATAACATTCATAGTAGTGCTCGGCCCCGATCACTTGAATAGGTTGGAGGAGATCGATGGCTAAACCGGTGGCATTGGTGCCGGCCATGTGTTCATTCCAGATACTGCCCCGGACCAGATTCTTAGTGAAGGCTTCCTTCAAAATGGATTGGTCACAAATTAGTTCCAGAATAACGCCATTTGGATCGGTGAGCGTGGTTGAAAAGCCGGATTTGTTAACAAATTCTTGTAATTCCACCATAAAGGGGATGCTGACGTCCAGGAGCACCTTATTTTGTTCCAGGCGTTTTCTAAAATTTGTTTCACTAACAGTAGGAGTGCGATTTAAGGCATGGGGATCAAGCCCAGCCTTTTGACAGCGTAGCCAGGAATCAATAATCGGCTTGCGGATATGGCTACCGATTTTTCCAGATAACACAAAATCGTCCCAGGTATTTTTGATTGCATCAAAGTCAGCAGTAAGTTTCAAAGCGTTCACGCTCCTTTTTGATGTTTTTTTATCATTCAAGGTGATTGCTCGCTGCTGAAAAGATAGTAAATTGGTATCAGGGAGTCCCCTGATACCAATTAGAATAATTATTTAGCAGCAGCTAATTTCTGAAGATCGGCATTGAGTTGTGCAAAAATATAGACAGGCGCACATCCGGGATAATAAGTAACGGATTTTGCCAGCTCAGCCCCTTCTTTTACCTTGTCAACAGATGGGAAAAGTTCCCAGCAGTCGCCGCAAATAAAGACGTTTTTATCAACACATATTTGCGGATCGAAATCTGGCACACCGCCGGCAATAACAACAACCTCTCCAGATTTTTCGAGGAATTTATTCATATCAATACCGCTTAATGCAAAAGAATCGAGCGCACCACGAACATTAACAAAACAGCCGGGACAGGTTTGTTGCATCACGCAGGTTAAACCGGCGTACATACCAATGGGATCACCACCGGGGCGTCGAAAGTGTTTCATGACCGATTCAATCGAGTTGCCGACAACATCAATTTTGGCTAAATCGATTTCGCCCTGACCTTCGGTTCCGGCACAGCGGATAGCTGGAATTTCCATGGGTTCAAAGCCCATGATGGAACAGGCCACCGAGTCAACAGCAACGGTATCGGCTCCGGCAACGATCAAGTTCATTTCAATAGGAGAACCGGCGTGAGGTCCCTGGCCTTCCATTCCAATTACGGAGTCAACAATGGTCAGATTGGCATGACGGATTCGATACATATCAGCCATTTTCTGGCCCAATTCAATACGATGAGCCCCTTGCTGCTGATCATTTGGATGACAGTTGGGGATGATCCCATTCCAGTTTTTAAGCCCTAAGGTTACGGTTCCGGCTAAATGCACCTTCATTTTGGGAAGGTTAATAATGACATCCGCATCCAGAAAAGGTTTGAAAACAGTGGCGTGTTTGAATAGTTTTGCGCCTTCAATTTCGACCGCAACAACATCATGTTCGTCAAAATAGATAACTTCATCCGCACCGCCAAGCTTGGCTGCTTCTTCCATTTTTGAATCTTTAAATGCCGGTTTAGCGCGACCAACATGCATCCCTAATGATGGGTTGTCACCAATGACAACTTTTCCGGCTTTGGAGTTTTTCTTAACATAAGAAACAACGGCTTCAATGGTTCGGGGATCGACAACCGCATGGCTTTCAGGAGGAGCCTGGAAAGCGAGGTTTGGTTTGATTAAAACAGTGTCACCTTCTTTGATGATGGTGTCAAGGGAACCTATCGCCAGTTCAACTGCTTCGGCAACAGCGGCTTCGATTTTTCTTACATCCTCTTCAATGCGAATGTATTTTCCACCCATGAATGAGGCATTGCCTTCAGGTTGTGCAACCTTTACAACAGATACTTTTGTTTTGCTCATGATCGTCTCCTTTAAGTAGTTTATATTTATCCAAACTTATGGACATATACAAATATACCCGCAAAGATCATGCCAAATCAGAATAGTGCGAAAATCCAGTTAGATCTGGGATTGCGAAGGAAAGTTTGATTATCCGAGGTGTGTCATGTGTCAGAATAAGACACGTATATGTGTCATTATAACACGTGACACACCTTGGATGTCTTAATCTAAAAATATCAGTTAAGCGATTAGTTTGAAATTAGTGGTATTCGATGAGAATATTTTTTGTTATAATCATAGGATATGAGGTATTATATAGAAGGTAAGATTATCAATATGAAAGTTAATCGTTTGGTTCATAATACTTTCGTAATTTGAATTTAGAAAAGAAAGTGAGGATAAAATGCGTAAAGTTTTATTATTAAACGGTAGTCATAAATCAGGTAAGAGTTTTACCATGATCATAGCTGAGCAATTTGTTTCCGGTCTGTTGGAATTTGATCCGGATACGGTAATTCAAACCGTTGATTTAATTCAGAAAAATATTAACGCCTGTACGGGATGCCATACCTGCTGGACTACCACTCCGGGGGAATGTATTTTTCAGGACGACATGACAGAACTTTTCCATCAATATGAAGAGGCTGACATTGTGATCTGGGCCACCCCGCTTTACCACTACGGGATCTCAAGTGCCATGAAAAAATTTATGGAGCGGACCCAACCGGCACTGCTGCCATTTATTGACAATGAAGGTGGCGGAACCTATGGCCATCCCTTCCGAAATCCTGAAAAAATGAACAAGAAAAAGCATGTGCTCATCAGCACCTGTGGCTTTCCATCAACAAAGAATAATTATGAAGGGGTCGAAGAACAGTTTAATAATCTTTTCGGAAAAGATAAGTGGGAAAAAATAATCTGTGTTGAAGGTGAGCTCCTGGGAATTCACCAGCTCGATAACCTGACCGGGCCTTATCTGGATTTAGTTAAAATTGCGGGTAAAGAATACGGCGAAAATCTGAGTATTTCGCCAACGGTCAAGGAAGGCCTCTCAAAGCCTTTTGTCGAAACCCCCACCTATCTCCAAACCACTAACCTGAGTTGGGGGGTGGACGATACCCGGATGAAGGATTCTGATGGTGGACTCATTGCCTGGAATTATATGAAAGAAGTGCAGACGGCTTTTAATCCCAAGGTGCGACCCAAAATGAATGCGGTGCTTCAGATCGATTTTACTGACATTAAGGAGCGCTACCAGTTTGTCATAAAGGACGAGACCTGCACCCTGTTACGCAATGATTTTGCCCGAGAAACAGCTGCAATCAGTATTAATCTCACCACCCTTGAACGGATTTTAGAAGGAAAAATTGATGCTGCCCAGTCATTGTTAGAAAAAAAGTATGCGGTTACTGGCGATATGCGGGTGTTCAACGCCTTTTTGGATGGGCTGTTTGGCCCGGTTAATCTGAGTGCTGATAAGAAAAAAAGGCTGGTTCCGATCAGTTTTAAAAATACCCCGTATTGGTTTTTTCTAGCCTTGTGTCCGTGGCTTTTCTGCTTTCTTTTTGCTGAGTACAGCCCCTTAATTGGGGTGGTGGTTCCACTTATGATCAGTGGTGTATTATGCAGTATCAAGCGAGGGCCCGATCTGGTTTACTTTGAACGCGCCACGCTATTGACGTTTTCTTTGCTCGGTTTAGCGGTGGTGACCTTTGGATCGGATTATCAGGGAAACACCTTTGCCATTATCGGGTATTTTGCACTCGCTTTAATCTGGGCGATCTCGACGCTAAAAACGATTCCGCTAACGGCCGACTATACCCACTATTTCAATGGTCGCAATGCTCTTAAAAACGTATTGTTTTTGAGAACCAATCGGTTGTTATGCTATGTCTGGTCACTGGTTTTCCTGGCTCAGGCCGGCATTACACTTTGGCTAAATACGACGGTACTGATTAATTTTGCAGCGATTATTCCGATCCTTTTAAGCGTTCCAACCTTTGTGTTTTCACTCTGGTTTCTAAAATGGTATCCTACTGATGCGGCTAAACCAAAATAAATGCGGAAAAGAATTTTGCCGCGATACCCATGAATATAAAAAGAGGAGTTTAAATGCTAACACTGGATAAAATATACCACGCATCATTTACCCTAAAAAAATATATTCGGCCGACTGATTTGATTCATGCCCCTAAAATATGTCCCGACAGCGATATTTATTTAAAAACCGAAAATTTGCAGATCACCGGGTCTTTTAAGGTTCGGGGCGCCTGCTATAAGATATCTCAGCTTAGTGACGAAGAACGGGCGAAGGGCGTGATTGCCTGCTCGGCTGGCAATCACGCCCAGGGGGTGGCTATGGCCGCCGCGATTAACCATATCAAAGCCCTGATCTGTCTGCCAGATGGAGCCCCGATTTCCAAGGTGGAAGCGACAAAAGCCTATGGCGCCCAGGTCTGCCTGGTGGAAGGCGGCTATGATGAGGCCTATGCAAAAGCATTGGAACTTCAGGCTGAGAAAGGTTATACCTTTATTCATCCCTTCGATGATGAGTTTGTCATCGCTGGTCAGGGAACCATCGGTCTGGAACTGCTAGAAAGTCTGCCGGATCTGGATGCGGTAATCGTTCCGATAGGCGGTGGCGGACTGATTTCCGGCATTGCCTACGTGCTCAAGGCCTTAAAGCCCGAGGTAAAGGTTTATGGGGTTCAAGCCTGCGGCGCACCCAGCATGCACGAGTCCATCAAAAACTGTAAAATTTGTCGGTTGCCCCAGGTATCAACCATTGCCGATGGAATTGCCGTAAAAGAACCAGGAGATTTAACATTTAGTCTGTGCAGAGATTTTGTGGATGAAATAGTCACCGTTACCGAGGATGAAATATCGACCGCGATCCTGACCCTGATCGAGCAACAAAAGCTCATTGCCGAAGGGGCCGGGGCAGTAGCGGTGGCCGCCGCCATGTTTGGTAAGTTGCCAATAAAAGGGAAAAAGACGGTTTGTATTGTGTCGGGTGGCAATATTGATGTGACAATCCTATCCCGAATCATCAAACGGGGTCTATTAACCTCTGGTCGCACCTGCTCGTTTAACATCGAATTGATTGATAAACCAGGACAGCTAAAAAAAGTGTCACAGATTATTGCAGATTTGGGCGGAAATGTTATCTCAATTCATCATGAGAGAAGCAATGAAGGCTCTGATATCAATGGCTGTTTCTTGCGAATTGAGTTAGAAACAAGAAATTATGATCATATTGGTGAAATCCGTGAAGGTCTGGTCCAGGGCGGATTTAAATTGCAGAAATAAAGCTAAAAATTGTTTTTCTCAATTGATTGGCGATGGGAAAAAGGGGTATAATTCAACTGATAAGTTGTTTAACATCTGTTATCGTTGGTGTGCTTTTTTAAAAAAGGGCGACCCCTCTAAAAAGAGCACACCAAGATAATGAGTGGGAGCTGATAAAAGAACATTTAATGGCTTTGATTAACCATTCTAAAGGGAGTGTATAGCTTTTCTTTAAAAAATATAGTTTTAACACAGGAGGAGAAAAATGTTAGCCGATATTAGCGACGATTTAAAGAAGATTTTTTTATTTGGCGTAGGCGCGGTGGCTGTTACAGCCGAGAAATCAAAGGTTCTCATTGATGAGTTGGTGGAAAAGGGTGATCTCACGGTCCAGCAGGGAAAGATTCTCAACGAAGAATTAAAACACAATATCAAAGAAACCATAAAAGACACGGTGACGGTTAATGTGGTTAAATCAGAAACACCACCTTCCGCCGATTCCGTTATAGAAGGCCTGGATACGATGACTCCTGATGAGATAAAGAAGATTCAAGATAAGTTAGAGACGATTATTTCAACGCAACAAGTGGAGAAAGAAATCATCGAGGTGTCTGATTTAGCAGAAAATGTCAGTGAAAAGGAAATCGATGAATTTAAGTGATTCCGGTCTAAGCGTAAAAGATATACCGAAAGGACCAATGGATACAAATGGAAAACGGTTAAAAAAAATTGTATCCATTCTGGTAAAACACGAAATTACCAAAGGGTTGACCCCGGAAAAACTTCGACTTATCATTGAAGATTTGGGGCCAACCTTTATTAAGATTGGTCAGATTATGTCAATGCGCCGGGATATTTTCCCTAATGACTATTGTATCGAACTTGAAAAATTGCGCTCACAAGTGACGCCGATGCCCTTTGATGAATTCATTCGAATTATTGAAGAAGAGTATCAGTGTCCGGTGGATGATGTGTTTAGCAACATTAATCAAGACCCCCTCGGATCGGCCTCTATTGCTCAGGTTCATGCTGCCGATTTAAGCGATGGGGCGAAGGTTGTGATTAAGGTCCAGCGCCCGGGGATCTATAAGGTCATGGCTCAGGATGTGGTGTTACTAAACCGGGCCACCGGTATTCTCAATATCGCCAGTGGTATTGGCGATGTAGTCGATTTTAAAATGATTGTTGACGAAATGTGGAGTACGGCCCAACAGGAAATGGATTTTCTTTTTGAGGCTAAAAATGCTCAGTTATTTAATGAACTTAATGCAGAGATCAAATATATCGGTTGTCCTAAAATTTACAATCAATACACCACCTCCAAGGTTCTGGTCATGGAAGACATCGTCGGCATTGCAATTGATGAAACAAGAACGTTACAGGATGCCGGCTATGATCTTGAAGAAATTGGCGTGAAGCTGGCTGAAAACTATGTCAAGCAGATCATTGATGATGGCTTTTTTCATGCTGATCCTCACCCGGGAAATATTTTTATCAGAAATGGACAGATTGTCTGGATTGATTTAGGTATGATGGGAAGACTGTCCAAGCGGGAAATGGGACTCTTAAGAAGAAGTGTCAAAGCTGTGGCGACACGGGATGTCGAAAGTCTCGAAGGGGCGATCCTTTCGCTGGGAGTCCATAAGGGCCGGCGAATTAATCATTCGCTTTTATATGAAGCGATTGATCGGATGCTGGATGTCTATGGTACCGAGGAACTCAGCAACATCAACATGGGGCGATTTCTGGAAGAAATATTGCGAATAGCCGCCGAGAATCATATTGGTATGCCCAGAGGTATCAGTATGCTCAGTCGCGGCATGATCACCATTGAAGGCGTGATTGCCAAAATATCCCCCGACGCCAATTTTGTTCGTATCATGGCCAACCATATGGCCGGTCAGCAGATCACAAATTTCGATTTGAATAATTTTATGGAGTCGAACAGACAAAAAATCCTAACTTCGGGAGAAAAGGCAATTAGTGTACCTGGACAAGTCTCTGATTTCTTGAGTCTGACGAATAAGGGACAGTTGAAAGTGAATCTTGAGATTCTCGGATCAGATGAACCCCTGGCGGAAATCGATCAGATGGTAAATAAGATCGTGATCTGCATCATTCTGGCGGCGCTTTTAATGAGTTCCAGTTTCATCGCAACCACCAACATGACCCCCCAATTTATGGGAATCCCGGCTTTGGGCGCGTTGGGTTATTTTACCGCTATTATTTTAAGCCTGGCGTTGATGATTTCCATCCACCGAAAAAAGCGAAAACGTTGAAAACAGACTACTATAATGTCTTTTGATCCATTTCAATTGAAGTCATTCTGGGGTAAATTAACAGACTCTTAATGTAATCTTTCCAAACCGTTAACATATGATGCTGCCGTGCATGTTAGACTTTAACAGCGACGAAGATAATCGGGAAACCGGAATCTTTTGCG
Organism: Acetobacterium sp. KB-1; assembly: GCF_003260995.1. NCBI lineage: Bacteria > Bacillati > Bacillota > Clostridia > Eubacteriales > Eubacteriaceae > Acetobacterium > Acetobacterium sp. KB-1. The sequence continues at coordinate 121,358 of NZ_CP030040.1, forward strand.
CTGTTATTTTTTTAGTGCATCAATCGAATAAATATGCAGCAGATGGGGAGATGAGTAGATGAAATGGTTTTACAACTTAAAAATAGGAAGCAAGGTAATTTTGGGGTATTTAGTCATTGCGATTATCGCCGGAGGGATCGGCATGATGGGACTGGCAGGTATCCAAAAAATCAGTGAACAGGATGTGTACCTTTATGAGAAAATGGCAAAACCGCTGGGAGAACTTATCTATATTGTTGACGCTTTTCAAGGTCTTGTAGGAAACACCCAGGATTTGTTAGGTGCAACCAGCCCCGAAGAAATTGATGCCATTGAGCTTGAAATTCTAAAACGAAATTCCCGATTTGATGCAAATCTCAAAACCTTTCAAACAACTTTAAGTTCACCGGAAGCAATCGAAATTGCGGACGAAACCTACCTGCTAAAAGATGATTTTGATCTGATCGTAACCAATGTCATCGATCTGGTTCGACAAGGAAACCAGGGAGAAGCCCTGGGGCTGATTAATAGCAGTGATTTTGAAGTGGTAAAACAAAAAATCGAAGAAAATTACCGGGCAATGATGGACTTAAAGTTAGAAGCTGTTAAAGGTACCGCAAAAAGTAATCATGATATCGCCACAGAAACCACTCGAATGACGATTGCCCTGTTGGTGATCGGGGTAGTGATTTCTTTACTGTTAGGTCTTTTTATTGCGTCAACAATTACCAGACCGATTGCAAAAATTAGGGATATGATTAAAGAAATGAGTCTGGGACACCTGGGCATGCGGCTTTATATGGACAGTCTCGACGAGGTAGGTGAAATGGCTACCGCCATGGATCATTTTGCCGATGATCTTCAAAACGTGGTGATAAAAACCATCCAACAGATTTCTGATGGGGATTTATCGGCGGAAATTGAGCAAAAGGATGAAGCTGATGAAATTATACCGGCACTTAAACAAACAATAAAGACCGTGCGCGATCTGATTGCTGAGTCAACCATGCTCGCTCAGGCAGCAGTTGATGGAAAACTCCAGATCAGGGGCGATGCCAATGCGTTTAAAGGCGGTTTCCGAGAGATTCTAGTGGGATTTAACGACACCTTGGATGCACTTGTAACCCCTTTAAATGTGGCAGCCAGCTATGTGGAACAAATCGGCAACGGCGTTATTCCGGAGAAAATCGATGAGACTTATTATGGCGACTTTGATACCTTTAAAAACAATATCAATGCCTGTATTGACGGTCTGGCAGCCCTGGAAGAAGGCAACCGGGTGTTGGGACTGATGAACCGCAACGATTTTTCCCAGGCAATCGTAGGTAATTATCTGGGGATTTACGCAGAAATTGCCGAATCCATCAATGGTATCCGGCAGCTTCTTTTGACGATCACGCGGATTGCCGGCAATATTAGAGAAGGAAATCTTTCTGATTTGCCAAAGCTTAAGCAGGATGGCAAACGCAGCGAAAATGATCGACTGATGCCCACCTTGGCCGGGATGATGGAAAATATTTTTATGCTGGTAGAAGAAACCGAAACCATGGCTCAAATTGCGGTGCAAGGAAATCTTAGTTTTCGAGGTGACAGCAGTAAATTCAGGGGTGAATATGCCCAAGTTATTGAAGGATTCAACCAGACCCTGGATGCAGTGATTGAACCAGTTAAAGAAGCTTCAGATGTCCTGCGTGAATTAGCACAGGGAAATCTTCATGCCATGGTAAGGGGTGATTATCAGGGTGATCATGCAAAGATTAAGGACGATCTCAATGAAAGCATCATGTCATTGGCAATCTATGTCGGTGAAATCACAAGTGTCCTTGAAGCAATGGGGCAGGGAAATCTTAAACAGGAAATTGAAGCGGAGTTTAAAGGTGACTTTAAAGAAATAGAAAATTCCCTTAACACGATTAATACCCGACTTAGTACCACCCTTTCGGATATTGACAGTGTTTCGGCCCAGGTGGAAATGGGAGCGATTCAAATATCAGATAGTGGCCAGGCGCTGGCCCAGGGAACAACAGAACAGGCCAGTTCGATTGAGGTTCTAACCACTTCGATTGAACAAGTCGCCGACAAAACAAAGCACAATGCGATCAGGGCCAATGAAGCCAATGAAGGGGCGATCGCGGTGCGAAAAAATGCCGAGATCGGCAATCATCAAATGAAAAAAATGGTTGCCGCCATGGATGAAATAGATGAATCAGCCAACAGTATTTTTAAAATTATCAAAGTAATTGATGATATTGCGTTTCAAACCAATATTCTGGCACTTAATGCTGCTGTCGAAGCAGCCAGAGCCGGTCAGCACGGCAGAGGATTTGCCGTGGTTGCCCAGGAAGTAAGAAGTCTGGCCATTCGTTGCAGTGATGCTGCCAAAGAGACAACCGCTCTCATTGAAGGTTCGATCGATAAGGTGGAAGTTGGTACTCGGGTAGCAGATGAAACCGCCAGTAGCCTGAAAGAAATATCCAGTGAGATAAAAAAAGTCACCCATTTAGTTGGAAATATTGCGCAGGCTTCCAGTGATCAAGCCGCAGAAATCGAGCAAATTAATCAGGGGATTGAGCAAGTTTCACTGGTTATTCAAACCAATGCGGCCACAGCAGAACAAAGCGCGGCAGCCAGTGAAGAACTCTCTGGCCAGGCGCAACTGCTTAAGCAGATGGTTGGTACCTTTGAAATTAAAACGATCGGTTAAGCCAAAGCCATCGATTAGTAAAAAGTGTCTTTAATCTTGGTATTACATTAATAATCGAGTAAAAACTCCGTCTTTTGGGCGGAATTTTTTGTGTTGTTAAAAAATTTAGATTAGAATGATTAATTTTGGGTAGAAATAATTATAGCTGTTAAAAGCGAATCTAAGTAACAAAAAAAGGAGAAGAAAAAAATGAAAAGAAAATTATTTCTCGGAATGATTATCGGCCTTGTTCTATTGATTGCAGGTTGCGCCCAAGCTCCAGCAACAACAGATGATAAAGATACTGGGTCGGAAACTGATGTCGTAACAACTGCTTCAATTGTTGATACGGAGGAAGCCTTTATTAAAGCCATCAGCAAAGATGGGACCTGGATCATTGCCACCATTGATGATTTGGAAATTAGCTCGGACCTGGTCTTAGACGGCGATTTTGTTAATGGCAAGAAAGATGATGGCGGAAATGATATCGTTCAGCGCAAGATAGGCCTTTATACGCAAGATGAGGACCGAAATGTTACCGCCAGATTTACACTGACGGCACCAAAACTAACCATTAATAGTCCCAAAGCAAGCATTGAACACGGAACCTTTGTTGGTGATGTTTATGTAAATGCCAATGACTTTCAGCTTAAAGACCAAAAAATCGAGGGAAATTTGTATTTTACAACACCCGAAGCTCAATCAACATTTATGATGGACGCGACCAGTTCAGTAACCGGTGTTCAGGAGTTAAAACAGTAATGGTTTGACATTTCACAATTAAAATTTTGGGAACCTCTAAATTGAAGCGTGAAATACATCAATTTAGAGGTTTTCCTTTTAGAAAATTTAAAAAGAATGATAATTGACTGGCGTAATGTGTTACTCGTTTAAATAAAATTGTAATGTTTAAGCGTCTGGGCAATAGTCAAAATTCAGTTAAAATTCGGAGGTGCATTATGGAAAAAAATATTATTATATTAGGCGCCGGATACGCGGGAATTCTAACGGCAAAAAAGCTTGCCAAACGTTTAAAAGATCACCAGGATATTAAAATCACCGTAATCGATAAAAAAAGTTATCATACCATGCTTACTGAGCTTCATGAGGTAGCTGCGAATCGTGTTGAGGAAGATAGTATCCGAATCAGCTTAAACCGTATTTTTGAGGGACGAAATGTCGCTGTACAGGTTGATACGATCACTGATATCGATTATGAAAAAAAACAATTAACCGGGAAATTAAAAACCTATCCTTACGATTATCTGGTCTTAGCTTCCGGTTCTCAACCGACTTTTTTTGGGGTTGAAGGGGCCAAAGAATTTGCTTATAAACTATGGTCTTATGAAGATGCCGTAAAGCTTAAGGGACATATTCTTAATATGTTCACAAAGGCGTTACAAGAAACGAATCAGCAGGAAAAACAGCGGTTGCTCAGTTTCTATGTGCTAGGAGCAGGCTTTACGGGTGTCGAAATGGCTGGGGAACTTGCTGAATGGGTACCGGTACTTTGTAAAGAATTTGAAATTGACCGTGAACTGGTAAAGATTACCCTAGTTGATATGATGGACAGAGTGGTACCAAATCTATCAGAGCCGCTATCAGAAAAAGCAAAAAGGCGATTGGAAAAAATGGGCGTCACGGTCATGCTAAACACGTCGTTTAATAAAGTTGGTGAAAATTTTATCGAGCTTAAACAGGGGAATCAGTATCAAGAATTCCCGACAAACAGCGTTGTTTGGGCAGCCGGCATCGAAAGCTCAGATATAGCTAATAAGGCAGTTGCGCTTAATCAAATTGGGCGGGGGCGGATTAAAACTGATGAATTTCTGCGGGCAGAAGGAAAAAACGACGTTTTTATTGCGGGAGATAATATTTTCTTTATTCCGGATGGTGAAACAGTGCCAGTGCCCCAGATGGTCGAAAACTGTGAACAATCAGCAGATACAGTTGCCCATAATTTAACCAGGGCAATCACAGAGGGCGGCGAAATGGAGAAGTATGCTCCTAAATTTCATGGAGTAATGGTGAGCATTGGCGGGCGTTATGGCATTTCTTATGTTGGTACAGAAAAAAAGAAGTTTGCATTGCCCTCCTTCCTGTCTCAATTTGTGAAGCATTTTATTAATATTATTTATTTTATCCAAATTTTGGGATGGAATAAGGTCTTTAGTTATATCCGACATGAATTCTTTACCATTAGAAATTGTCGTAGTTTTGTCGGTGGTCACTTTTCTAATCGTACCCCCAGTTTTTTACTGGTTCCGCTCCGCGTTTTCTTAGGTGCATTTTGGGTATATGAAGGTGTCAAAAAAGTCGATGAAGGGTGGCTTTACATGCCTAAATTGACGCCATTCTTTCAAGGTGCGAGTGATTTATTCAATGCTGTGATTAACGCTAGTGGTGGTGGTGAGGTGATATCGACGGCGACAGCGGTAGGCCAGGGAACCGAAGCCGCTGGAAGCCTGCTCATTAATTGGAATATTTTAGGTCTTTTTAAGATTATTCTGATTCAAACAACAGATATTGCTATCAAATTGCAAGTTGGCCTCATGGATTGGTTTACCAGTACCATCATTTTAAGCAGTGAGAGTTCAGAGGTGTTTTTTCAGTCTGTAATTGTTTATTCCGAAATAATTGTCGGGATATTGCTGATTTTAGGTCTATTAACAACCGTTTCGGCACTATATTCTATTGTTCTGCAGGGCATGTTTGTCACAACGACGGGGCTTTACCTGAGTACATGGTGGATGATTTTTGCGGCGGTAGCTGTTATTATTGGTGGAGGGAGAGTATTCGGCCTTGACTATTATGTAATGCCTTGGTTAAAAGAGCACTATAAGAATATTAAGATTGTCCGGAAACTATATATCTATCATGATTAAAAATGAATTAGCCGAAAGAATAGAATACCTTGCATCCCTCGAAGCAGTCAGACAATTGATAAAAGAAACTTTACTGGATACGGATGAGTTAATTTTAGAGATGATGGAACACCTGACGTCCGGAAGTGGAAAAAATTTAAGAGCGATGTTATTGCTGGCTTCAGCAATGGACCGTGATGGCTTTGTACCGCGTGACGCAGTGATTGCTGGTGCAGCGGTAGAAATCCTTCATCTTGCCACATTGGTGCATGATGATGTCATCGATGAAGCCGAGATAAGGCGGGGACATGCCAGTTTGCAAAAACAGTTTGGAAAAAAAGAAGCCGTGATTTGTGGTGATTACCTTTTTTGTATATCGCTTGCGATGGTAGCTGAGATTTCAAATCATTATTCCCAGAAATTAAATGTGTATACCCAGGCAATGACAAAAATTTGCCTGGGAGAACTTCGCCAATTTAAACATAATTCCGATACCGAGCTCAGTGTGATGAATTATTTAAAAATAATAGCAGGAAAAACGTCGGCACTTTTTTCGCTGGCGATGTATTCCGGTGCGATTATCAATGAATGTAGTGATAAAGAAGCGCGCTTTATGGGACGAATTGGATACAATATGGGTATGGCATTTCAGATATTGGATGATTGTGCGGATTATGAATCGGATGTTGCGGCAACTAAAAAGACGGTTAAACATGACCTGGCCGAAGAAGTGGTAACCTTGCCGCTTATTTATGCCTTTCTTAAAAAACCGGAGCTTAAGCATCATATCCGCCGTCAGCAGCTGTCACTGGGTGAGATTAATGAAATTATTGCCGAGGTTGTTAAGGTCGGCGGGGTATCAATGGCCCGGGATGTGGCAGAAAAATACTATCTAAAGACAAAAAAAATGATAAATACTCTTACGGAAGATAATAAAAAGTTGTTAATGAATGAAATCCTTGGAAGAATTTGGAAAGTTGAGAATTAAGGGATGGCAGGACGATTTCTAAAGTATGTTGAGATTCAGACAAAAATGGCCAGTGTACTTCCTTTTCTGCTCGGCTTGTCTTATGTTATCTATGCATATGGACGGTTTGATCGTTTAAATACCTTGTTGTTTTTCGCCTCAATGCTGAGCTTTGATATGGCAACAACCGCGTTAAATAACTATATTGATGTAAAAACAAATGGTAAAAAACTGGAATTCTCACAAAAGACAGCAAAGCAGATAGTGCTGATTCTTTTGATTTTGGCAAGTTGTTTGGGTTTGGCGCTGGTATTTTATACCGGGCTCATTGTTTTGGCTATTGGGGCCTTATGTTTTGGTGTTGGGATATTCTACACCTTTGGTCCGGTTCCAATCTCGCGGTTGCCCTTGGGCGAGATTTTTTCGGGTTTATTCATGGGCTTATTGATCCCCTTTTTAGTGGTTTATATTAATGCGCCAAAAGAGAGCTTGATCGACTACGATTTTTCGAATTGGATTCTTATCGTTTCTGTTAATGCATTGAATATGCTAAAGTTAGGCGTTGTTGCAATACCGGCGATGACCGGTATTGCAAATATTATGCTATCCAATAATACCTGTGATCTTGAAGCGGATGTTGCCGTAAACCGCTTTACCTTACCTTACTATTTAGGCGTAAAAAATGCGGTAAATCTATTTGCAGCACTTTATTATTTAGGCTATGCGTCAATTATAGTTATGGTTTTATTTAGAATTGTGCCAACTTATGGACTGATTATTGTATTTGGTTTAATCCCAGTTCAGAAAAATATTCAAATCTTTCGAAAACAACAGTCTAAATCAAGCACTTTTCCGCTGAGTGTACAAAACCTCGGGATCATGGTGATTCCGGTGATTATTAGTTTAATAGCAGGGGTGATCTTTAAATAAACGATCATTCACAATAAAACAGAATCCATGGAACAGAATCCATGGATTCTGTTTTTTTTCTTGACATCAATCTGAGAATGTATTATTGTATTAATAAGATAATACAATAATACAAAGGAGAACAGCCATGAAGTGGATCATCGATTCAGATCGCCCCATCTATAAACAGTTGGTGGAACAGATAGAGCTCAGAATCATTTCCGGTGTTTATTCACCAGGAGACAAACTTGAATCAGTGCGAGAGATGGCAATGGATGCAGGTGTGAACCCCAATACCATGCAAAAAGCATTGGCAGAACTGGAAAGAATGGAACTCGTTTTTGCACAAAGAACCAGCGGCAGATTTATTACGGAGGATTTAAAAGTGATAGAAGAAGCGAAAAAGAAACTGGCAGTTCAAGAGATTGGCGCATTTCTTGAAAAAATGAAGAAATTGGGTATGAGCCGAAATGAAATACTGGCATTGATGGAAAAGATAGAGGAAGGGGACAAAGAAGATGACCATCTTAAACACTAACAATCTGACCAAGTCCTATGGGAAGAAAACAGCCTTATCCCAAATTAATATGGAAGTTCCCCGGGGGCGGATCATCGGGTTACTGGGACCAAACGGCAGTGGTAAAAGTACCTTTATCAAGCTGGCAGCCGGTTTACTGGTGCCTTCATCCGGTGAAATATTTATTGATGGACAGGCACCCGGGGCTTTGACCAAAGCTAAGGTTTCCTATCTGTCTGAGCGCTCCTATCTCAGTGATTGGATGCGGGTTAGCGAAATTCTCGTCTTCTTTGAAGATTTTTATGAGGACTTCAATCGCATTAAGGCCGAAAACATGCTTAAAGATTTGGCTATTAATCCTGACGATCGACTTAAAACGATGTCTAAGGGGACAAAAGAAAAGGTCCAGCTGATTTTGGTGATGAGTCGGCAAGCCGAACTTTATTTACTGGATGAGCCCATTGGTGGAGTCGATCCAGCAGCCCGGGACTATATTCTAAATACCATCATTACCAACTATAAAGAAGAGGCATCGGTGATTATTTCAACCCATCTCATTGCGGACATTGAGCAGATTCTTGATGATATTATGTTTATTAATCAGGGGGAACTGGTGCTTAGTTCCAGCGTTGATGAAATACGAGAAACTCATAATAAGTCAGTGGATGGACTATTCAGGGAGGTTTTTAAATGTTAGGGAAACTAATCAAACACGAAACAAGGGCAACCAGGCGGATTTTTTTACCGCTTTACGGTGCCTTGCTGATTTTAACAATTTTTACCAAACTGGTAATGGCCATTGGTGCTCCGGATTTCTTTTCCGAAGCAGCATCTAATAACACAATAGCGGAAATTACTCTAGGGATCAGCTTTACGCTTTATTTTATCTTAATCGTTGGTATTAGTGTGATGACCCTGGTAATGATTATTCAACGGTTCTATAAAAATCTGTTTACGGATGAGGGCTATTTGATGTTTTCGCTGCCGGTAAAAACCTGGGAACTGGTTTTATCAAAGCTTCTGGTGGGGCTTCTCTGGTCAGCGGTTTGTACCGTCATGATTGTCCTAACCTTTGTCATTTTTTCGCTGGGAACTTTTTCGATGATGGAGTTGACCCAGGCTATCCAGGCAGCTTATCAGACGTTTTTCGTTGAAACTGGCATGAATCTCAATCTTTTTACAGCTGAACTGGCATTATTTTTAGCGGTTAATACGGTTGCATCAATACTGATGATTTATGTTGCCATTGCCATTGGACAATTATTCAGTCAGCATCGGGTCGTCGCAGCTTTTGGAGCCTATATTGTGATCACCATTGTACTACAGATCATTGGGTCGATTTTCATGGCTGTTTTTGCTATTGGAAATCTGGATATTCTGATATTAAACGGTCGTTCGGCTATGTCAACCATCCAATGGCTGATTAATGGGTCAACGATTCTTAATGTGGTGTTTGGTGCGGCGTTCTATTATGTGACTCAATATATTATGAAAAATCGTTTAAATCTGGAATAATTTACGTTGATTTGTGTTATAATAATCAGCAATTGAATGGTTTAAGCCAGAGAATAAAAAGAAAGTGGGTGGATCTAAATTTTTATTCAAGTCAGAGAGCTATACAAAGATTTCAAATTGGGGAAAGAAGATATTCATATCCTCAAGGGAATCAATCTGGATATTGAACAAGGGGAAATGGTGGCCCTGCTTGGTCCTTCTGGATCGGGTAAATCCACCTTTTTGAACGTTCTGGGGGGATTGGTTCCACCAACCTCAGGGGAGATTCTAATCCGGGATTACCAGATCAGCGAAATGACGGAGAATGAGCTTTGTCTTTTTAGACGGGAGCATCTGGGTTTTATTTTCCAGTCTTACAATCTCATTTCAACAATGACTGCGATGGAAAATGTGGCTCTGGCTCTGACCTTTGCTGGTGTCAAAAAAGAAATCCGCAAAGAACGGGCAATCGAAGCTCTGGAAGTGGTCGGATTGGTAGATCGGATGGGGCATAAGCCCAGCGAACTATCGGGGGGTCAGCAGCAACGGGTGAGTATTGCGCGGGCACTGGTGAACCATCCGGAGATTATTCTCGCCGACGAGCCGACCGGGAATCTGGATTCGAAAACCAGTGCGGATATTATGGAGATGATTTATCGACTGAATCGTGAAGAGAATCAGACCTTTGTCATCGTCACCCATGATCCGGATACAACCAAATACTGCACCAAGGTTATTCATATGCAGGATGGCCTGATTGAATCTGAAGTCAGCCAATAAGTGCTGAGCAGGAAAAAAATTAAGGAAATGGAGAAATCATGAAAGAGGTATCAAAAAAGAGGGTCAAGATGACGTGCTCAACACTGTTCTTATCCTTGCTGCTATTATTTTGTTTTGTACCGGCTGCGATGGCAGCCCCGGAGCAGCCATTGCTCCAAATTAGTGCCGTTACCTTTGATCCGGCTACCGTTTCACCGGGAAAGGACTTTAAAATGCTGGTCACCCTGACCAATCACGGTGAGTACCACGCCTACAATGTGACCCTGGATGTGTTATCACAAGCAGGAGCTAACGATCTGGGCGTTTTTTCCATGGTTGGTACCGGCGGTCATTTTTATGTCGAAAAAATTAAATCAGGGGAAAGTGCGGTTATTGAAATACCGATGGTATCTTCGCCCAGTGCTGAAGCAAAAAACTATAATCTCAATCTACAGCTCAATTGTGAAGACTATGATGGCGATGTCTATAATTTCACAGCCACGGTTGGCATTGTAATCAATGAAAGTGAATCGATGTCAATTATCGCACCGGAACGCTATGTGCTGACAAAAGATGACAAGGGTCTGACAACAATTGGCTTTGAAATTGCCAATTTCGGTTCTAATCCGGTACGGGGGGTTCAGGTGAGTGTGGCCGGCGCTGGTCTAGACTTTAGCAACACCTATCAGTATTACGGAACCTTTGAAAAAGAAGACAGTGACGATTTTTCAACCGAAGTGACAACAGATAAAACCGGGGAGTTTCCCGGCGTTATTACCTTGAAATTTATGGACAGCTTCAATAATGAACGCACCGTCGAAAAAGCGATCACTATTGTATCGGAAGAAGCAGTAGCAAAAGGGGATAATACCGAGGAAGAGAACTTTTTTGAAAAATTCCTTAGGGTAGTTTTCGGCATTGGTTCATAGAGAGGTGAGGGTGTGAATAAGCAAGAACTCCTGCGCTTATCCTGGGAGAATCTCTGGCGGATGAAATTTCGGACCATTCTCACCATTATTGGGGTGGTTATTGGCACCTCATCGATCATCGTAATGGTATCCATCGGTACGGGCGCTCAGAAAAGCATTACGGATGAACTCTCTGGTATTGGTTCAATCACGACGCTACAGGTTTATCAGGATCTTTCCTCCATGGGAGTGACTTCGATGGGCGGTGGGAAAACAGACGATAAGCTGATTCTCAACGATGATGCCATCAAAGATCTGAAAAAAATTGATGGCGTCGTGACGGTGACGCCAGTCGTGAATCTCAGTGGTGCAAACATTGAGGTCAAGCGTGAACAGTATGGGGTGTCGCTGATGGGGGTGGATTACGGTGTTTTAAAAGATATGCGCTACGAAACTACCAGTGGCAGAAAACCCGGTTCGAATGATAAAAACAGTGTTATTTTGGGGAAAGATGTGCTAACTAGCTTTACCTATACCGGGGCATCGGCTCAAGCGGAAAAAAGCGAGATAAAACCGGAAGATCTGATTGGTCAGAATGTTAATCTCATCATTCGGCGCACCAATGAAAATGGTGAAGAGGAGATAAAAAACCAGAAACTGAGGGTTACCGGGGTACTAGAATCCACTGGTGGCAACGAGGACTATGCGATCATTGCTGATTATCAACTGGTGACCGATTTAAATGAGTGGCAGACAGGGAAGAAAGCCAATGTCAAGAAACAAGGTTACACCCAGGCACTGGTGACAGTGGAAGATTCGTCGGTTGTTAATGAGGTTACGAGTGAAATTGAGATAATGTCGTTTACGGTCTTTTCAATGCAACAAATTCTTGATTCCATGGGCTCAGTTTTCCAGATGCTACAGATTCTTCTGGGCGGTATCGGGGGAGTGGCACTTTTAGTTGCCTGCATTGGGATCGTCAATACCATGACCATGTCCATCTATGAGCGCACCAAGGAAATCGGAATTATGAAGGTCATCGGGGCATCCATTACGGATATCCGCAATATGTTTATTGCTGAATCCACCATGATTGGACTAATTGGCGGTATGGTGGGAATTGTGATCAGCCTGCTTCTTTCGGTGTTGATTAATCTCATTGCCGGTCTTTTTATTGGTGGCGGTGGTGGGGTAACGATCTCCTACATTACACCGGGATTGGTGCTCTTTGCGTTGGTGTTTTCGGCCCTGGTGGGGCTTCTATCGGGGGTAAGACCTGCGATCAAAGCGGCGAACCTTAGCTCTCTGGATGCAATTCGCAGTGAATAGTGGCGGATAAAGTCAGATTATAATAATGAAATAAAAAGTATCATTGACTGTAGCTGAAGTGCTTAAGTGTGTGAAGGATTTATCAACTAAAACAATATAAAACTGAAAAAGAGAAGGAGTAACCATGAATTATTTAAACTTACTAATCAATCCTGTGAAATTTTTTAAACAAGCTGCTGAAAAAGAAAAACAGTCACTGTTAATCCCGATTTTGATTATTGCTATCATCGGGGGGTTAACCGGCGTGATTGCCGCAAACACGGCGATCAGCATGGAGCTTCCCGCTGATCAAATGGGAATGATAAAGATGATCAGTATTGTCACAGCGGTTATTTTCACAATAATCGGCGTGTCGGTTGGCATGGTGGTCAAGGCTGCCATTTTTAACCTGGTGTTAAAAAAAATGGGTGGGGAAGGTTCTTTTAAAACCGCCTTTTATGTGGTGGGGCTTAACTATTTCCCCAAGATTTTCCAGAGTGTTCTCAACATTTTCTTTCAAAAACCGGTTGACATAACCAAGGTTTATGAAATGGACTGGATCGCTTTTTTGGGCGGGATCATCAATGTCTTTAATATCTGGCAGATTGTGTTGACGATTATTGGTCTGGCTATTTTTTATGGTGTAAGCTACAAAAAAACGGCCATTCCAGTGATCGGACTAGAAGTCGTCGCAGCAGGACTGAGCCTGGGGTTATCACTGATCAGCCTTAATTCTGTAGCTGGATTACAACCCACGGCAATCAGCTAGAAAAACAGGGGGAAAAGGATGGGAATCGGTATTGATCTAGGCGGCTCGGCCATTAAAGGCGGGATCGTAGACAATTGGGGAGTGATTCAGGAAGAACGAAATAAAAAAACCCGAACGCATATGGGGTATGATCAGGTACTAGACGACCTGGGGTTATTAATTAAAGAACTGCATCAGCTCTCGCCAGAAGAAACGGTGGTGGGAATCGGTATTCCGGGAATCCTGTCACCGGATGGCGGAACCATTGTTTCCTGTCCCAACCTTAACTGGAAAAACCAACCGTTAAAAAAAGACCTCGAAACCAGGCTTGGGCTTGAAGTACGGCTGGTTAATGACGCAACCGCCGCCTGTATTGCCGAAGCGGCTTTTGGCAGCACCCGGGGGAAAAAAAATTCGGTGATGCTGACCCTTGGTACCGGTGTTGGCGGTGGGATGATTATCAATGATCGGGTCATATTTGGTGCTCATGGCGTGGCATCGGAAGTGGGTCATATGATTATGGAAGAAAATTTTTATAACTGCAATTGTGGGAAAAATGGTTGCCTGGAGACCTTTGCTTCGGCAACAGCACTGATCCGGTATTGTCAGAAACAATTGGATGATGGCATGGATTCAACCTTAAGAAGTATGAATAGCTTTGACGGTAGAGAAATTTTCGGGGCGGCCAAAGCTGGCGATGCCTTGGCGTTGGCGGCGGTTAATCGTCTGGCCCGATATCTGGGCTGGGCCATTGCGAATATTAATGATCTTATCGATCCGGAAGTATTTACCATCGGCGGCGGTTTATCGGGTGCCGGAGACTTTTTACTGGGTAAAATAATCGCTGAGACAAAAAGTCGTTTAACCTACCCTGCATATGTTATACCAGAAATTGTGTTAGCCAGATTTAGAAATGAGGCGGGGGGGGGTATGATTGGGGCCGCTCATCTTAGTCGTTTCATTTAAGGCAATTTGTTTTTCGGTGAATAAAAAAGTATGAAATAATTGAATTTTTTAAAAAAATCATTGAAATAAAAGTAAGAATGATTATAATAGAATTAAGTCATATTATGATAAAGGAGAAATGCAATGCAAAAATTTGAATGTGATATCTGTGGTTATGTATATGACCCGGAAGTAGGTGATCCAGACAACGGGGTAGCAGCAGGAACTGCTTTTTCTGATATTCCAGAAGATTGGGTCTGTCCAGAATGTGGCGTTGATAAAAGTGCTTTTTCGGAAGTTTAATCAAAGTTAAGTAAATTAAAAGTAAGCGAAGCGACACGTTCAAAAGTAGCTTCATAAGTGTAAAATTTAAACCAAATCTGGTTTAAATTTTACACTTTTTTTTATTGCACGGTATTCTCTTAAAGATCGGACATTCCATACAGAAAAATACCTAAAATAGCAATATAGTACCTATTATTTGATGCCGATATGTTATACTCTTAATTATAGAAGGTGTTTATACGATTACATTTGTTATACAAAGGGGGGGAGAACGTTGAAAGAAGTGTTTAGTAGCGTCAGGTGCGGAAGCGCATCCAGCCGGGCGCATTTAATCCAGCTGGTGGATAAAGAAATCATTATCAAAATATTAGATGCGTTTACCAATGTTACAGGATTAACTGCTAACATCGTTGATATTGAAGGGCACTCCATCTTTTCTAAAAAAGATGCCCAGAAAAATTGCGAATTTTGCCATATGATTTGGAAAATGGAAAAGCAAAAGGGAATCAGGCGATGTGTTGGGGCCTATGCCCGGGCTGGAAAACAGGCCGCTATTTTTGATGAACCCTATATTTTTCGTTGCCCGGCGGGATTGATCGAGTGGGCAGCACCAATTATTTTTGATGAAGAACATCTGGGTACCATTATTTGTGGACAGGTATTGATGTGGGAACCGGAAGAGTTTTTTTGGATTGAGTTAGAAGAAATGAATCGTTTTTTAACCGATGATTTTACAGCCTTGTTTGAGGCTGCGAAAAAGCTCCAGGTCGTATCAGGAGAAAAGGTTCAGGGGGCAGCATCGCTGCTCCATGTCATTGCCAACTACATTATTAAAACAGGTGGAGAAAGTTTGCACCATAAAAAAGAAATTGAATTGCAACAACTGTTATTAAATGAGGAAATTCAAACCCGCAAGAATTTGGAAGAAAAGCTCAATAGTCAGAGCCTTAGTTTTTTTCTGGAAAAAGAAAAAGCATTAATCGGAAAAATTAAGCTTAGCGACCTGGAGGAGTGTCGGAAGCTCTTTAAGGTCATGTTAGCTGATATTTTCTCCAGCGAAGAGGAAAAGCTTTTGACCATGAAAGGTCGCGTTTACGAATTAGTGGTGGTCATGTCCCGGGCCTGTGTAGAAGCTGGGGTTGATATTGAAAAATCAATGGGATTTAATGCCAATTTATTACAAGAACTGAATAATTGCTATAGTATCCGGGAAATTAATATTGTTGCCAATTCTCTGCTGGAACGGTATTTGGATGAAATTCATCATCACAGCAAATCAAAAAATCGGGCCGCTGTTGAAGGGATCAAAGGATTTATTCGAAATAACTATGCCAAAAATAACTCCTTGGAAGAAATTGCAGATTCAGTCTATCTCAGTCCTTTTTATGTCAGTCGAATTTTTAAAGAAAGCCAAAATATGACGGTAATGGACTATGTTACCAAGGTAAAACTGGATGAGGCAAAAAAAATGCTCAGTAATCCCCGTTATAAAATTGAAGAAATTGCGATGTCTCTGGGTTATAGCGATGGCTCTTATTTTTCCAAGGTTTTTCGTCGTAATGAAGGAATGACACCAACACAATTCAGACAAAATCTATAAAAGGAGAATCACAGTGGATGGTTATATAAAAGAAATTCAAGAAGGTTTAATTGAAGGGGATGCAGAAGTGGTCAAAAACTTAACGGAGCAGGCCCTGAATATGGGAATTTCGGCAGACGTGATCATGGCGAATGCCCTTATTCCGATGATGGAAGAAATTGGCAATGAGTTTAGAAATGGGAATATATTTATTCCGGAGGTACTGATGTCTTCCCGGGCGATGCACGCAAGTTTATATGTTTTAAAGCCACTGATTGTTGAATCCAAAATCAAACGAAAAAAAGGGTTGGTTATCATTGGAACTGTTGCCGGAGATCTTCATGATATTGGCAAGAATATGGTGTCAATGACGCTTCAGGGCGATGGTTATGAGGTTATTGACCTGGGAATTGACGTGCCAGCCTCATCATTTGTATCGGCGATTCTGAGGTATAAGCCGGATGTTCTTGCGATGTCGGCACTTTTAACGACGACAATTGGTGAGATGAGGTATGTGACGCAATCGATTGTTAACGAAGGTATCAGAGATCGGATTAAAATAGTGGTCGGTGGCGGACCGGTTACTCAGGATTATGTGGAAGAGATTGGGGCAAATGGCTATGGAAAAGATGTTTTCGGAGCAATCGATATTGTCAATAAATTATTGGGAAATAAAGTAGGGTATTTCAATGTGTGATAAAAAGAGTGAGTTATTAAATGGTAGACCGCCGATTATTCTATTCACTGGCTTTCTCGGTTCGGGTAAAACGACGATGCTGCTAAAGACCATTGAAATGCTGGCTGCGGCAGATAAAAAATGTGCCATCATTATTAACGAAATTGGTGATGTGGGAATTGATAATCGGCAGATGCGAATGCTTGGCTATGACGTGCTGGATTTATTTGGTGGTTGTGTTTGTTGCACCATGAAGGTGACCCTGGAAGTGACCATTAATCACTTGCTGGAGAAGTACGAGGATCTGGACTATATCCTATTTGAACCCTCAGGTATGGCCAACCCATCTTCGATGTATCCGGCGATTACTAATTGCGGCTATCATGAGGATGAGATACAAAATATCTTTATTTTTGATCCAACCCGGATTATTTTATATCAAAAACGTCTGAACCAGCTGTTGAACGATTCGATCAGTCTGGCGAAATGTGTGGTGATTAACAAGATCGATCAGGTGAATGAGGAGGAGATTGGTGCAGTGGTAGAGATGATAATGGCGATTAAGCCCGGGATTAGAACATTTAAAATGAACATCAACAATGAGTTGAGCCGGGAATTTAAACAATTTTTTTAGAAAGCAGGGAAGAGATATGTATCAGGATGAATTTTTGCCGGTGGTTTTTAACGTCCGGCTTTCATCGAATCAGGCTTTGCCAGTCGAAAAATGGCGGTCACGGATTTATGATGTACTACATGTATATGTTGACCAGATTTGTAAAAATGAAGAGCACATGATCGGACATATTAAGGCACTGGCGCAGATTGATGAGCATGATTTTATTAAGTATAGCTGTGTCAGTAGTAACAATGTGATTAATAGTAAGTTACATGGAGAGCATAAAGAAGTCTTTAATATAAATATGATTGTGAACTCGCTGGTATCGAATATCAGCGAAAATGAAAGCCGTGTTTTTCTTGAGCGGTCATGTAGATCCTTAGAAAAGCGAGATTCGATTATCAGTATCGCAATTGAGAACACGCAAGAGCGACCAGTAAGTCATCATCACCATGATCATGGCGATGGTGATGATTGCCCAATCTGTAATAGTCACCACCATAACTAATAAATTTGTATGATTTGCACAATTGATGTTATTTACAATAAGTAACATCAATTGTGCTTATTTTATGCTGATAATAAAACTAAAAAGCAATATAGTACCAAATTTTACAAAAAACGTCTAATGACGAAGAGTAAAAACAAGCGTATGATAAGAGTATAAAATGAATTTTAGAAATCCTGCAGGTACTAAAATTTAAATCGAACTCAAGGAGGGGTAAATTAGTTCTTTCGAGACTATAGAAAATGATGATCGATTATAAAGCGTTAATCTGTTGCATAGAAAATCTTGATGGTGATAAGATCGTAGAAATAATAGATGATTTCGTCGCTTCTAATCCAACAAGGGATGAAGGGATCGACGTGATGAAAGTTTGTCAGATGGGTACTGAAAAAGTTGGCGTTTTGTATGAAAGAGGAGAATATTTCGTCAGTGATTTATTAGTTGCAGGGGCACTTTTAGAAGAAATAAAAGAAAAACTGCAACCGATTATTGGTGAGGACATCAGGAGTTTTAAGTCTGGCCGAATTACCCTTGGATCGGTATTTGGAGATGTACCTGAACCAGGAGAGATTGTTTTAGCTAAAATTGTACAGCTGGCTGGCTTCACAGTCATTAAATCCAGAGCAAAAGTCTCATAAAAGGGGAACTGAATTTAAAATTAGGAGGAAAAAATGGTAAAGAAGTTTGATCAATTAGCAATTAAAAATTTGGACGATTTTGTATACGGGACCTGTCCCAATCCGGTCACGACTAAAAGTGGCATGGTTATTGGAGGTGGTATTGTTTATCCCGAAATTAACTTCACCTTACCAGGTATGGATGTCGACGATGAAACCTTGCCCAAAGCTGTGGGTATTTATACCGATATCATCGACGGGGTATTAAAACGGGCAGCAGAATTGTATTCTCCCGGCGTTTTAGTAGAGTTTGAATTATTACCGGAATTTACCCATTTCCCTAAATATGGTATTGAAGTTAACCGTGTTCTATTAAATGGAATGAAAGAAGCAGCCGAAAAATACGGCTTAAAATCTGCTCTTCGAACCACACCGAATGATTTAAGAGAGTTTGATCGTCCGCCCATTATGCGTAGTGGGCAATACTGGGAAACCATGCTGGAATTGTACGAACAATGTGCTAAAGATGGTTCCGACTTCTTTTCGATTGAATCAACCGGCGGTAAAGAAGTTCATGATGATGCCCTGGTAAAAGCTGACATTCGATTAGCT
This sequence comes from Acetobacterium sp. KB-1, assembly GCF_003260995.1. Lineage (NCBI taxonomy): Bacteria > Bacillati > Bacillota > Clostridia > Eubacteriales > Eubacteriaceae > Acetobacterium > Acetobacterium sp. KB-1. The sequence goes on from NZ_CP030040.1 coordinate 140,332, forward strand.
ATTTTTGCCCTTGGGATATTGGGCTGTAACGATATGGAATTTTTATGGAAGCATCTTGTCGAGCTGGCAGAAGCAAATAACTGCTTTGCAGCCGGGGATTCGGCTTGTGGTTATGCTAATACCGCCATGGTCCTTGCAGAAAAAGGTTTTATCCCCCATGTGTTTGCGGCCGTGATTCGTGTAACTGCGGTTCCACGAGCTTTGGTTGCCTTTGAACAGGGTGCTGTTGGTCCAAGCAAAGATTGTGCTTATGAAGGACCTTACATCAAAGCAATTACCGGTTGTCCCATTTCTATGGAAGGTAAAAGTGCAGCCGGTGCCCATTTAAGTCCTGTTGGCAATATCTCAGCAGCACTAGCAGATACCTGGAGTAACGAATCGATTCAGCAAGTTAGATTGTTGTCAGACATGGCCCCAATTGCTGCGATTGAACAGCTTAGTTATGATGTCCGTCTGATGAATGCGGCCACAAAAAATGGACAACAATTGATGTTCCGGGATTTATTGGTTCAATCGGATTCAGCGCTCGATGTTCAAGCCTATGTGTTACGACCAGATGTGGTATTACGAATCAGTGCCGAGTTAGTTAAGGAACAGAATCATTTCTTAAAAACGCGATTAGCGGCCAAATTAACGGTTGCCGAGCTTAAAAAGGCGATTGTAGAAGGAAAAGTAAAAAGTGATAAGCGCGATATGAAGTGGCTTGATAAAATGGAAAAACAAATCGACAGTATTCCCGATGATCCTGATGAATTTTACAGTCAAATGAAATCGGTGCTTAACATGGATAAATTCATCCCGAGTGAATATGGTTTATAATTCTTTAGCTAAAACAAATAATTCTAATCGTGTGAAAATGATAAAAAAATCGAAATGTGAACAAGGAGGATTAATATGGCAACTTTACAAGAAGTATCCCAATGTGTTTTGGAAGGTGATTTAGATAACGTAAAAGTACTGGTTCAAGCACTTATTGATGAAGGCACAGAACCAATCGTGATAATTAATGAGGGCCTGATTGCCGGCATGAACATTGTCGCACCATTATTTAAAAGTGGTGAAATGTTTGTTCCCGAAGTTATGGAATCAGCCGATACCATGAACGAAGGCATGAAATTGGTAAAACCCTTGATTATGGACGGTGACATTCCCAGTAAAGGAAAGATGATTATTGGAACCGTTAATGGTGATTTACATGATATTGGCAAGAATCTGTTAATCATGATGGTCGAAAGTCGCGGCTATACTGTAATTGATCTTGGTGTTGATGTGAAGGAAGAAGATTTCTCGGCCGCCATTAAAAAACACAATCCTGATATCGTTGGGATGTCATCAATGTTAACAACGACAATGATGAAGATGGAATCAACCATTGCGCAAATTAAAAAAGATGGACTCCGGGATAAAATTAAAATTATCATTGGTGGCGCTCCGGTAACCCAGGAATTTGCAAATGATATAGGCGCTGATGGTTATTCAATGGATGCATCCACAGCAGTTGAACTGTGTGACCGGATGATGAGCAGTCCGGAAGAATTAAGCGCATAATAAATACATAATAATAGGAGGAGACAACAATCATGCTGACAATTGTAGGTGAATTAATCAATACGAGTCGACCCGCTGTAAAAGAAGCCGCTAATAATCGGGATAAAGATCTGATCATTGATCTTGCCGTCCGTCAGGCCAAGGCCGGAGCTACATATATTGATGTAAACTGTGGGAATATGATCAATAATGAAGATGAAATCATGGAATGGCTAGTAAAAACGGTCCAAAGTGCTGTTGAAATACCCCTATGTATCGACAGTCCAAGCGCTTCGGCACTGGACATCGGCTTAAGTCTCTGTAAGTATGGTCGACCCATGATCAATTCCATATCGGATGAAGAGGAACGATATGATGCTGTAGCACCGCTGATTGGTAAATACGATGCGAAAATTGTGGTGCTCTGCATGGACAGTACAGGGATGCCTGTAACATCAGATGATCGCATGAAGGTTGTTCATAAACTCCATGAGAAATTGACTCAGGAAGGGGTTAAGGAAGATGATATGTATTTTGATCCCCTGGTAAAACCGATTAGCAGTGTGACGACCGCTGGGGTCGAAGTATTAGAAACCATCAAAAAAACGAAAATGGAATATCCGAACGTACATTTCATGTGTGGACTCAGTAATATTTCGTATGGTCTCCCGAATCGAGCGATTCTTAATCGGCTCTTCGTTGTTCAGACCATGACACTGGGGATGGATGGCTATGTTCTGGATCCAACGAACGACAAAACCATGGCCGATATTATCACCGCTAAAGCGTTGCTGGGTATGGATAATTACTGCGGCGGCTACATTAAAGCCCATCGAAAAGGTCTACTTGGCTAGAATTTAATATCTGAGATTTACTCCAATCGAATCCTATCAAAAAAAGTCGGCCTAATTGCCGGCTTTTTTTAATGGGATAAAAGATGGTAATTCGATCAATAAGCGGATTTAAAGAAATGACTTACCTAAAAAATCAAAATTTCGATGAGTTTTAACATTAAATTTTTCAAAATTGTGATAAAATAGAAAAAAGTATGTGAGGTGACGTTTATGATCAAGCGATTTTCAGTAATTTATATTGGCTCTATCCGGTGTGAACTAATCGTGGGACAGCGGGGAAAAGGGTGCATTAAAATATTAGATCGAGCCATGTTTCCCATTAATTTCGGTAGTCAGAGTTTTACAAAGGGCGAGATTTCATTTAAATCTGTTTATGCATTATGTCAAACGATTAATGCCTATATCGAAATGTCTAAAACTTATGGCGTTGAATCGATAAAAATATTTGGTACAACAGCGCTTCGTGAAGCAAGGAATCGGCTTTATATCCTTGAGCAGATTAAAATTAATACCGGCGGCTATGAGGTTGAAATTCTCGATAAGGAAGAAGAAACGCATCTTATTTATCGTCACATGGTGTTAAAGTGTGATCCGGAATTTGACATTATCAATGAGACCAAAGCGGACCAGATGCTGGCATCAATTTCTAGTGGGAATGTGTCGGTGGCGCTGTTAAAAAATGGTATTATTGATTATCATCAGACCGCCCAGTTGGGTTATCTCAAAATGAAGGAAATCCTTAAGTCCATTGAAGAAAATTCGGAGCGGTTCGAAACCCTGCTCATGGAGTTTATCTCCATCAATACCCAGGATTTTGTTGAAAATATCAGAAAGCGTCAGATTAAAAGGCTCTTCGTATCCTCCCATGAAGTCGATGTAATTGCACAACTTTGTGGTTACACCGAGCGTCAGGACTACTACCGTGTAAATGCCAAAGAATTTGGCGAGTTATGCCAAACAGCTGGCGATCTGACCGTTAATCAATTATTGAAGAAGTATCCGCTCTTGGATCAAAATGAGGCTGAAACCCTGAATCATACGCTGATGCTTTATCTAAAACTGTTGGCAGAAACGGGGGTGGATACGTTTATACTGATTCCGATGGTCATTGGGGATGCCTATTTAGACTTTCAATTTCAAATTACTAAAAGACAGCAACTTATTGAATGGATTGAAGCGGGCAGTTATCTATCGGCAAAAACCATCGGTAAAAAATATCACACCAGTCACAAGCATTCGGAGTTTGTCGAAAAAATCAGCTTAAAGATTTTTGACTCCTTAAAGAAATACCATCAACTTGGAAAAAGGGAGCGCCAGCTTTTATCGATGCTTTGTTATCTCATGGAAGTGGGGAGTTTCATTGATCATAAGAATTTTTGGGTTCAGAGCCGGTATATTATTGAAACGACTGATATCATCGGGGTTACTGAGGAAGAGAAAGCCGTAATGGGAATGGTGGCAGAGGCGGTTAAGACAAATTTCATCAAAGAAGAAGAAAAAATGCATTCAAATGATGAAAAAGAGCAGTTGCTGGTTGCTAAACTGGCGGCAATTCTCAAACTGGCCATTGCCCTTGATAAAAGTTATCAGCAGAAAATTCAGAATATTTCCTGTCTCGTCAGAGATGAAAAATTAGTGATCAGCTTGACGACCGGGAAAAATTTTCAATTGGAAGAGTATTTTTTTAAGGCAAGCCGAATGACCATGGAAAATGTCTATGGCATTAAACCGATATTAAAGATTAAGAGGGTTGAATCATGAAGAGTAGTTTATTGATAAATAGAGAGATCAGTTGGTTGGATTTTAATTATCGGGTCCTGGAAGAAGCGTATGATAAAGGTAATTTGGTTATGGACCGGCTTAAATTTTTAGCCATTACAGCATCCAATTTGGATGAGTTTTTTATGGTTCGGGTGGCCGGCATCATGGATCAGATTAATGTAGGCTATAACAAAAAAACGGTGGATGGCTTAACCCCCACTGAGCAATTAACAATTCTCAATGGCATCACTCAGGAAATGATGGCCAAACAATATACCTGTTTATCAAAATCGATCATACCGGAACTGAATCAGAATAATATCTTTTTTTTGAGTTATAATGAGCTGGATGAAGAGGGTAAGGATTTTGCCCTTCATTATTTCAGGCACGAATGTTACCCGGTTTTGACCCCTCAGGCGATTGATAACAGCCGTCCCTTTCCTTTGGTGAAAAACAACCAGGTTTATCTTTGTATTATGCTCCATGATACAGAAGCAAAGGTAAAGGATGAAAAGGATTTTTTGGCCATCCTCGAGATTCCCAAGGTTTTGGATCGGATTATTGCGTTGCCCAGAGCTGAAGATTCCAAGATTCTTAATTATATTTTTGTTGAAGATCTGATCAGTCCCTTTGTTAATGAGCTGTTTACTGGCTATGATGTCAAACAGGTCAGCGAATTTCGAATTACGAGAAATGGTGACTTGGCCATCGATGAGGATGAAGCCGAAGATCTACTGATCGAAATTGAGAAATCCATTCAGCAGCGTAAATGGGGGGCCAGTATCAAACTCGAAGTTACGAAAGACATGAGCAAAAAAATGAAAAAATGGCTCATGAATGAGTTGGAGATTGCTGAAAGCGAGTTGTATGAGCTTAAGGGGAATTTAGATCTGAGCTGTTTTATGAAATTTCAGAGCCGTAGTGAATTTAGTGAACTGAGGGAACCACGTTATACTCCGATGATTTCCAATGAATTTTATGGAGCGACTGATATTTTTGAGGTGATCCGAAAAAAAGACCGCTTGCTCCACCATCCTTACCAGTCTTTTCAAACAGTGGTGGATTTTGTTAAAGCAGCATCGATCGATCCGGATGTGCTGGCCATTAAACAAACACTTTATCGCGTCAGCGGCGATTCTCCTATTATTGAAGCCTTGATCCAGGCGGCTCAGTATGGCAAACAGGTAACCGTCCTGGTAGAACTTAAAGCTCGTTTTGATGAAGCCAATAATATTGTTTGGGCAAAAAAATTAGAACAGGCCGGGTGCCACGTGATTTATGGTTTGGTAGGACTAAAAATTCACTGTAAAATGATCTTGGTGGTGAGAAAAGAATCTGATGGGATCAGACGCTATGTGCATCTGGGTACGGGAAACTACAATGATGTGACTGCAGGTCTTTATACTGATATGGGGATGTTTACAGCCAAGGAAAGCTATGGATCCGATGTTTCGACGCTTTTTAATCTGCTCTCCGGATATAGTCACTATGCGCTTTGGAAAAAAATTGAAGTGGCGCCTAAAACCCTGCGAAATGCTTTTTATATTGCCATTGACCGGGAAATTGAGAACATTAAAATGGGTGAAAAAGGAAAGATTATTGCAAAAATGAACTCACTAGTGGACGAAGGCATTATCAATAAGTTGTATGAAGCATCTCAGGCTGGGGTTGAAATTAAACTGATTGTTCGCGGGATGTGTTCGCTTAAGCCGGGCTTGCCGGGGATCAGCGAACAGATTACTGTTCATAGTATTGTGGGAACCTTTCTGGAACATAGCCGAATTTATTATTTTTACAATCAGGGCAAGGAAGATATTTTTCTTTCGAGTGCGGACTGGATGGAACGAAACTTGAATCGGCGAATCGAAACACTCTTTCCAGTCGAGGAAGAGAGCCTCAAGAAGGAAATCAAACATATATTGGATATTACCTTAAAAGATACCGTTAAAACTCGGTTAATGACCGAAACCGGATCGTACATACGCATTGACAAACGTGGAAAAGAGCTGATCTCCTGCCAGGACTACTTCTGCAATGAAGCAGAGCAAGAATTTGAACAGGCCAGGAATCAAGCAGTTTTATTACAGAATATTGAGGGAGAATAGACGTGGAAAGACGAAATATTGGTGTTATTGACATTGGCTCAAATAGTGTCCATCTGGTGATTGGCGAATACTATAATAATGAATATTTTCAAATTATAGATGATGTAAAGGTGAACGTTCGCTTAAACGACGGACTGGAAGAAACGGGAGAGCTCCAACAGGATCGAATGGACTTTGGCATTGAAACCCTCAGTATGTTTGTTAGCATGTGTAAGGCTTATCATATTAAAAAGGTCATTGCAGTGGCAACGGCAGCGGTTCGAAAAGCAACGAACGGAGCCGAATATGTGGCACGAATCAAGGCCGAAGTGGGACTGGAAGTAACCATCATCCCCGGTGAGGTTGAGGCCTCCATGGATTATCTGGGGGCGATCAATACGTTGGACATTAAGGATGCTCTGCTCATGGACATCGGCGGTGGCAGCACCGAGTTTGTTCTCATTAAAGGTCGAAAAAAAGTGGACACCGTCAGTCTGCCCTTCGGGTCCATTGATTTGGCTGAAAAATTTGATTTGACAGATGAGGTTACAGATAAAAAACTTAAGGCTTTGGATGAATTTTTAAAAGAAGCTTTCAACGAGATGCCAATACTGAAAAAAGCCGCTGGTTTGCCAGTCATCGGCGTGGGCGGAACCATTCGCAATGTTGGTCGGATTCATCGTAGCTTTGTTGATTATCCACTAGAAATCGCCCATAACTATCGGATGAAATCAAATGACGTGAAACGGATCTGTGAAATGGCCGCCGGCATGAATTTAGCGGAGCGGTCGAATCTTAAAGGTTTGTCAAAAGGCCGGATCGATATTTTTGTGGGTTCCAGCCATACCCTGGAACGGGTTATGAAACACATCGATTCACCCGAATTGATTATCAGTAATGCCGGTTTGCGGGACGGTATTATCTATGATTATTTTGGTTATAACGAAGACAATCTGGTTTATGATATTTTTGAACTGTCGCTGGTTAATATTATGCTTAACTTTAATGTAAACATTCCCCATGCGTATCATGTTCTTAAACTCGCAGAAAATCTGTTTGAACAGCTAAAACCGCTACATAACATTAAAGGGGATGTGCGTAAAATGATTCGCGCCAGTGCGATGCTCCATGATGTGGGGATTAAGCTACAATTTGGAAACCATCATGAACATAGTTTTTATATTATCTTAAACTCAGGTCTTTTGGGGATTGAGCAAAAAGAATTACTGATGAGTGCGTTTATTGCCCTCAATCATCGCACCAATAAAAAGATTCAGATTTCGGAAGAATACTTCGGATTGCTTCAAGATAATGAGCGGCATCTCATTGATCAGCTGAGTCTATTTCTGCAGATATCGGAGTATCTGGACCGCAGCATGGATGGGGTAGTAAAAGACGTGAAGTGTGTTATTATGGAAAAAGAAGTCCAGCTTAATGTACTGACAACGGGTCATTCGGTATTTGATAACATGATTGTCAATGAATGTGGTAAAAAATTTAAGCGGGTGTTTAACAAAACGTTGACGATTAATAATAAGGTCATTATTTCAAAACGATAAAAAAGCCACCAATTATTCCGAGTGAAGAATTGGTGGCTTTTTTTATCAGATTGCTATTTATTACGATGGCTCTTGCCAAGATAAGCTTCTTTAATGCTTTCGTCAGCCAAAAGTTCTTTACCGGAACCTTCTTTCGTGATTTTTCCAGTTTCCAGTACATAGGCATAATCGGCTACTCGCAGCGCCATATTGGCATTTTGTTCGATTAAGAGAATCGTCATTCCTTCTTTATTCAAGGTTTCGATGATATCAAAAATACCTTGAACAATCAGCGGAGCAAGTCCCAGCGAAGGTTCATCCATCATTAGTAGTTTTGGCCGACTCATCATCGCCCGCCCAACTGCCAGCATTTGCTGCTCGCCACCAGATAAGGTTCCGGCGTGTTGCCAGGAACGTTCTTCCAACCGGGGAAACAAACCGTAGATTCTCTGGATATCCTCATCCAAATTGTCTTTGCGCATATAAGCACCAATTTTTAAATTTTCCAGAACTGTCAGATCGGGGAATACATGTCGGCCTTCCGGTACCAGGGTGATGCCTTTATCGACAACTTTTGTAGTGTCCAGACCCAGAAGTTCGTCACCGTGATAGGTAATACTCCCAGCCTTTGATTTAACCAGATTGACGATGGCACGGAGAGTGGTACTTTTTCCAGCACCGTTCGCTCCAATCAGTGTTACAATTTTACCTTCCGGCACTTCCAGATCAATGCCTTTTACCGCTTCAATTCCGCCATAAGCGACTTGCAAATTACTAATCTTCAACATCGGCGTCTACCCCCAAGTATGCTTCAATAACCTTTGGATCATTTTGAACCTCGTCAGGCGTTCCTTTAGCGATGGTACAGCCAAAATCCAAGACATAGATATGATCAGAAATTTCCATAACCAGATCCATATGATGCTCAATCATAAAAATGGTCAGATCAAAATCAGTTTTCAATTTAAAAATCAGGGCCGTCAATTCGTCTGTTTCCTGGGGGTTCATCCCCGCAGCTGGTTCATCCAAAAGAAGCAGTTGCGGTTTGGTTGCCAAGGCTCGGGCGATTTCCAGATGCCGTTGTTGTCCATAGGGCAGGGAAGAGGCTTTTTCGTTTTTCAGATCGATGAGTCCCAGTCGCTCCAGTAAGAATTCACAATCGGCCTTAGCCTGACGTTCGCCCTTTTTTGCTTTCGGTGCTCTGAGTATCGCGGAAAGAAAGCTATAATTCGCATTGACATGGGTAGCCACTAGGACGTTTTCAAGAACGGTGAGTTCTTTAAACAGCCGGATATTCTGAAAGGTTCGGGCAATGCCCAGGCCAGCTATTTTATCGGGTTTTTTTCCGGTAATATCAATCTCGGCGGCGTTGTCCGTTTTATCTGTTGGGGTAAAAAAAACCTTCCCATTGGTGGGGGTATAAACACCGGTGATGACATTAAAGGCGGTAGTTTTACCGGCGCCATTGGGTCCGATCAAAGCGGCCAATTCGCCTTTTTTGATATCAATGTTTAAGTCATTGACGGCGACTACACCGCCAAATTGCATGATGACATTTTCTGTTCTTAGAAGACTCATTAATTGCCACCTCCTTCAGTTGAGGTCTTTTTTTTGCTTAGTTTTTTCTTGATTACCCGGTATTTTTCTGCAATGAAATCCCAGGTGAGCTCATTGGTACCCATTAAGCCCTTTCGGTAGAAGAGGACGATGACCATCAGTAGGAATGAGAAAACAACCATTCTTAGTCCCGGTCTGAAGATGGGCAGATCCAGGCCGAAGGCCATCGGTTCATCCAGAAAACGCAGGGCTTCCTGACCCAAGGTGACGACAAAGCTGGCAATGATGGTTCCAGAGATACTACCCATGCCACCAAGAACAATGATTAGCAAAAAGTTGTATGTCAGGATAAAATAAAATTGTTTGGGGTCAACCGTTCCCAGTAGGGCAGCAAATAATCCGCCGCCGATGCCGGTGAAAAACGCACCAATCAGAAATGAGGTCATCTTTGTTTTAAAGAGTGCTACGCCCATCGCTTCGGCAGCTATTTCGTCTTCACGGATGGATTTAAATGCCCGCCCGTAGGTTGAGTTAATCAGTAGGATCGTTGCAATGATGATAATGATCGCAATCCCATAAGTCCACCAGAGACTACTGATGGTCGGAATGCTCTTAATGCCCAGTGCACCATTGGTAATAGACTGAGTATTGGTGAATATGATTCGGATAATTTCAGAAAAACCAAGGGTAGCAATGGCCAGGTAATCACCTCGGAGTCGCAAGCAAGGTGAGCCAATGAAAAAGGCCGCTACAGCCGAAGCCAGACCACCCAGAATCAAAGCGACAATAAAGGGTAATTCAATATTGGCTAGAAATGGTACCATCGGCTCAAGATAGAAAATTGCTGCTCGCGACTCGATGGGAACGGTAAAGACCGCTACAGTATAGGCGCCAATGGCCATAAAACCGGCCTGTCCCAATGAAAATTGTCCGGTAAAACCGTTGACCAGATTCATCGCTAAACTGACGATGACATAAATCGCGCATAAATTAAGTAACCGCCGCACATAGGAATCAACAAAATTGTCGGCTAAACCGATCCCAATTAGCAGCACCACCAAAAATACGGCTGTTTTCCAGTGAAGTTTTAAGTAGGCACCGATGTTGTTTTGAGTTTCTTTCATTTCTGGTACCTCCCCTAAACCTTTTCCACATGTTTCTTACCAAGAAGACCATTGGGAAGAAACAGTAGAATAATTATCAAGATGACAAATGCGATGGCGTCCCGGTAACCAGTAAGCGCTGGAAAAAAGGCGACCATCAGAACCTCGGAAAAGCCCAGGATCAGACCGCCAAGCACGGCCCCCTTGACGTTGCCGATGCCACCAATGACGGCAGCAATAAAGCATTTAAGTCCAGGGACAACACCCATGAGGGGTAACACCGATGGGTATTTCATACACCATAGAATAGCGCCGACCGCAGCAAGGGCAGAGCCGATTGCAAAGGTTGAAGAAATAACCCCATTGATCTTAATTCCCATGAGTTTGGCGGTGTCATAATCAACAGCCACAGCCCGCATGGCCATGCCAACTTTCGTTTTATTAATGATAAAAAGTAGTGCAGACATCAGGACAAACGCGACAATTGGAATAACGATAGAAACCGGCTGAAAGGACAAACCACCGATAAAAAAAGGTGTTGTCATTAATGGGAATTCAGGAAAAGCCTGTGGTTTTCCTGAAAACAGGTAGGTGGCAACATTTTCAAGTAAAAATGAAACCCCGATTGCTGAAATCAAAAGTGATGTTTTGGGTGCTTCCCGCAGAGGGCGATAGGCGACCCGCTCGATGGTGACTCCCAGTAACATGGTTAAACCAATCGTGATAATAAACGTGACATACCAGGGAAGAACAAAAACTGCAATCCCAAAATATGTGAAATAGGCAGCCATCATAAAGATATCGCCATGGGCAAAGTTGATCAGTCTCAGGATGCCATAAACCATGGTATAGCCTATGGCAATTAAGGCATACAAACTTCCCACTGATAAACCATTGATAAGTTGCTGTAAGAATGTTTCCATTGTCATTCCAACGACCATAATTAAAACCTCGTTATATCATTTAATTTAAATTGAGGGTATCTGATAACAAATACCCTCAATGTTTGTTCCGTGTGAAAAGGGCGCGCAGCAGAAATATCGTTCTGTTTCAATAGTACGCGCCTTTGCGTAGATAAAGAGAGTCATGGTAGCCATGCTCTCCTTATGATTATTGTGTGGTTGAGATTAGTCGATTGTTACAGAATCAAGGTAGGTGAAGATACCATCTTTAACAGTTTTGATGATCGCTTCGTTTTTAGTTGCATCACCGTTTTCGTCAATGGTAATCATCCCGGTAGCGCCTTCAAAGTCTGCTGTTTTAGCTAAGGCGTCACGAATCGCAACAGGATCAGCAGATCCGGCGCGTTCGATGGCATCCAGAGTCATCATGTATCCATCATAGCCAAGCGCTGTTACAGCGGCAATATTATCACGGTCCGGATAGGTCTTTTTATATTCAGCAACAAATGTTTTTCCTGCTTCAGTCAGTGGGTTGGTATCGTCGAAGAAGGTTGACATAACAGCGCCTTCAACATCAGCACCACCAACGGTAATAAATTCATTTGTTTCCCAGGTATCACCACCGATAAATGGCGCAGTGATGCCTAACGCACGGGCTTGTTTGATGATCAATGCCGATTCGGTGAAGTTACCAGGTGCAAAAATAACATCAGGGTTTGAAGCTTTGATATTTGTTAAGATGCCATTGAAGTCCTGGTCGTTGGTGTTATAGTTACCAGTTGCCACGATGGCATTGGGATCACCACTTAATTGAACAAATGAATCGGTGAAGAATTTAGCCAAACCGACAGAATAGTCATTGGATACTTCCTGGATGATAGCAACTTTTTTAGCGTTTAGATTTTTGTACGCATAGTTAGCCATGACAGTCCCCTGGAAAGGATCAAGGAAACAAACGCGGAAATAGTAATCATTTCCGGCGGTTACCTGTGGATTGGTAGCTGAAAGTGCTACAGCAGGTATCTGGTTGGTTTTAACAACATCCCCAGCAGCGATGGAGAGTGAAGAACCCCAGGAACCCAGGATTGCAACAACCTTGTCTTTTTCAATTAATCGGGCGGCGGCAGTGGTCGCTTCGGCTTTGTCTGATTTGTTATCAGCAATGACCAGCTCAACTTTTTTGCCCAATACTTCGGGACGTAATTGGTTAGCCAATTCAACCCCTTCAACTTCCAATTCTCCACCGGCAGCATTTGCACCAGTTAAGGGTTCGAACACGCCAATTTTAATGACATCACTATCCTCTGAAGAAGTGGTTGTTCCTCCTGAACAACCAGCGGCCATGGTGACAACCAAGGCAAGAGACAACAACACGGATAAAGTTTTTTTCATGGTAAAGTCCTCCTTTTTCTTTTTTCCTAATTTTTACCTGTGGCTATTATACCAAAGGTTACACTTTTATTGCAAGTTTATATTAAGAAATGTTTGAAGGATACGGACACTTGTTTTAATCACGCTGATTCCAGAATCCTGCGTGAGACGCATCAGCACGCTAACGTGATGAATTAAAGCGTGGTCTTTTTTCCTGGCAAGAGTCCGTAATCAGATGACACCGTCACATTGATCGTGTTTATCGATGATAAAGCAAATTTAAATGTGAGTACCAGTCCACATCAATCAAAGATAGACCCTCTCGGGTCATCCGGAAAACCCAGTTGTTTTTTATTGTTCCGGGTTCGTTCATCCGGGTATCACTACCATATCCACACACATCTTGAATCGGCAGGATCACTAAATTAGCGGCGCTCTGAAAAAGCGTGCGAATAAAGGCTCGACAGGAAGGGCTGTGGTGGCCGCCGATCTGCCATTGATTTTCCCAGGCGTCGGTATAACCACAATAATCAAAGGCATATTGCCGGTTTTTTGGAAAATAGTCAAAAAATGTGCCCAGCAGGGTATTGTTATCATGGGTACCTGAGTAGGCAACCGTATTAGTGGTATAATTGTGCGGTAGATGGATATTATTATCGTCATCAATAAAAGCAAACTCCATAATTCGCATGCCGGGAAATCCGGTATCATCTAACAGCTTGACCAGGTCATGGTCCTGCAAACCAAGGTCCTCGGCAATAATTCCGGGATTGGGAAAGGACATCTTCAGCTGACTGAAAAAATCCATCGCTGGGCCGGGAACCCAACGACCATTTCGGGCTGTTTTTTCACGTGCTGGTACCGACCAATAAGCAGAAAAGCCGCGAAAGTGATCAATTCGGACCTTGTCAAAGTTAGTTAGCGCTTTTTTTATCCGTAGCATCCACCAGGCATAGTGGTTTTTTTTCATCACATCCCAGCGATACAATGGATTGCCCCAAAGCTGACCGTCTTTGCAAAAATAGTCCGGTGGGACGCCAGCGACTTCAGTGGGACAGCCCCTTTTATCGAGGAGAAAAAGTTCAGGATGACACCATACATCAGCACTGGTATGGGCGACATAAATCGGCATGTCCCCGATGATTTGGATACCCCTGGTATTGGCGTAGGTCTTAAGTGTCGACCATTGTCGGTCATAAGCATATTGCAGAAAGCTTTGAAAACTGATTTCTTCATGATAGCGATGTCGGGCCAAAGCAAGGGCGTCGGGCGTGCGTCTGACCAGATCCTGATTATTCCACTTGGTCCAGTCTTCTTCTAAGAAATGCTGGGAAAGAACCGTGTACAGAGAAAAATCTGGAAGCCAGTCTTGATTGGCATCACTGTAGTCTTGGATGTCTTTTTTTAATTGGTCAGATAATCGTGTATAGGCAAGTTTGAAGACAGTTTGACGGTTGCGAATGAGGTTGGGATAATAAATAGAATAGGGCGGGTCGGCAGAGCGGCTAGCGCTCAGCTCATTCGCGGTTAATAAACCCCAATCCGATAAAAGCTCCAAATCGATCAAAAAGGGATTTCCGGCAAAAGCCGAGGTGCTTTTATAAGGCGAGAAACAGGCGTCCACAGGACCGACCGGCAGAATTTGCCAATAGGTACAGCCCATTGCCTGGAGGCGGTCGATAAAGCTGCGGGCCTCTTGCCCCAGAGTTCCGATGCCGTAGTCGCCGGGTAAGGCCGAAACTGGCATCAGAACACCGCTGGAACGCGATTTTAATGACATATTATCCCTCTTGTTCTTTAGAATCAGTACGATGATCCAAGATGGACTGTAGATCTTCCGGGGAGAAGGAATATTTTTCTTTACAGAAATCACAATTGACTTCAATATCCTCCTGGTCGGAGATCATCTCGATAAGATCGTTCTTTCCAATGGATGTCAGCGCTTTGGTGATCCGTTGACGGGAACAATCGCAGATAAAACGGGTAATCTCAGTTTTAGAAATCTTTAAACTAAGGTCTTTAAATAAATCGTCCATGATGGCTTCCAGCGTTTTTCCTTCATCCAGAAGTTTGGTCAAGGATGGTGTATCAGACAGAGCCACTTCGAGGGCATCGATGACCTCATCATCAGTGTTTGGCATTAATTGAATAATAAATCCACCCGCTTGCCGGACGGTGCCATCGTCGTTTAATAAAACACCTAAAGAAACCGAGGTGGGAATCTGTTCAGATTGAGCATAGTAATAGGTTAGATCTTCGGCAAGCTCACCACTGACCAGCGGCGAATAACCAACATAGGGCTCTTTGAGGCCGATATCTTTTAAAATGTTCAAGGTGCCTTCGCCAATAGCTTCGGATACAGGCATGGACGCTTCAAGGGTATCTAAAAGGTCGTTGACATAGGGATAACCCTTCACATTGCCTTTAGCATCGGCAGTCACCAGTAAGCCGCTTATGGGGCCATCGCCGGCGATTTTTAAGGTGATCAGTTCATCGGCATTTTTCATCATCGAACCCATCAGAGAACCAGCGGTGAGCAATCGGCCCAGCGCCTTTGTAACCACTGGGCTGGTTTGGTGAAGTTTCCGGGCTGTTTCGGCGAGCCCCCCTGTTGTTGCCGCAAAGACCCGAATCTGTCCGTTTCCTGCGGTGGCTTTTAATACATAGTCCGGCATAGTTTACCTCTTTATTTTTTATTTGAAGATGTTATTTATGATAGGTTTCCCCACGGATTATTTTAAATGAGCGGTAAATCTGTTCCAGAAGCATCACCCGAAACAACTGATGGGGAAAGGTCATTTTGGAAAAAGAGCATTTCCATTGTGAGCGATTGGTGATCGCCGGGGAAAGTCCGATAGACCCTCCGATAACAAAGGTGATTTGACTTTTTCCCTGGATCCCAAAGTTTTCAATTTTTTTAGCAAAAGATAACGAATCGAGTTGATCGGCCTGTATTTCCAGGGTGGCCAGAATTTCCTCGTCCTTTAAATAGGAAAGAATTCGGCTACTCTCTATTTCCACCGCCTTTCGCCTCTGCGCTTCACTGGCATTTTCCGGAATTTTTTCATCTTTAACTTCGATGATTTCCAGACGGCAATAGCCATTCAAACGCTTTGCATATTCCAAGATGGCCAGGGTTAAGAATTTTTCTTTAATTTTTCCAACAGCAATAATACGAATATTCATCTCACTTAGAGAGCGTAAACAACAAGAATACTAAGAATAAGCGCAGCGACTAAAACCAGTGCGCCAATACGGTAGATGGGATTTTTTTTGTGCATGGGTTCCTCCTTTATCTTAAAAAAATTAAATTTAAGATTGAAATTTTGTCTATTCTAGTTTACAATAGATGAGGTACAATTGCAAGCTATAACGGGGTGTGGCTCAGCTTGGTAGAGCGCATGGTTCGGGATCATGAGGCCGGAGGTTCGAATCCTCTCACTCCGACCAGTTTTGGCATGATAAGGCAATCGCTTCGCGGTTGCCTTTTTGTTTTTTTGACTGGGATCTTTTAATGATTGGCATTATCCATCGTGATGTTTTGATAAACGGCCTGGGCCGCCCGACAGAAATCACTTGGACTTAGTTTTAGCTGCAGCCCAACTTTACCGCCGCTGATGTAGATTTTATCTAGCTCTTTGGCGGTGTCGTTGATGACGGTTTTAAACTGTTTTTTCATGCCAATGGCAGTACAACCACCTCGGACATAGCCGGTGATCGCAGTCAGATCTTTTAGATGAATCATCGCTACCGACTTTTCGCCAACCGCTTTGGCGGCTTTTTTCATGTCCAGTTCCTTGTCGATGGGGATGACAAAGACAAAATAACGCTTGCTCTTTCCTTCGGTCACCAGGGTCTTATAGACCTGTTCATAAGGCAAATCTAACAGGTCCGCAGTCTGCAGGCCATCCACAAACTCATTGCATTGATAACTTTGATGGGTATAATCAATTTTTAATTTATCCAAAATGCGCATCGCATTGGTTTTAATATCTTTCTGTTTAGCCAATTATTTCTCCTTCTAGTGACTTTACGGGTACGTAAAAATTTATAGGTGTTACACAAGTGTTAAATATTTTTCGGTTTAAACCATTTTACCAGAAAGTATTAATTTTTGTTATTTTTATCAAAAAGATTGTATTTAAAAAGGATGTCGCAGATTACAACATCCTTTTAACGTCCACTTGTATTGCCATATTTTAAGGTATACTAGATTAAACCTACCAGATCAAGACTTGGCTTTAAGGTTTCTGCTCCTGGTTTCCATTTTGCCGGGCAAACCTGGTCGCCGTGCTCGGCCACAAATTGTGAGGCTTGTACACGTCTAAATAGTTCATCGGCATTTCGACCAACATTGCCTGCAAGTACTTCATAGGCGACAATTTTTCCTTCGGGATTAATAATAAAGCTCCCGCGCTCAGCCAGCCCAACTTCTTCGATCATCACATCAAAATCTCGGGCAATCACACCGGTTGGATCAGCTAACATCGGGTACTTGATTTTTTGAATGGTTTTTGATGCGTCATGCCATGCTTTATGAACAAAATGCGTGTCGCAGGAAACCGAATAGATTTCGCATCCGATTTTTTTGAATTCTTCATATTTGTTGGCTAAATCTTCGAGCTCGGTAGGGCAAACAAAGGTAAAATCAGCTGGATAGAAAAAGAAGACCGACCATTTTCCTAAGATATCTTCTTTCTTCACTTCTTTGAATTCATTTTCCGCAAAGGCTTGAACAGTAAAATCCGCAACTTCTTTTCCGATTAATGACATAATAAAATCCTCCTGTTAATTGTATTGATTACGCAATTGCTTGTGTTTAGTTATGTATGCCTAACTTGATGTTATATTAGCACAAATGTAGTTGTAACGCAATAGTAAATTATAATAATTCTAATATAAAATTCATTTCAAGCTTACTTGTAAAAAGACTCGCTAAAACTGGTTGGTAGATAGTAAGTCAACAATTATCTAAACATTGACTAAGGATGTCTGATTATTACAGCAGTGTTTTTAAAATCCTTTTTTGTATTCACTTCTCAGGTTTATAGATGCATAAAGCGGGTATCTAGGAAGCAATGATTGTTTTTGAAAATTGAGACGACTTAAATTTCTAAAACGATTATTGACAAAAAAATTAAGAGTTGAGGTGAATCGTATGAATAAGAGAATGAAAGCAGGGATTGGTTTAATCCTGTTAATAGGTACTTTAATTATTAATAGTCTGGGTGCTTTCGGATTTTTTAATGGATTAACACAAAAAGATGTTTCAGATCAATACGCAACGTTGATTACCCCGGCACCATTTACGTTTAGTATCTGGAGTGTCATTTATATATTGTTGGTTGCAGCTGCGGTAGTAACGATCATCAAGAGTAAGGAACCCTACTATGAAAAAACAATCGATGGTATCAGTTATCTATTTTGGTTTTCAAGTATTTTAAATATGCTCTGGATCATTTGCTTTTCTTTTACCTTTATTGGACTATCAGTAATTGTGATTTTAGCTTTTTCCATTACACTGAGCCTGATTCTCAAAGAGATAACAAAAATTCAAACGGGTAATCATTGGCTCATACCAGCAGCTTTTGGCATGTATACCGGATGGCTTCTGATTGCAAGCGTCGTCAATACAGCAGCCTGGCTGGTGAAGATCCAGTGGCAAGGCTTTGGCATTTTACCTGAATATTGGGGAATCATAATGATCATGGTTGCGGTAGCGTTGACGGTGGTGGTTACACTAACCACCACAAATGCACTCATTCCAATTCCCGTGGCATGGGGTTATTTCGGAATTTATCAGTCATTAATGGCGATGAACGGGGGGCAGGGAACGCATCAATTCCTGGCGATATCAACCCTGGTGGGAATGGTTTGTCTGGTTGTGATGGCAGGGATTCAGTTTTATTCGAATCGTTATCGAGTGATGCCGGAAGTGCCCTGAATTTAAGGTGATACCTTCTATAAAAACAGCCGAGCGAAAGCATCCTTTCGTCCGGCTGTTTTTTTAAAAGGGTGATGTTATAATTTTAATACACTAAAAGAATCAAACCTCTTTAACGGCGGTAAGTGGTTGTCCCTGTTTTTTTTGCATTGCCGGTTTTTTAAAAAGCAGATAAAGAAGCACGGCAATCATTAAAATTGCGACAATGGTACCAAAACCAAAGCCGTTACCAGTGAAAAATAAACCGACTTGATATACAATCAGAGAAATCACATAAGCAAATACAGTTTGATAGCCGACGGCGATCAACGTCCATTTGGCATTTCCCATTTCACGATGGATGGCGCCAATGGCAGCAAAACAAGGTGCACAAAGCAGATTAAAGATCAGGAAAGAAAAGGCGGCTAGCTGGCTGAGGGACAATTGCAGCATTGGCCAGAGCTCGGCACCATCTTCAGCAACTTCGGCAAAGCCAAATAATACACCAAAGGTACTAACGACAGTTTCCTTGGCAATCAGGCCGGTAATGGTTGCGACTGTGAATTCCCAACTGCCAAACCCAAGCGGTGTAAAGATCGGAGCGATGATCATGCCAATGGAAGCGAGGATGGAGTCTCCGGTATCCACCATTTCCAGTGTCCAGTTAAATGAACTGAGAAACCAGATTGCGATACTGGCGACAAAAATAACAGTTCCGGCTTTTTTGATAAAGGATTTGCCGCGTTCCCACATATGAATCAAAACACCTTTAACGCCCGGAACATGGTAAATCGGCAACTCCATAATAAAGGGAGCGGGATCGCCGGAGAATCCACGGGTTTTCTTTAAAATGATACCAGAGATAATAATTGCTGCAACACCGATAAAATAAGCTGATGGTGCAACCCATACTGATCCAGGGAAGAGCGCACCAGCGATTAGGGCAATAATGGGTAATTTTGCTGAACAGGGAATAAAAGAGGTGGTCATAATCGTCATCTTGCGATCCCGTTCGTTCTCAATGGTTCGTGAGGCCATGATACCAGGAACACTGCAGCCAGTGCCAATGAGTAATGGAATAAACGATTTTCCGGAAAGTCCGAATTTTCGAAAAACCCGATCCATAATAAAGGCGACTCGGGCCATGTAACCACAATCTTCCAGAATAGCAAGAAAAAGAAAAAGAACAAACATTTGCGGTACAAATCCAAGGACGGCACCAACCCCGCCAATAATGCCATCAAGAATAAGGGAGTTTAACCAATCCGCAGTGCCAATTGACAAAAGAAAGCCTTCAACTCCCGGAGGAATGATTTCACCGAAAAGAACATCATTGGTCCAATCGGTAGCCCAGGCACCAACTGTCGAGACGGAGACATAATACATCAGAAACATAATTCCGGCAAAAATGGGAAGGGCAAGGAACCGATTTGTGACGATCCGATCAATCTTGTCAGAGGTGGTCATGCCAGTGCTGGCTTTCTTCTTTATTGTGTCTGAAACAATCCGACCAATGGCCTGATAACGTTCAAAGGTAATGATGCTCTCACTATCGTCGTCCATGCTTTCTTCACACGCTTCAGTGAGGGCGGTTATCTTTTTAAGCGCAGAATCCGGCAGGTTTAGTTGTTCAATCGCTTTCTCATCCCGTTCAAAGAGCTTGATTGCATAGAAATCGGCGTGCTCCACCGGCTTGCTCTCAAGGATTGTAGATTCAATCTGCTTAAGCGTTTCTGAAACCTCGGTCGAAAAGAGCTGAAGTGGTGTTGGCTTTTGCTTTGCTTTGGCAAGGGCGATGGCTTTTTGCGCAACTTCGACACATCCTTCGCTTTTAACAGCAGAAGTCTCGATGACCTCACAGCCCAACCGCTTAGCGAGGGCTTTAAGATTGATAATGTCCCCTTTTTTTCGGATGATGTCGGTCATATTCAAGGCTAGAATCATAGGGATTCCCATTTCCAGTAGTTGGGTGGTCAAGTATAAATTACGCTCAATATTGCTGCTGTCAACAATATTGATAATGGCATCAGGTTTTTCATTGAGTAAATAATTTCTGGAAATAACTTCTTCCAGCGTATAGGGGGACAGGGAGTAAATTCCCGGTAAATCAACGATTTCGACATCGCTGTGGTTTTTAAGCTTTCCGGACTTCTTTTCTACGGTCACTCCTGGCCAGTTTCCGACATACTGGGAACTTCCGGTGAGGGCATTAAACATGGTTGTTTTACCGCAGTTGGGGTTTCCAACTAATGCTATTTTTAGATTCATAGGTTCTCCTTTTAATTGGTAGTTTTAACTAACAGTTTAGCTAAAAAATTGACAGCCAATGCTGCCGATGTGTACAGATTCTCTGCAGGATTATGCAAGCGAAAAAACAGTTGGATTTTAGATGACCTCAATTAATTCGGCATCACGTTTTCGAATACTCAATTCATAACCCAGTACAGTTATTTCGATGGGATCTCCCAGTGGAGCAACCTTGCGAACGAAGATATTAACTCCTTTTGTAATACCCATGTCCATGATTCGACGCTTAATCGGTCCTTGACCATGTAGTTTGACCACTGTGGTAGACTCACCACACTTCACTGATTTTAGTGTTTTCATGTTTTTCTCCTTAAATGATGATCCGGTTGGCCATGCTCTTATCAATGGCAACCCGAGTATCTTTGATATTTAAAATAATATTGCCAGAAAGTTCTGATATAATAGTAACGTCAGCTCCCTCCACAAAACCGAGACGCGCTAAAAATTGATGCGTTGTATCCTTGCCGGTGATTTTCTTAATGGAGTTTTTTTCTCCGGGTGTCGCCATTGATAGTAACATGGTTTTCCTCCTGATTGGTTAAAAATAGTATGCGTTATTTTCTCGGTGAGTTAGTAGTTACTAACTCACTGAGAAAAGTCTAACATTATCTGTTTTATTTGTCAATACCTGATAGCAATACGTACTTAAATAATCCTGGCGGGATATTAACAACGGCTTTTGCGGCGATATGTCTATTCCCCAGTAAACATGGGGAATTAGTTAGTTAGAATTAATCCTTTTTATGGTATAATTAAAAAAATTTGTACAGTTCACAAAAGTGTCTGTAGCGAAACTGAAAGGTTATATGCATGATCGAAATATTAAAAAATAAAATGACACCAGAAAGTATTTTAACCTCAGGGTTTGGAGTCGAAAGAGAAGGCCTTCGGGTTACAAAACAGGGGAAACTTGCGATGACTCCGCATCCGCCTATTTTTGGCGATAAATTAAAGAATCCATATATTACCACCGATTTTTCCGAAAGTCAGATTGAACTAGTTACGCCGGTGTTTTTTTCAGTTGATGAAACCTATGATTTTTTGGAAGCGTTAACGGACATCGTGATCGGAGAAATCGGCACAAATAATGAGCTTTTTTGGCCCTACTCCATGCCTTGTCATATTCCTGATGATAAACAGATACCGATTGCCACTTATCAGGGCGAAGAAGGTAAAGAGCCGCGACAATATCGCGAAAGACTGATGGCTAAATATGGAGGAA
The DNA here is from genome assembly GCF_003260995.1 of Acetobacterium sp. KB-1. Lineage (NCBI taxonomy): Bacteria > Bacillati > Bacillota > Clostridia > Eubacteriales > Eubacteriaceae > Acetobacterium > Acetobacterium sp. KB-1. The sequence goes on from NZ_CP030040.1 coordinate 162,481, forward strand.
AGCGACAGCTCATTTCTGGAATCCACTACAACTTTTCGTTTAGCGATGATTTTTTAATAACGATCTGGCAGGAGCTGGGTTCTCGGGAGTCATTTAAAGCGTTCAAAGATCGTATTTATTTAAAGGTTTTGAGAAATTATCTGCGTTATCGCTGGTTGCTTATCTATTTGATGGGATGTACCCCCGGATTACACAATTCATATATAGAAGAATGTCTGCAATGTATGGGAGACTGCGGAAATGAAACCTTTCTCAGCCCTGGCGGAACCTCGGCCCGAAATGGCAATTGCAGCGGATATAAAAACGAGATCGATCTCTACCCGGATTATCGTTCAATCGAGTCGTATATCAAAAGTATTAATGCGTTTGTGGAACGGGGTGACATCTCAGAAGCCAAAGAGTTATATGCGCAGATTCGTTTAAAACCAAGGGATTATCGCAATACTTTAGATTCTTTAGCAAAGGATGGTGTTCAGTACCTGGAAATTCGCACCATCGACCTCAATGTTTTCGATAAATGTGGGATTGCAAAAATCGATTTGGAGTTTTTGAATGTTTTTATGCTTTTTTTATTATTAGAAGGTGAAGAATTTTTTGATACCTGGCAGCAGGAAGCCCTTGTCAATGAGGTGACGGTCGCTGAACGTGGGCTGGAACCGGATTTGGAATTGCTCGATCATCGCCATTGGACGCTTAAAACAGCCTGGGCTGAGGATATTTTGGAAAAGGTAGCGGAGATCAATAAATATTTGAATTTAGAACAGGATCAGTGTATTAAAGAAATGCAAAGCCGGGTCAGACAGCCAGAAACGACCTATGCCTACCGCTTGAAATTGTTAATGCAGGAAAGCGGTTGTCTTGATGCGAATCTAAAAATCGCTAAAGATTATAAAAGACAGTCAGATGCAGATCACTACCGCCTGAAAGGTTTTGAAAACTGGGAAATGTCAACGCAGGTATTAATAAAAGAAGCCTTGACTCGGGGGATAAAAGTAATTCCCATGGATGCCGCGGACAACATTGTGCGGCTGGAAAAAAATGGCCGCCGAGAATATGTAAAACAAGCGACAAAAACAAGTGTGGATAATTATATCACCCCGTTGCTCATGGAGAATAAAGTGGTCACAAAAAAAATTCTTCAGGAGAATGGACTACCAGTTCCGAATGGGGAAGAATTTTTTTCTTTCGTTGAAGCAAAGAAAAAACTAATCAAATATGTTGGAAGAAACGTTGTGATTAAACCAAAATCCACCAACTTCGGATTGGGAATCAGTATTTTTGATCAGGGCGGAACCCTTGATGAACTATTAAAAGGGGCCCGGATTGCGTTTGAACAGGATAACACGATTCTAATAGAAGACTATTTACCAGGTCTTGAATACCGCTTTTTGACGATGGGAGATGAGGTGGTGGCCGTGCTTCATCGTCGCCCGGCGAATGTGGTTGGCGATGGCCTTTCCTCGATCCGGCAACTGATTGATAAAAAAAATCAACACCCTTACCGGGGCGATGGCCAAACCAGCCCGCTAAAGAAAATTGTGCTGGACGATCAGTCGCTCATGTATCTTAATAAGCAGGGTTTAACCAGTCAATCAATCCCCAAAAGTAATGAAATGATTTTTTTACGCGGAAATTCTAATATCAGCACTGGTGGAGACAGTATCGATTTTACACAGAAAATGCACCCTTATTTTTCAGAGATTGCGTTAAAAGCGGTCAGAGCATTTGGAGCGAAATTCTGTGGCATTGATATTATTTTGGAAGACTATTGCAATCCCGATTCAAGTTTCGGAATTATTGAGTTGAATTTTAATCCAATGATTGTTATGCACGCCTATCCTTTTGAAGGTCAGGAGCGACGACTGGGGTATAACATCTTAAAAACCATTGGTCTGGTAGAATGAGAAAATTTATGCTCAAAAAATGATCAAATTTTGCCTTGGTAAGTTAAAATTGCTATAAATTTTTGCGCTTGTGATTATCTTTCCTTTAACCCATTGAATAACGGATACTATTTGGGTATAATGATAGTGGTTACAAATAAATAAAATTTAGGAGGCGTACGAAATGTTTGGTTACATGGGAAAAATTTTACGTGTCAATTTGACGACCAATGAAGTGACAACTGAAGATCTGGATTTTGAGTTGGCAAAAAAATATATTGGTGGTCGTGGTTTAGGAACAAAGCTGTATATGGATGAGGTTGATCCACAGGTTGATCCTTTTGCCGCAGAAAATAAGATTGTCTTTATCAATGGTCCGTTGTCGGGTACGGCGACTCCTACCGGTGGTCGGTATATGGTCGTTACAAAATCGCCGCTAACAGGCTGTATTGCTTCTTCAAACTCTGGTGGAGAGTGGGGAGCCTACCTGAAATATGCTGGTTATGATGCGATTATTGTTGAAGGTAAAGCAAGTCTGCCGGTTTACCTTAGTATCGATGAAGATAAGGTAGAAATCTTGCCAGCTCTTGATCTGTGGGGTAAGATGGTTTCTGAAACGAGTGATCTTTTAAAAGAAAAACAGCCTGGGTCCAAAGTCTTAACCATCGGTCCTGCTGGTGAAAAATTGTCTCAGATGGCAGCGATCATGAATGAAAAAGATCGGGCCGCTGGTCGTTCTGGTGTTGGTGCGGTTATGGGTTCAAAGAATTTGAAAGCCATTACTGTTAAAGGGAACTTAAAACCGGAAATTGCGAATCCAGACGGATTAAAAGCAGTTACCAAAGAATGTCGTACCTTGTTAAAAGAAAACGGTGTCACCGGTGGTGGTCTACCTACCTATGGAACAGCCGTATTGGTTAATATTATCAATGAACATGGTGTTTATCCAACCAATAACTTCCAGGGCGGTCAGGATCCGGATGCTGAAGCTGTCAGCGGCGAAACCATGACAGAAAAATATCTGATCAAGCGTAATCCTTGTCATCATTGTCCAATTGGTTGTGGCCGTTGGGTTAAAAGCGAACATAGCCCTGATGGAATTGGTGGACCGGAATATGAAACCCTTTGGGTATTTGCCGGCGATCTTGGAATTGACGATATGGATATCGTTATTGATGCTAACTATTGGTGTAATGAAATGGGTCTGGATACCATTTCGGCTGGGGCAACCTTAGCAGCTGCGATGGAATTGTATCAACGTGGTTATATCACTGACGAAATGTTGGATGACGAAGTAATTCTGAAATTTGGCAACGCTGAGTCTGTTATTCACTGGCTCAAAAAAATGGGTAACCGGGAAGGCTTTGGCGATTTATTAGCTCGAGGTTCTTATCGATTGGCTGATTTCTTTGGGGTTCCTGAATATTCCATGTCTGTTAAGAAGCAAGACTTACCAGCTTATGATCCTCGAGGAATCCAAGGAATGGGTCTACAATATGCAACCTCTAACCGTGGCGGATGTCATGTTCGTGGCTACCTGATTTCTCCTGAAATCCTTGGTTTACCAGAAAAATTGGATCGTTTTGAGTTAGCTGGAAAACCAACCTGGGCAAAAATATTCCAGGATCTGACCGCTGTTATTGACTCAACCGGTTTATGTTTATTTACCTCATTTGCACTTGGCGCTAAAGAATATGCTGACATGTTAAATGAAACATTAGGTACCGATTGGACCGCCGATGATGTATTGTTAGCTGGAGAACGGATCTGGAATCTGGAAAAACTCTTCAATTTAGAAGCGGGTATTTCGTCAGAAGAAGATACATTGCCACCGCGTTTTCTGGAAGAAGAAATGCCAGAGGGACCAACCAAAGGTTGGGTTCATAAACTGGATGAATTACTTCCACTTTACTATAAAGAACGTGGTTGGGATGAAGATGGTATTCCTACGGAAGAACGTCTTGAAAAATTAGGTTTATTATAAAATAAATTTAAGGGACGATCGATGATCGTCCCTTTCGTTTTAGGAGGAAATATGGCAATCAAGATTAAATTATTTGCTAACTTTCGCGAGGGCCGGGGAAAGATTGTAGAAATGGATTATACCCCAGGGATGACCGGACAAGATGTTATTGACAGTTTGGGTATTACCGCCCCGGAAATTGCAGCACTTATTGTCGATGGGGTTGATGGAAAGGTTGATGCCATGCTCGCTGTTCCCATTAAGGAAGATGGCTATATGGCGATTTTTCCACCAGTTGCTGGTGGTTGATCCTAATCTTAGAAAAGATAAGCCTTGAGTCAACAATGATCTTCAGGGCTTGTTTCTTATCTAAGAATAAGAAAACGATAAAAAAACCAAAACCGGTTGGTTAGTCCGGTTTTGGCTTCAAAGAAAGTGTCCTGATTCATATTATTTCGGTTACAAATAAATAAAATTCAGGGACGTTCAGGGAAAAAAAAGACCACTCCTTTAGGAATGGCCTTTTTTTTCTGCACTAAAAAAATGCAAAATGACAAGAAAAATAATTCTGTCAAGCCCCTTTTCCACAATGGGAGACATAACCGTTTCCGATTATACCCTACGGGTTTAAGTTCATAGCAACAAGCCTTAGAAACTTTAAACTTCGGAGTGATTATATTATACATGATAATAGATGAGAACGCAATAAAAAAAGTCGTTTATTACAAATTTTTGCGACTAAAAGAAAAGGCAGTCGATAAATTTAAAAAATAGTTTAAGGAAACTTCAATATAACTTGACAGATGATTGAAACTGGATTATTTTAGAGTCAAGCTCATATGACAGAGTGTTCATGTGAGCAATGCTGATCGCAAGAGGCGTTTAAAGAAACGGAGGAACCGATGAAAGCAATTGAGATATATGTGTCGGAAATAGGAAATACTGGAAATGGCTGTGGTTCAGGAGCAGACCGGGAAGTATTACGGATACGAACCATTGTCGAGGCGTTAACAAATGAAGGGAAAAATGTACTGAGATATGGTTTGATTGAAAATCCGGAGGTTTTTGCCAGAAATAAAGAAGTCAGTGAAATTGTCTTGAAAAATGGACCAGACGCTCTACCAATCACGGTGGTGGACGGTGAAATTGTAAAAATTGGCACTTATCCATCAAATTTGGATTTAGCCACCTGGTCGGGGATGACCCAAGACGAGTTAGTATTGATGTTGATGAAAGCAAAAATGTCAAATCGTAGTTTTTGTGGAGGCGATTGTTGTTAAGTGCCAAAAAGGGGCGTGAAACACGCCCCATTTAGATTCGTTATTTTTTTAGCAAACTAAATGCGCATCAATAATATGGTTTATTGATGCCGTTTAGTCAGCTCCTGGAATAGTGATTCTAAATCCACATTCTGGTTATTAAGCAAGACCAGCAAATGGTAGATCAGATCCGAGGCTTCGTAGATCAGCTCTGCAGGATCGTTGTTTTTGGCGGCAATAATGGTTTCAGCAGATTCTTCGCCTATTTTTTTACATATTTTATCGACTCCTTTTTCAAACAGGTAGTTGGTATAAGACCCTTCAACCGGGTTTACTTTGCGGTCGGCAATGAGATTGTAAAGCATCGTCAGTACTTCCATATTGCCCAGGTTTGTTTCCGGATTTACAGCCAGGTTACGATAAAAACAGGAAGTATTGCCGGTGTGGCAGGCTGGGCCAGCAGGAATAACTTGAAGTAGCAGCGTGTCGCCGTCGCAGTCATAATCAACTTTTACGACGGTTTGGGTATTGCCGGACGTTTCACCTTTGATCCATAAGCCTTGCCTACTGCGACTGTAAAAGGTGGCTTTTTTAGTATCCAGCGTCAATTTCAATGCTTCTTCGTTCATCCAGGCCATCATCAGTACCTGACGGGTTTCATAATCCTGAACGATGGCAGCAACCAAGCCCGCCTCGTTATATTTTATATTTTCCAAATCCATGGTTTACCTTTCTATACCCGTCTGACAGGTATTTGTTGATCGTGTAAGAAGTTTTTTAAATCAACAATGGGAATTTCTTTATAGTGAAAAACGGATGCCGCCAGCGCTGCATCGGCGCCGATTTTTAATACTGTGGCAAAGTCTTCCATTTTTCCGGCCCCGCCGGAGGCAATAATCGGAATGGTCAGAAGACGGGAGAGTTTCTGGTTGAGCTCCAGATCATAGCCTTTTTTAACCCCATCGGTATCGATGGAGTTGATGCAGATCTCTCCGGCACCCAGATCCTGACCCTGTTTGGCCCATTCAATGGCATCAATGCCAGTGTTTTCCCGGCCGCCTTTAACATAGACATCCCAGGAACCCTTATTGTTGCGCTTGGCGTCGATCGATAAAACCACACATTGAGCCCCAAAACGAAGGGCGGCTTCGCGGATCAGCTGGGGGTTTTTAACGGCCGATGAATTAACCGAAACCTTATCGGCGCCGGCCATCAGCACTTTGCGAAAATCTTCGACCTTGCTGATACCGCCGCCAATGGTAAAGGGGATGCGGATGGCTTCAGCCACTTTTTCAACAATATGAATAAAAATATCGCGATCTTCATAGCTGGCGGTGATATCATAGAAAACCAGTTCGTCGGCGCCCTGGTCGGAGTAGTACCGCCCCAGTTCGACCGGATCGGCGACATCCTGAATATTCTGAAATTTTTTACCTTTTACCACCCGGCCGTGATCCACGTCCAGGCAGGGGATGATCCGTTTAGTCAGCATGATTTGAGCTCCTCTTGCAACAGTTTTTCCAGATCGATGGCTCCTTCATACAGAGCTTTTCCGGTAATGGCGCCGTAAAGCCCCATTTCCTGAAGACGGATCAAGTCTGCTGATTTAGAGATGCCGCCAGAAGCGATGATATCAATTTTTAAATTATCATTGAGAACTTTGAGCATCTCAAAATTAGGACCAGTCATCATGCCGTCTTTTGATATGTCGGTGTAAACCAGCGTTGACAGACCCAGTTTTTCTAAGTTGCTGGCCAGTTCAAGCGCTTCAATGTTGCTGCTTTGCACCCAGCCTTCGGTGCAGACTAAACCATTTTTAGCATCAATGGAAACGCAGACTTTTTCATCATAGAGATCCAGGAGTTTAACAATAAAGTCGAAATCTTTAACGGCCTGGGTACCGATGATGATCCGGGTAACACCGCTGTCGATATAGTCCCTGGCAATTTCCAGTGTTCGAATACCACCGCCAAGTTCCACCGGAATATCTAGAGCGGTAACAATGTCTTTAACCAGTTTTAGATTTTTCGGCTGGCCGTCAAAGGCACCATCCAGATCGACCAGATGCAGATACTGGGCTCCCTTGGACTGCCAATTCAGGGCGACATCCACCGGGTTGTCAAAATAAATGGTTTCAGCATCCTTCTGCCCTTGCATCAGGCGGACGCATTTACCGTTTTTTAAATCGATGGCTGGAAATACAATCATGATATTATCTCCTTAAAGTTTTTTAGTAGTTGGAAGCCCACGTTGGAGCTTTTTTCCGGATGAAACTGCATCCCAATGACGTTGTCCTTGCGAACAATCGCGGGGACCTTGACGCTGTATTCGGCATAGGCGACGACATCATCAAAGTTCTCCGGATTGGCATAGTAGGAATGGACAAAATAGACATAGTCTTTGGTTCCAATGTTTGCGACCAGCGGACTGCTTTGGTTGATCACCAGATTGTTCCAACCCATATGGGGGATTTTTATCCCGGGAGCGTCGAATTTGACGATTTCTCCGGGGATATAGGAGAGTCCGGAAAATTCACCGTCCTCATAGCTTTTATCAAAAAGTAGTTGCATCCCGAGGCAGATTCCCATCAGGAGCTTGCCTTTTTTGACATTGTCATTAAGGGCATCAATGAGATCAAATTTCCTCAGGTTGTCCATGGCGTCGGAGAAAGCTCCAACCCCGGGCAAAATGATGGCATCAGACGCATCCAGGACCTTTTTATCGCGGGTGATGGTGCCGGAAAGGCCGACATCACCGAGTGCGGTATAGACATTTTTTAAATTTCCGACATCGTAGTCGACAATTGCGATCAATGGTTGTCCTCCTGTTATTCTATTATTCCTTTAGTGGATGGAATTTCGGTATTACCCGCTTCGATCGTGCAGGCATCTTTTAGTGTTTGCCCCAGCGATTTAAAAATCCCCTCCACAATATGGTGGTTATTTTTGCCGTAGAGGGAAGTCACGTGAAGGGTTATTTTACTGTTGCTGGTAAAGGCCTGAAAGAACTCTTCTAACATTTCAGTTTCAAAGTCGCCGATAAACTCCCGGTTGAGGGGGACATCGAAAACGAGGGTGCTGCGGCCGCTGATGTCCACACAGGTGCGGCACAGGGCCTCATCCATGGGGGTGAAGGCAAAGGCATAACGATTGATGCCGGCCTTGTCCCCCAACGCATCATAAAAAGCTTTTCCCAGCAGAATACCAATGTCTTCAATGGCGTGGTGGTTGTCCGCTTCGTCACCGTGGGCAGCGATAGAGAGATCAAATCTTCCGTGTTTGGTGAAGAGCGTCAGCATATGATCAAAAAAACCAACGCCGGTGTTGATCTTGGCTACTCCAGATCCGTCAATATTGAGTGAAAGTGAAATTTCGGTCTCGGTGGTGGACCGGCTTAATGTGCTTTTACGCTTCATTGTACACGACCTCCTTGATAATATCCAGAATCTTTTGGTTTTCCTGGGGTTTTCCGATGGAAAAACGAATACTGCCGGGAGTGGCGTCCGTTTTTATAAAACGTTTGATTAGAATGCTTTGCGCAAGGAGCGCTTCATAGATGGCTTCAGCCCGGTCGGTCTCAAAATAAATAAAATTGGCGCCGGATGGATAAAGGGTCACACCGGGGAAGGTTTCCAGCACACGCATCGCTTTTTGTCGCTCTGCCTTTAGAATTTCCAGATTTCTAAGGATCGCATCGCGGTTTTTCAAGGCGATGACGGCCAATTTCTGGGTCAGAACATTGAGGTTGTAAGGCCCCTTAACCTTGTAAAGAATATCAATAACACCTTTGTTTCCCAGGGCATAGCCGCAGCGGATGCCGGCCAGACCGAAGGCCTTGGAAAAGGTTCGCAGCACCAGCAAGCGGGGGTATTTTTCCAGCAGATCAACACCCGATTCACCGAAGAACTCGATATAGGCTTCGTCCAGGATCACCAGCGAAGGGACCGAATCCAATAGTTTGATAATATCCGCGCGACAAAAAATATAGCCAGTGGGGTTGTTGGGGTTACAGATATAAAGCAGTTTGGCTTGATTTTCTTTTGCGGCCGTAATCATGCCTTCCACATCGGGAATGTGTCCCGGCAGATCGGGCACCATGATATGGCTGGCATTGGCAATGGTGGCCCAGATGTCATACATGGCAAAGGAGGGTGTGTGGGAGACCACCACATCACCGGGATCCACAAAGGCCTGGTTGATCATGGCAATCAGCTCGTCAGAACCGGAGCCACAGACAATGCCTTCGCCCGGGACACCGGTATAGTCGGTGATGGCTTCGATCAGTTCCGGAAAACAAGCCTCCGGGTAGCGGTTTAAATCAGTATTACAGATCTCGTCGCTAAACTTTCGTTTGAGCTGCATGGGAAAATCATAGGGACTTTCATTGGCATTGACGATAATTTCAAACTGCGGGGCATCGACCTTGTAGGCAATTAATTGTTGGATGTTTTTTCGTATCAGTGATTCCATTAGTCTTCAAACCGCCTTTCAACTGCTTTGGCATGGGCATCCAATCCTTCACAACGGGCAAAGGAGGCAATCTTTGGATAGACTGACTGCAATGCGGCCTGATCATAGGAGAGAATGCTGGATTTTTTTAGATAGTCATAGACTCCCAGAGGTGAGGAGAATTTGGCTGTGCCGGAAGTCGGCAGGGTGTGGTTGGGTCCGGCAAAATAATCACCCAGAGGTTCTGGGGTGTAAGCGCCCATAAAGATGGCGCCAGCGTTCTTTACCTTTTCCAGCGAAGCCATAGGGTCTTTGATCAGCAGTTCCAGATGCTCGGGAGCAATCTGGTTAGACAACTCAAAGGCTTCATCGAGATCTTTGACAATAAAGACAAAGCCATAGTCATCGACTGATTTTTTGGCAATTTCTTTGCGACTTAAGTCTTTACTGATCTGGCGGTAGACTTCTTCAATGACTTGTTCTCCCAGTTCGGCTGAGGTGGTCACCAGAATCGGCATCGCCAGTTCGTCGTGTTCGGCCTGAGACAGCAGATCGGCAGCGGCATAAACCGGGTTGGCATTTTCATCGGCAATGATTAGCACCTCGCTGGGTCCGGCAATCATATCAATATCGACCTTGCCAAAAACCTCTTTTTTAGCGGTGGCCACATAAATATTACCGGGCCCAACAATTTTATTAACCGGTTTAATGGTTTCAGTGCCGTAGGCCAGGGCGGCAATCGCCTGAGCCCCGCCAAGTTTATAAATTTCGTGGACACCGGCAATTTTGGCCGCAGCCAGGATCGTGGGGTTGATTTTTCCATCCCGTCCCGGTGGGGTCACCATCACCAGGGACTTTACCCCGGCCACCAGCGCCGGAATGGCATCCATCAGCACGGTCGAGGGATAGGTGGCTTTGCCGCCGGGGACGTAAAGACCGACCCGCTCAATCGGGGTGATGTGCTGGCCCAGAATGACTCCCGGTTTAGGCGAATAGGTCCAGGTTGTTTCTAACTGTTTTTCGTGAAAATCACGAATGTTTTGGGCCGCCTCCCGGATGATATCCAGAAGTTCATCCGCAACCGCGGAAAAGGCGGTTTCGATTTCTTCTTCAGTGACCTGCAAGTGGGTCAGGACACAGTGATCAAGGGCCTGGGTGTAATACAAAAGGGCGGCATTGCCGTCATTTTTTACCCCTTTAATGATTTCCAGAACAGCGTTGTGAATATCCTCGCGCTCATCTTCTTTGCGTTTTAATATGGTGTCGAGATCCATGCCTTGTTTATAGATGATAGTTTTCATTATATTCCTCTCCATTTTTTTAAACAACCAGCTTTTATCGATAGCTCACTAATAGCTATAACTGGTTTTCAAATGCCTTGATAATGGGATCAATCATATCCCGCTTGGTTTTTAGGCTCACCTGATTGACAATTAGTCGGGAGCTGATCTCGCAGATTTCTGCCAGTACCGACAGCCCGTTTTCTTTTAGGGTATTGCCGCTTTCGACAATATCGACAATGCAGTCAGCCAGACCAATCAGCGGAGCCAACTCCACCGAACCGTTGATTTTAATAATATCCACCAGTTGGTTCTTGGCATGAAAATAATCCTTGGCAATGACTGGGTATTTGGTGCCCACAATCATTTTTTTGCCATAGGGGATCGGTTGGTTTTTAAAGCCAGCCACACACATTTTGCATTTGCCGATGTCAAGGTTTAGCATCTCATAAACCTGGGCAGGATGTTCTAACAGCACATCCTTACCAACAATGCCAATATCGGCAGCGCCTTTTTCGACATAGGTGGGAACATCCGGTGATTTCACCAGAAAAAACTCAATCGTCCCGGTAGTGTCAGTAAAAATCAGTTTTCGGCTTTTTTCTGAGTAGTCTAAAAAAACATAACCCAGATCAGTTAACAGCTCAATTGCTTTTTTGGCCACACGGCCCTTGGCCAGGGCGAATCGGATCACCATTTACATGACCTCACTTTCTGAACCAATTGTTTTGATTTCTAAGAATGCCCCGTCCATTTCAGAGAAGAGTTTGCCATCCATCAGGAAGTATAGTACGGCATTTTTATAAAGGGCATTTTCTTTAAAAGATGTCACATGTTTTTCTTTCGTTTCGGTCATCAGAAACACTTCAGCGATTGATCCTTTTTTTCGTAATTGCTCCGCCATTTTGTAGGCATCGGCCTTTTGCGGATTTTCATAAAAAATTACATCGGTCTTTTGATCATCTCGCGGGAGTAGCTGGTGTTGCTCCATGTAATCAATCACTTTTAGTAGATCAATGGCAAAACCACAGGCCGGACGGGGAATACCAAATTTTTCTGACAGGTTGTTGTAACGTCCGCCGCTGATCACCGGTTCGCCGCAGCTGTTGATATAGCCTTTAAAGTTGATATCGCTGTAATAGTTCATCTGATTGGTGAATCCAAGATCAAAACTGACATAGCCGGCCAGGCCAATGACTTCCAGATGGGCGTAGATTTCAGAAATCTTTTTTACAACCTGTTGCATTTTGTCATTGATGCATAGGGCTTTCATTTCTTTTAAGACGGTTTTCGGTTCGCCGTAGAGGAGCGGCAATTTAAGGATGACCGTTTTTTTAGCATCAGGCAAGGCCAGTTTTTCTAAATAACTTGCAATATCGCCAATGTTTTTGTTTTCGATGTATTTAAAGAGGGTTGCCTTTTCTTTGCAGGAGAAGGCCAGGTCATCAAATAAAAAATTAATAAACCCCACATGGCCCAAATCAATGTGGACGTCCTCAATGCCATTTTCAAGCAGCGAGCGAATCGCCAGGGCGATCACTTCGCCGTCGCATTCCGGGCTGTTGTTGCCAAAATATTCGATCCCAATTTGGGTGATTTCTTTCTTAATGATCTCCGGTGATGAAAAATTCCGATAGATATTAGTCTGGTAAGAGAATTTGATGATCTCCTGAGAATTAGGATGATTCATGGCGGCCATCCGGGTGACTGGCAGGGTGGCATCCGGCTTTAGCACAAGAACCTTACCTTGATGATTGACCAGCTTGAAAAGATCGTCGCTGGGAATGGAATCTTCATTGACGTATAGATCATAGGTTTCAAAGGTGGGGGTGGAAATCTGATGATAGCCAAAGGAACGGTAAAGTGACATAAGTTTTGCGTTGATCTGCTGCAGGGCGAAATAATCCTGGTGTTGGATGTTTTCAAAGCCGTCGATGGAATAATTAAAAAGCATATGAACCTCCTTGTTCAACGTCGTGCTTTAATACTGTAGTCTGATAAAGTGATATATTAATTGTAACATTTATTTATGGTTTGTCAAAGCATTTATGCGGTTTTTTTAATTATTTTATGAATTCGCCATTTAAGCGTATCGACAAAAATAATTTTTGATTCCGTACCCGAAAAATGGTGTCAAATCCAGATGAGAATCGCTTTTTTTATAATACTCAAAATAAAAAGGGTCGGTAATGGATTTTGTTGACAGATTGTATTATAATATATCTATGAATTGAAGGCAAATATACAAAAGAATCATCTTTAGTGAAAATATGGCGATGTGCGTTAAATCAATAACAGTAAGACATCAGAAAGTAAGGTGTTCAGAATGCTGAATGAGTTAAATGTTTTTTCAGAAGAGAATTTGATAACGATGGCGGTGATTTTAACCATTGTTTTTTTTAGTTTGGTTGGTGGTGCAGGCTATCACTTTACAAAAATGAAAAAAAGGCGTGAAGAATGGCAACAAACTGAAAAAATGTATCAGGGTGTTTTTAACCAGGTTACTGAGAGTGTCATTATTGTTGATAATGAAGGGATTATATTCAAGGCGAATGATACGTTTCTAAATTATCAGGGAAAACCTGCAGATAAAATTATTGGCAAAAGCATCCAGCGTATTCCGATGGATTATGTTTTTGAAGAGGAACGGGATGAACTGAATAAGGCGATTGCGCAAAAGGGTGTTTATGAAAGAGATATCAAATTTTTTCATAAAAGCGGCGAAGTGATCCCAATTCATCTGGTCTTTAAACCGCTAAAAATGCGTGACAAAAAAGGGTGCGAAAAGAGCTATCTGATTATAACGGGAAAAGATTTAAAAAAGGCCAATGAGAAGGATGCATATATCAGCCAGCAAAAAGAAGAACTCCTGGAAATTCAACGTCTTGCTCATTTGGGTTACTGGGAAATGAATTATTTAACAAAAAAAATTTACTGGTCAAGGGAACTTTATAGTATACTGGGTTATGAAGAAGGGGAAGTTGAACCCAATCTTGACATCATTTATTGGATGGCCTATGAGGATGATCAAAACCGCGTTTGGAAAGCATTCCTGCGGGCATTTCAAGCTCAGGAGAAGGTCGATACTCATTATCGCATAAAAAATAATCGCGGAGAAATTCGGGACATTTACTTAAGAGTACGACATTATTTTACAAAAGATAACGAACATCAGCGAACAATTGGGATTCTCCAGGATGTCACAAAACAGGTTGATTTGCGAGAAGAATTGAATGCCCAGCTTGTTTTTACAGATAAGGTTCTAAACAATAGCCGGCTTTTGTTTATTGAATTCAATAATGCTTTTGAAGTCCTCAGTATTAATCATGTGGTTCATCAATTAAGTGGAATAAATTATGATGAGGTTGAAGATAAGAACTTACGGGATATTTTTGGGAATCTTAAACGTCTCCATCGAAAATTCATAAATGAAAACCTGGATTTCAAAAAACCGTTGCCTTTTAAGGATCACAAAGGGAATATTCACTATATCCAATGGGATCATGCGACGTTTACCAGAAGAGATGGAAAAAATACCAATATTCTGCTTGGAATCGACGTTACCGACACTATTGAAAAGAGAAAAGCTTTGGAAGCGGCTTTTATCCAAGACCCGATAACCAAACTCCCCAATCGTTATAAATTAGAACAGGTTTTGGGAAATTATTTTAGTAAATGCAAAAATAATTCGGAAAAGCATCTGGCTTTGATCTTTATTCATCTTGAGGGACTTCACACAGTCGGTGATGCTTTTGGTCAAACGATTGAAGATCAGTTGATCCAATCTTTAAGTGAACAATTATATGATGTTATTGGGAAGTATGGGTTACTAGTTCGTCGCTACTCGGATCAGTTTGCGCTATTCTATCCCTGTGATTCAAGCATAAAAATAATTCTTGAAATCTGTCAGATGATTACGGACTTACTTAGTAATCCCTTCATTATTGAAGGAAACGCTTTTATTTTAAGAAACCACATTGGTGTTTCCAAATATCCGGATCACGCTACAAATAAAGAAGATTTGATCCGTTTTGGCAGTGCTGCGATGCATGAAGCCCAGCGATTGGATCTGGATTGCTATTTTTATCACGATTCCCTAGGAAAGAAATTAAAAAGTAAAGTAAATGGATATGAACTAAACAACTAAATTTGAGGAGTCATCTATGACCTATAAGTGTGTGGTTTTCGATTTTGACGGTACCCTTGCGGATACTGAGGAGAAAGCCTTTAATATATATAACAGTCTGGCAAAAAAATATAAGTACAGCACAGTCACTATGGAAGAATTACAGCATATCAAAAATCTTCACATCAAAGAGATCAAGGAAATTGTGGATATCCCTTTTTACAAATTCCCCCGGGCAATCCGGGATGGACAAAAGATGATGAGAAAAGAATCAAGCGAAATTCATGCTTTCGCTCCGGATATTCATGATTTTTTTACAGCACTGCGTAAAGAAACCGATCATATTGGGATACTTACCTCCAATATTAAAAAAACCGTTTCTGATTTTTTAATAACCTATGATATTAGTCATGAGATTGAGTTTATCATGTGTTCCGCACTCATGTCCAAGTCAAAAAAAATCAAGAAAGTTCTGCGAAAGCATGACATTAAGCCTGACGAAATGCTTTATATCGGGGATGAGGTTCGTGATATAGAAGCCTGCCAAAAGGCCGGGGTGGATGTGGTTGCTGTTAAATGGGGATACAATTCCCCCTTTGCACTTGAAAAATGTAAGCCCACTTTTATGATTGATACCATATGGGATGTCATTGATATTGTTAGAACAAACAACAAACCTTAAATGAGATTGGCTCGCTAACTAGACGCGTGAAGAAAAAAGCTTTTCTACGCATTTTATGGTGTGATTAAGCGGTATTGGCTGGGGGTTTTTGAGACGAGTACGGAGACATTGAGATCATCATTAATTTCAGCAACAACGGCGGCGATGGCTTCATCATTTGCACCATAAATTACACAATTTAGTGTTGTTTCGTCGACGATAAAAGCACCTACATAATAGTAACCATTAGATACTGTAACAGTAACACCGCTGACATGGCTTAGTAATTTTAGCTTAACGATTTCGATGGCTTCCTGGGTGTCCATGACCTGCTTGCCAGTGGTCACATCATTTAGTCCAATGAGGAGTTCATAGCGGTCAGTGGTTTCCAGATCAATGGTATCGGATTTTTTTTCAGAGGAGGATACACAACCAGCAAGAGTTATGATACAAAGGATAAAAGTGCCTAATAAAAGCAGTTTCTTTTTCAAGACGATTCTCCTAACTATTTTTTTATAATCCATTTTTTAGTGCATGAGTACTCTTTTTATCATAACATAGATTGATAGCAAAAGAAATGCTGATTCAAATGAAAATAACAAGCGTTTCACAATTTAAAAAAAGAGCATCTGTGAAAGGAGACCTTATGACGGGGTTAGCTTTGATGATTGCATTGGTCATTGCAATAAGCTTGATGATTCTGGCCATTTCCCGCTGGGGAGTGCATCCCTTTATAGCAATTATGGGCGTTTCATTAATGCTTGCTTTAATTGTTGGTTTACCGCTTTCGGAGATACCCGGAATTTTAGGATCTGGTTTTGCTGGGATTTTCACAAGCATCGGCATTGTGATCATCCTGGGGACTTTGATTGGGCTGATTCTGGAAAAAACAGGAGCAGCGATTAAATTGGCAGACATGGTGGTAAAAGTAATTGGCCCCAAAAATCCGGAGCTCGCTTTAATGATAATGGGCTGGATTGTGGCAGTGCCAGTTTTTTGCGACAGTGGTTTTGTGATTCTGAATCCAATTCGCAAAGCAATGTGGGCTAAAACAAGAACCTCGTCAGTTGCTATGACAGTGGCTTTGTCAGCAGGACTTTATACTGCGCATGTATTTATTCCACCAACACCGGGCCCCATTGCGGCAGCAGGGTCTCTGGGTGTCTCTAATTACCTGCTAATGGTTATTGCGATGGGCACTCTGGTATCGATACCAACTTTACTTGCAGCTCTGATATTTTCGAAGTACATTGCGAAAAAAGTTAAATCACGCGAAGAGCAGGGTGTTTGGGATTATCAAAAAAGTGTGGCGGAACTGGTTTTAGAGTACGGGGAAATTCCCGGTGGTATGGCATCGCTTTCGCCTATTCTGGTACCGATTATACTGATGACACTTGGTTCGCTTGCCAGTCTGTTAGCGATTGGTGGACTTCCCGGACAAATTATGATTTTTTTAGGAACTCCGATGATTGCCTTGACGGTTGGCTTGCTGTGCGCATTGGGGCTCTTAGTTTCGACGAAAAGGATGTCTGATTTTTACGAACTGACCAATGAAACATTAAAGGTTGTCGGGCCGATTCTTTTTGTAACCGCTGCTGGCGGAGTTTTAGGTAAGGTGATTGTGGCAGCTGGCTTTGTTGATTTTATTCAGGTAAATGCGGGCATTATTTCCCGGGCCGGCATTTTTTTTCCTTTCTTAATTGCGGCGATCTTAAAAACCGCTCAGGGATCTTCAACCGTTGCAATCACGACCACAGCGGGTATTATGGGCGTCTATTCAGATCCGACCTCAATGATGTCTGCTTTAGGTTTGTCAAGTCCGATGGCCGCTGTTTTGGCCGTGCTGGCCATTGGAGCCGGAGGGATGACCGTTTCGCATGCAAATGACAGTTACTTTTGGGTGGTGACTAACTTTAGCAAAATGGAAACCCAGGATGGCTATAAAACACAAACAATTGTGACCTTTATTATGGGGATGACAGCGATGGCCGCGATATTTATATTAGCAAAGATATTATTATAGTTTAAATCTTGATAATATTTAAAAACGGATGTGAATTAAAGGTTTGTGTTACAAATTATGATATAATAGTAAAGTAAATTAGAATTAATACGATAACAGATATAGATGTGTTGCACACATTAATAAATGATAGCGAT
This sequence comes from Acetobacterium sp. KB-1, assembly GCF_003260995.1. Lineage (NCBI taxonomy): Bacteria > Bacillati > Bacillota > Clostridia > Eubacteriales > Eubacteriaceae > Acetobacterium > Acetobacterium sp. KB-1. Next base: position 180,261 of record NZ_CP030040.1, read on the forward strand.
TAAAATAAGGGAGAAGATTCATAAAAATTATGAATCATCTCAAAGAAAGGTGGAATGAACATGGATATTGCAGCACTTTCGATGGGAATGAGTCAAATGCAGGTCGCCCAACAGGCTAGTGTATCGGTGATGAAGATGGCAATGGAGACGGGGACTGAGCAAATGACCGATATGATGGCAATGGTGGAAACAAGTACCCCAGTTGCTACGACTGCTGGCCCCTCACCTGACCCCAATATTGGACAACTACTGGACATTTCTGTTTAAGAAGAATCCAGCCGGTAGGTGACTGGCTGGATTTTTTTTTAGATAAAATGCAAAAAAAGAATAAGCGGATCTGTAGTCGGGTTGAAAACTATTGCGGATTGTCTAAAAAGCCCTGATTTAAAATCAAAAACAGGGGTATAAATTAGATATAACAAAGAAAGCTGGAGGAAGTAATATGTGTTGTAATAAAAATGAAGATAGCCAATGCTGTATGATGGCACATAAGGATAAAATTATCCCTTGTGCCTTGGTTGCACTTACAATTACCTTTACAATAGTGGGGTTTGTCATTGGTCACCGATTTATGGGTAAAGGCTGTTGTAAAAGTCAGGACGAAGAATAAAATAACAGATCGTCTGGAGTTAGCAATTAGAAAAGACCAAAGCAAACCCGTTGCTTTGGTCTTTTTATTACAGAATCGTAGTTTCCATTTTAACCGGATATTTTTGTTTAAGGTCTTCAACCTTGCCGATAAAAGCTTTGTTTTGTTTTTCTCTTAATAAGTAATTTCGAGCATTTTCCTTTACTGCATCAAAGGGAATGGTTTGAGCAATCTTACGATCCGTCAGCTTAATAATATGGTAACCAAACTGGGTTTTTACTGGTAGCTCAGTCATTTCATTTATTTCCAGTGCGAAGGCAGCAGTTTCAAATTCTGGAACCATCTGGCCTTTAGAAAAATAGCTTAGATCGCCGCCCTTATCATTAGAAGGGCAAATTGAATATTCTTTTGCTGCTGCTTCAAAGGATTTGCCGGCTTTGATTTCTTCAATAATTGTCGAAGCCTGTTCTTCATTAGGTAAAAGAATGTGGCTGGCTCGAATGCTGTCTGGTGCAATGAACTGGCTTGGGTTTTCATCGTAGAATTTTTGCACTTCTTCATCTGGAATGGTGATATCCATCATGAATTTTGCAATCATATGGGTTTTTAGAAGCTTTTCTTCTGCATCGATGAGCATTTTCTGGAATTCTTCGCTTTCATCAACCTTTGCTTTTTTGCCTTCTAAGTAAAATAGCTCTTGGGCAATAAGTTCTTCTAGTAATTGACGTCGTCCTTCTTTTGAGGTGAATTGATTTGCCTGTTCCTGAGGTAATTGTTTTATTAAGGCATCTAAATCCGTGGTGTAAATCGTTTTACCATCCACGGTAGCCAACGGTTTTTTTTCCATAATGGTCTCCTTTAAGTCTAAAATAATTTATTATTCTAAAATCATAGCCTTTTAAAGAGGCTTTGTCAACAGACGAAGGAGCGGGGGATATAAATATAATCGATTGAAGCAGCAAAATAGCTGTCTGAAGTTGATCAATGTGATCATCTTTTAAGTCGATAAGCGGCTAAAAAATTAAGTAAAACTTAACGATTCCGAATAAGCATAACCTTTTATTGACAAGATAAGCAACCGGAGCTATACTTATACCAAGTAGTTAGGTAAGTGCTAACTAATAAAAAAGTTGGGTGATAATATGATATGTAAGAAAAATGAACTATATGAGGCTTATCATAAACTGCTTAAACTCAATGCAGCTTTCCATGAAAATGAAACCTGCTTGTGTCAGGCGGAAGATGTAACCTCAAAACAGAAATATTATCTTAAAATCATCGACAAGAATTATCGGGTAACCTTCAGCCAGTTGGCTCAGGAAACAAAGAATTCGAAACCGACGATTACCGAATTGATTAGTAAATTTATTTCCATGGGCTGTGTGTATCGGGAACGTTCGCCAGAGGATGGCAGGGTGTATTTTATCTATCTTACACCAAAGGGACAATCAATTGCCAGATCCGAGGAAAGAACCCAGATTCAAGTTATTGAACGGATTAAAAACAGTCTCACCGAAGATGAGCTGGATCAATTGATCACCTTACTAAACAAAATTCTTTAATAAAAATTAAATTGTTAAAGGATGAGGAGGAAGAAAAATGAACACACTAGAAATTAAAAACGCACCATTAATTCCGATCACAGAAACAGTGATTTATCCAGGGATTTCAAATCGTATTTTTGTAAATGAGGATATTGGAAACAATATCAAAGAATTGATTATCAAGAATAATACCTTGGCCATTGGTCTATCAACAAAAGATTATAAAGGACTCGTTCAATTGACCGCTGATTCGTTTTATCGTATCGGTGTGTTAATGAAATTTGATAATATCCAAAAGTCCGATAATGGTTTTGTTATTGATATCACCACCATCAATCGGGTTAAGGTTCTGGACTTCAGCTTTGAAGAAAAACAGATTAATGCTTCTTATACCATTCAGGAAGATATTCTGGATATCAATGCTGACGAAGAACAGGAAATGATTATGTACATTAAAGGCTTAATGAAAGATTTAAGTCATAATTTTAAGGGTGCTGAGTACTTTGTCAGTATTCTGGAAGGATTACCTTCTTTAGAAGAAATTATGGGTTACACTATTCCCATGATGGGTATTCCTTTAAAAAGCAAACAGGTTCTTCTGGAAATTGATTCAATCAAAGAAAGAACGCTGAGCTTTATTGACTATATCATCCGGGAAAAGGATTCCGTACACCTGCAACTCGAAATTAGTAAAAAATATTCTCAACGTAAGGATAAAACCTATCGTGAAGCGATGCTTCGGGAACAACTTAAGAATATTAAAGCAGAATTAGGTGAACTGGATGAAGAATTAGAAGAAGAAGCCGATTATCGAAAAAGAGTTCTGGATTCAGATATGCCTGCAGACATTAAAAAAATAGCGTTAAAAGAAGTCCGCAAATTTGAAAATTCGCCGCCAAACGGAGGTGAAAGCAATGTGATCATGAATTACCTTGATCTGCTTTTGGAACTCCCTTGGACCAGTGAGAAAAAAGAAATCGATATTGAACACGCCAGACAGGTACTTGAATCCCATCACTTTGGTATTGACGATGTAAAAAAACGAATCATTGAACATTTGGCCGTGATGAAGTTAAAAGAAGACAAACAAGGTTCGATCTTATTGTTAGTGGGACCTCCGGGAACCGGAAAAACCAGTTTGGGTAAGAGCATTGCCGAAGCCCTTGATCGCAAATATGTACGTGCCAGCTTAGGCGGGGTGCGGGATGAAGCCGAGATTCGCGGACATCGCAAGACTTACCTTGGTGCAATGCCGGGACGTATTATTAAAGGCATTGCCAATGCCGAAGCTAAAAATCCGGTTTTCATTTTAGATGAAATTGACAAGATGGGCATGTCTCATCAGGGTGATCCTGGTTCAGCGCTCCTGGAAGTCTTAGATCCTGAGCAAAATTGTACCTTCTCTGATCACTATCTGGAAATTCCCTATGATTTATCCGAGGTATTTTTTATTGCGACAGCCAATGACCTTAGCACGATCCCAGCACCACTTTTGGATCGAGCCGAAATAATTCAGCTGTCAAGCTATACCAACGGTGAAAAGAAACGGATTGCTATTGATCATCTGTTGCCAAGTGTTTTAGATGATCACGGCTTAACCTCTGAGATGCTTCAGATTGAAGAAACAGCTGTTGAAGCGATTGTCGAAAATTACACCGCTGAAGCTGGCGTCCGTGGCCTGACCAAACAACTGGCAAAAATTGCCAGAGTAGTTTCTGAAAAAATCGTTTCGAAAAAAGTTGAACTGCCGTTTATTGTAACAACTCAAAATATCAGCGAAGTATTGGGTAATAAAACCAGACGTCATGAAAAAGCGGGTGAAAATAATAAACCAGGTGTCGTAACCGGAATGGCGTGGACCGCTGTCGGCGGAGAAATTCTCTTTACCGAAGCCAGCCTGATGCCGGGCAGTGGCAAGCTGACCCTAACCGGTCAACTGGGCGATGTCATGAAAGAAAGTGCCACCATTGCGATGAGCCTGATTCGCTCACGATTGGGTGATTTGGCCAATGGATTTGACTATTTTAAAAATGATACCCACATTCATGTCCCATCGGGATCAACTCCAAAAGATGGACCATCTGCCGGGGTGACGCTAACGACGGCTTTGGCATCCTTGATTTTAGGCAAACCGGTTGATTCTAAACTTTCTATGACCGGGGAAATTACCTTAAGCGGTCAGGTACTACCAGTTGGTGGCATTAAAGAAAAGGTTATCGCAGCGCAGCGTAGCGGTATCACTAAAATTTTATTGCCAAAAGACAATGAAAAAGATGTCAGTGATATTCCTGAAGAAGTGCGAAATGCTTTAACCATCATTCATGTTTCAACCATTGAAGAAGTGTTAAGAGAAGCATTGGGAATTGAGCTGCCAGAATGCAAACCGGTTCTTAATCGACCAATAGGCGATTCCAATGTGCAGCTGAGCATGGTTGGTGAATAAAATACTATAGACTAAAGGTGTAGAAACAAGTCCTAAGCAGAACCGGACAGGTTCGTAAGTGTTGTTGCGGCAAAGGTCTGAACCTGCGGGTCAGCAATCACCATCTTTTTTCGCTTGAGGGATGGACACCTGATATGGAAGGTGACGTTTAGCGCAAATCGCTCCATCATTAAGGGAGCTGTCAGATGACAGCTCCCTTTTTTTTCTGCCAGGTTTTGTCGACGGTCTTATTTTCTTATGATATAATATTTTCTATGAAAATTAAGATGCTAAATAATGAAACAATTAATAAAATAGCTGCCGGTGAGGTGATTGTCCGGCCCGTGTCAGTAGTAAAGGAATTGGTGGAAAATGCCATTGACGCTGGCGCCAACCAGATTACTGTAATCATTGAAGCGGGTGGAAAAAACCGGATTACAGTTCAGGACAATGGCTGCGGGATTGCCTATAATGAGATTCCGCTGGCCTTTAAACGCCATGCCACTAGTAAGTTATCAACCATCGACGATCTGGAATCGATTGAATCACTGGGGTTTAGAGGCGAAGCATTATCCAGTGTGTCAGCAGTCGCCAAGGTGCAGATTACTACCCGGTTTACGAATGAAGAGGTTGGAAGTTTAACCTTGTTTGAAGGTGGAAAACTCATTAATCAGCGGGTTTGTGCCTATAATCGCGGCACCGAAATCACAGTGAGTGATCTTTTCTACAATACGCCGGCCCGACGAAAACATATGGAAAAGGACAAAAAAGAAGAAATGATCGTTCGGGATCTGTTAGAAAAAATTGCTATTTCCCATCCGGGGGTTCGCTTTCAGCTTAGTTGCAACGGGCGAATTGTGCTTGATACCCCAGGTACCGGAAAGGTGATCGATGTGGTTGCGGGGCTTTATGGGATTGATGTGGCGGCTAATTTGATCGCTCTGAATTATGAAAACAAACCCATGAAGCTGGCGGGTTTAGTGGGAAACCTCAAAACCATGCGAAATCATCGCGACGATCAGGTGTTTTTTATTAATGGACGCTATATTAAAAATAATCGACTGGCTCAGGCATTAGATGAAGCCTATGAGGGCTATAGCATGAAACATCAGCACCCCCTTGGTATTATTTTTATGACGCTACCGGGCCGAATGCTTGACATAAACATCCATCCGGCTAAAACCGAAATAAAAATTCTAAATGAAAGCCTGGTCTGTCTGCTCTTTAAACAGGGGATCAGGGAAACCCTCAGAAATACCAATCTAATCGTTGAACTGGGGACGGTTGATGATCAAACGGAAGAAGCTAAAAAATTCGAAACTGATCGCGTCGGGATAGATACAAAACGTGTTGAGAAACACACACGTGTGCAAAGAAGTTTTCTGGAAGATCAGACCAGCATTGACACTATGGCATCAACTAAAAAAGCGTCCTCGATGGAAGATGACATTGATTTCGTAAAAAAAACGGAAGCACTTGAATATCAGGGTCAATTCAGTCCCCCCAATATCCCAATCAAAAGAGAAGAAGCCGTCTTGCCACGAAATAGTAAGGTAGCGCCTGAAGTCCATAATGATGACAAATTTGATTCGCTTAGGACTCCGAATGCAGATACAAATCTGATCACAAAAGTGAGTCTCGCGGGAGAAGGGCAAGAAATTGATATAGCGCCTCTTGAGACTAAGGACAAAAGGAGGTTAGTCGTCGACAATTCTAATCGTGTTGCCGAAGCGTCGGTTAGTTTTAATAGCGATGTTATCAATCGCGGGACAATTGATCATGATGAGAAAGCGGTGCCAGGATTTAAAAAAGATGTTCAGGACCTGGCAAAAATGAGAATTGTCGGACAGCTGTTTAATGTATATATTCTTCTGGAGGGTGAAAAAGAAATTTATCTTCTTGATCAACATGCGGCCCACGAAGCTTTCTTAACCCAGGAGCTGATGGGAATTTTTAATCGCAATGAAGGTCTTCCCAGTCAGGGGTTGATGACACCGATACCTTTAAAAGTTCGTCCCAAAGATTTAACCCTGATCGAAAATGCGTTGGCTGAGTATCAAAGATTGGGCTATGACTGTGATGTTTTTGGAGATGATACCTTGCTTGTTCGTAGTGTCCCGGTATTATTAGGGGAACCCCAGAGCCCGGACTTATTAAAAGCGATGATTGACGAACATCTTTTTGAAAGTAACGAAAATACTGAGGGCAACACGGTTTTTTCAGAAAAAGTAAAAAATAAAATCATTATGATGGCTTGTAAAGCTGCCATTAAAGGCGGGCAATCTTTGACCCAGGCTGAAATTAGAAAACTTCTTGAAGATTTGAGGCGTCTCAGTAATCCCTATACTTGTCCCCATGGACGCCCTATCATCATGAGATTAAAGGAATATGAATTAATGAAATTATTCAAGCGGGTGGTATAAGATGGAAACAAAAAAACCAAAAATACTCGTCGTGGTAGGACCGACTGCCAGCGGAAAAACCGCATTGGGGGTGGCACTTGCAAAAAAATTGAATGGTGAGATTATTTCTGCGGACTCCATGCAAATCTATAAATATATGAACATTGGTACAGCCAAGGTCACCTTAGAAGAAATGCAGGGGGTACCTCATCATCTGGTAGATTGTGTGTCCCCGGATGAAGAATTCAGTGTCGCAAAATATAAGAAAGCCGCACTGGGTGCCATCGAAGCCATTCTTTCAAAAGGAAAGCTTCCTATTATAATAGGGGGGACAGGATTATACATTAATAGTCTTAGTCTGCCCTGGGATTTTCAAAAAAAGGACAGTGATGAAATAATACGGTGGCGACTAACGGCCGAAGCCGAAGTCCTGGGGAAGGAAGCCTTATACCAGCGGCTAAAATCGGTGGATCCGGTTACGGCAGAAAGTGTTCACCCCAATAATCAAAATCGGATTATCCGGGCGTTGGAAATTTATGAGCTCACTGGCAAGCCGAAATCCCATTTTGATGAAGAGACAAAAAAACAGGAAGTTCCTTATGATTATATTATTCTGGGGTTGGACTGGGACCGCGAGACGCTCTATCATCGGATTAACCATCGGGTTGATCGGATGATTGAGGAAGGTCTTGTTGAAGAGACAAAGATGCTGGTTGAGCGGGGCTATGACTGGAACTTGACGGCACTAAAGGCAATTGGCTATAAAGAGCTAAAACCCTACCTGGAAGGGGTGTCCACCTTGGCAGAAGCGGTAACCATTCTAAAACGGGATTCCCGACACTACGCCAAACGTCAAATGACCTGGTTTCGCAAAGATAAGCGCATCCAGTGGCTGAAAATGAGTGAGGCCAAAGACTTGGAGACCCAGGTTGAGGCGTGTCTAAAGCTGATTCTTCCTCAATTTGAACCAATAAATGAAAGTGAGTAATTGTTTGAACATACAAAAAGACATTAAAACCTATCTTGAACAGGAATTTGAGATTTCAGCAGAAGTCATCGATTTCGTAAAAAAAGTCGAAAATGAGGTTCACTCCCAACTAAAAGAACGGGATGATCTGTCAGAGCTTCATCAGTATCGGGTCATCAAAGCGATGCAAAAGGCGGGACTGGGTGATCGACACTTTACTGTTTCGACTGGCTATGGCTATGACGATGTCGGACGGGAAGTGGTTGAAACCATCTATGCCGATGTTTTCGGAGCAGAAGATGCCTTGGTGAGGCCGCATATTTCATCGGGAACCCACGCGATTGCATTAGCTTTGTATGGGGTCCTTCGCCCCGGCGACCATTTACTGGCCATTACCGGTTCGCCCTACGATACCATCCGCTCCGTGATCGGTCTGGAAGAGACTTGTGTTGGGCAGGGAACCATTAAAGAATTTGGAGTCACCTATAATCAGATCGAATTGCTGGCTGATGGCAGTTTTGATGAAGTGGCGATTCTTTCTGCCATTACCCCAAATACGAAAATGATTTATCTGCAGCGATCCACGGGTTACAGCTGGCGGGCGGCACTAAGCATCAACGCGATGGCAGAGATGATTAAAAAAATTCGAGCAGTAAAAACAGATGTGATTGTTTTTGTCGACAATTGCTATGGCGAATTTATGGACCGGGTCGAACCAGTGTTAATCGGTGCCGATTTAATGGCCGGTTCGCTGATCAAAAATCCCGGTGGCGGCTTAGCGCCGACCGGCGGTTATGTCGCTGGTCGAGCGGATCTGGTCCATTTGGCCGCCTGCCGTCTGGCGGCTCCCGGAGTAGCCAGAGAAACCGGTGCCACCCTGGGAATAAACCGCACCTTGCTGCAAGGTCTGTTTTTGGCTCCAACGGTGGTGGCCCAGGCAATTAAGTCGGCGGTGCTATTGGCCGCTTGCTATAAAAAGCTGGGTTTTGCCGTTTGCCCCGAAGTGATGGACTATCGCAGTGATATCATTCAGAGTGTTTGTTTAAAAACCGCCGAAGCGGTTAAAACATTTTGTCGGGCGATTCAGGAAGCGGCTCCGGTGGACAGCCAGGCCACCCCTGAACCATGGGATATGCCCGGCTATTCGGATCCCATTATTATGGCAGCCGGTGCTTTTATTCAAGGTTCTTCCATCGAACTTTCGGCTGACGCCCCGATGCGGGAACCTTACTATGTTTATTTTCAAGGCGGTCTGACACATTTTCACGGTAAGCTGGGTGTATTGCTCAGCCTCCAACGCCTACTCGATAAACAACTTGTGAAAATTTAAAAATTAAGATTAGAAATAATGAGGAGAATCATGATAACAAAGGAAAAAATTGATCGAATCAATGAACTGGCCCGAAAGAAAAAAGAATGTGGATTGACCGAAGACGAATCGGATGAGCAAATGACACTGCGGGCTGAATATCTGTCGGCTGTCAGAACAAATTTAAGAGCGCAACTGGATAACATCGAAATCGTCGATAAGTAATATAAAAAAAGCAAAGGAGCAAATTGTTATGAAAAATAAAGAGAAAGAAAAAAGTCCTGGGACGCTGCTTCAGGAGCAGCTGGGTAAAAAATGGGAACTGGCCTGGAAAGACCTCAGCGCTGAAGAATTTATCAAAGTAAAAGAGATCAGCGATGATTACATCCGCTTTCTGACCGCCGGAAAAACCGAGCGACAGTGTGTAACACTTAGTGTTGATCTGGCCGAAAAAGCTGGATTCAAGCCGCTGGATTCTTTTTCGGAAGCCGGGAAAATTAGTTCCGGAGATAAACTCTACACGGTTCACAAAAACAAAACCGTGATTTTCTTTGTGGCCGGTAGGAAGTCGATTGAGGAGGGAATGGCTATTGTTGGTGCCCATATTGATTCACCTCGTCTTGATTTAAAACCATCACCTCTGTATGAAAGTGATGATATGGCTTTTTTCAAGACCCACTATTATGGCGGCATAAAAAAATACCATTGGGTGACGATCCCCCTGGCCATGCATGGGACCGTGGTAAAAAAAGATGGCGAAACGATTAACGTTTCCATCGGGGAAGCGCCAGAAGATCCGGTTTTTTGCATCACCGATCTATTGCCTCATTTGTCTCAGGAACAAAACACCAAAAAAATGACCGAGGGAATCACCGGGGAAGGGCTTAATATTATTGTCGGCAGTCAGCCCTATCCTGAAAAAGATTTAAAAGACGGGGTTAAGCTCAATATTCTCAATCATCTTTACACAAAATATGGTATGGTGGAAGAAGATTTTGCCACCGCTGAATTAGAAGTAGTGCCGGCAGGAGCTGCCCGAAACGTTGGTTTTGACGAAAGCCTGATTGGTGGCTATGGTCAGGATGATCGTATCTGCGCCTATACAGCACTGCGGGCGATTCTTGATCAGGAGACGATACCGGAGCGAACGCTTTGTGTGATTCTGGCTGATAAAGAAGAAATTGGCAGCGTCGGTAACACGGGTATGCATTCGCGCTTTTTTGAGGGCGCGGTCGCAGAGCTAATCGATTTGATGGCGGTTAAAAAGCCTGAAATAGCCATTCGTCGCTGCTTAATGCGTTCAGAAATGCTTTCTGCTGACGTCACTGCCGGCGTCGATCCTAATTATACAGGTACCCACGATAAAGGAAATGCCCCATATATTGGAAAGGGAATGGTTTTGTCAAAGTACGGCGGTGCCCGCGGGAAATCAGGTTCTAATGATGCTCATGCTGAGTTTATGGGGAAGATGCGACAAACGCTCGAAACTGCCGGCGTGATCTGGCAGATGGGTGAGCTCGGCCGGGTGGATCTTGGCGGCGGTGGCACGATTGCCCATATTCTGGCAGAATATGGAATGGATGTACTGGATTGTGGCCCGGCACTGCTGAGCATGCACTCGCCCTTCGAGTTAGCATCTAAGGTTGATTTGTATATGTGCTATAAAGGGTATAAAACCTTTTTGGCTTAGAAAAAATGACAAGATAATACCCTTTAAGACAGAAAGGTTATTCTAAATGGCGTGTGTTAATATATTAACATATGCCATTTAGTGCATTAATCGTTTTGTCCCTATGAATGGTCACTTTGAAATGGTGGTTATAGTCTAAATATTATATTTTTAGAGCTATATATTACCATTTTTTTTCTGGGCCCGGTGGGTACAGTATTATTTTAAACAAATTTATTAATTCGTATGGAAAAAAAATAATTTATATGTTATGATACTGCCTATATATACAAGTATACAGTTTCTCTTGTGTAAAAAATTTAATTTGAGGGGTGTTTGACGTAAGATGAATGTAAAACATGGAACCTTTAAGGGGGGAATCCACCCACCCTATAGAAAGGAAAGTACAGCTGAAGTTCCGTTGGGCTTTGGCGTAAAGCCGGAAATGGTGATCATACCCATGTCGTTGCACATTGGGGCACCTTGTACACCGATTGTGAAAAAAGGCGATCAGGTATTTCTGGGCCAGAAAGTTGGCGAGCCGAATGGTTTTGTTTCCGCTCCGGTACATGCCAGTGTATCCGGAAAAGTTGTTGCGGTGGAGGAACGTCCACATGCATCAGGGGATCGGATTATGTCGGTTGTGATTGAATCAGATGGTTTGGATACCATCGATTCAAGTATTAAACCCTATGGTACTTTAGAAGAAATGGATGCGGAGTCAATCAAAAAAATGATTCTGAATTCCGGGATTGTTGGTCTTGGTGGGGCAACCTTTCCAACTCATGTTAAACTGGCGATTCCACCGGACAAAAAGGTTGATTGCGTTGTTTTAAATGGTGCCGAATGTGAGCCTTATTTAACTGCTGATCATCATTTGATGCTGAATCAAGCTGAAAAGGTTGTCATGGGATTAAAAGCAGTCATGAAAGCGGTAAGTGTTGAAAAAGGTTTTATTGGTGTCGAAGATAATAAAACCGACGCCATTGAAGCACTTGTGACAGCAATTGGAAACGATAGCAGACTGGAAGTTTATTCATTACATACAAAGTATCCGCAGGGAGCTGAAAAGCAACTGATTGCGGCAATCACTGGTCGAGAAGTACCGTCGGGCGGGTTGCCAGCAGATGCGGGTGTTGTTGTTATGAATGTCGGAACAGCAGCTCAAATAGCAGAGTCAATGGCAACAGGAATGCCTTTGTACAAACGTTACCTGACTTGTACTGGCGATGCCATTAAAAACCCACAAACCATTGAAATTCGCGTAGGGGTACCATTTCAATCGGTGATTGACCAATGTGGGGGCTTCTCGGCTGAACCGGGAAAAGTAATTTCTGGCGGACCGATGATGGGGGTTACCCAGTTTGAAACGGCGATCCCTGTTATGAAGGGAACATCAGGAATTTTATGTCTAACCAAAGAATCAGCAAAAATTTCCACACCATCAAACTGTATCCACTGCGGCAAATGTGTGGGAGTCTGTCCAATTCACCTGCAGCCTCTTTACATCGCCGAATATTCCCAGCGGAATAATTGGGATAAATGCGAATCAAATAACGCCATGGATTGTATTGAATGCGGAAGTTGTTCTTACATCTGTCCGGCAAAAAGAACCCTGGCATCATCGATTCGTGTGGCTAAACGCGAGATTATCGCGCAGCGAAGAAAAGGAAATTAGGAGGAATATTGATGAATGAATTAAATCTTACAGTGTCATCATCCCCTCATATCCGCGCAAAACATTCCACAGCCAATATTATGCAAAATGTCATTATTGCTTTGTTACCTGCATTGGCTGTCGCAGGATTTGTTTTTGGGATATGGGCTTTGGCATTAGTAGCAATTTGTATAATTTCTTCAGTTGCTACAGAAGCGGTTATTCAAAAACTGCTTAAGAAACCAGTAACGATTAATGACTGGAGTGCGGTTGTCACGGGGGTGCTTTTAGCATTCAACTTACCGATTAATGCGCCATGGTGGATTGCCGTTGTCGGTTCTGTTTTTGCCATTGCTATTGTTAAACAGTGTTTTGGTGGTTTAGGACAAAACTTCATTAATCCAGCTTTGGCGGCAAGAGCTTTCTTGCTGGCTTCATGGCCGGGACATATGACCGCAACAGCTTATCTGCCAGTATCGGATACGGTAACGACGGCAACACCATTGGCCTTATTAAAAGCTGGTGAAGCGGCAAGCATGCCTTCAGCCATGGACTTATTCTTCGGCTTAAACGGTGTGTATGGATGTATCGGGGAGATTTCAGCCCTTGCTTTGCTGCTTGGCGGATTGTATCTAATTTTCAAAGGCATTATTAGCTGGAGAATTCCAACCATTTATTTATTAACAGTGGGAATTTTTGCCCTTCTGGTTGGACAAGATCCAATTGTGCATATTGTATCAGGTGGTGTGATGTTGGGTGCCTTCTTTATGGCGACGGACTATGCGTCATCGCCGGTTACACCAAAAGGTCAGATTATTTATGCATTGGGGTGTGGGTTAATTACCATGATCATTCGTATTTATGGGGGTTATCCTGAAGGCGTTTCTTATTCAATTCTACTAATGAATGTTGCAACACCTCTTATTGAACGCTTCACCAAAGAGCGAATCTATGGTGTGACTAAAACCAAGAAGGAGGCTAAAGCATAATGGAAACAAAAGAAAAAATTCAGATTGATTGGAAAGTTGTTTTTAAATTAGGTTTTATTTTACTTCTTATTTCAGGGGTAGCAGCTTGCTGTCTGGCATTAACCAATTATGTGACGGCCGGTACGATTGAGGAAATGAACATTCAAGCAAACACTGAAGCGCGTCAGGAAGTTCTGCCGGAAGCGACTGATTTTGAAGAAGTGCCAGTTGCGGATGTGGAGAAAATAGCCACAGAAATCAGCATGGCAAAACCTGAAGAGTTGTTAGAAATTTATATTGGCAAAAATGGCAGTGAAATTACGGGCTACACAGTAAAGACCGGTCCGGGCAGTGGTTTTGGTGGAGAAGTACAAGTGTTAACGGGAATCTCGACGGATGGCGTCATTACTGGAATCACAATCATTAAACATAATGAAACACCCGGTTTGGGTGCGCTGGCCACCGGTGAATGGAATGATCAATTTACCGGAAAATCGGCGACCGAAGAGTTGATCGTTGTAAAAGGGACGGCTAAAGAAGGCAGTAATGAAATTCAAGCAATAACTGGATCTACCATTACTTCCAAGGCAGTTACTGAAGGTGTGAATACATCGATTCTAGTTTACCAGACTTTGTCGGAATAGGGGGAGTGTATTAGATGAATTTTATACAAAATCTAAAAAAGGGTATCATAAAAGAGAATCCGATCTTCGTGCTTTTGCTGGGGATGTGTCCTACTCTTGCGGTAACTACATCAGCGGTTAATGGTATGGGTATGGGTTTGGCAACATGTGCGGTACTCATTTGTTCAAACGTTGTAATTTCGGCACTTAGAAAGGTGATTCCAGACAATATTAGAATCCCGGCTTTTGTTGTTATTATCGCGTCGTTTGTTACCATTGTCGGAATGTTAATGAAAGCTTATTTACCATCTTTGGATGCATCGTTGGGATTATTTATTCCCTTGATCGTAGTAAACTGTATTATCCTGGGTCGAGCAGAAGCGTTTGCATTTGGAAATGGAATTGCTGATTCATTTGCGGATGGATTGGGGATGGGGTTAGGCTTTACCCTGGCGTTAACAATTCTTGGATCAATTCGTGAAATTCTAGGGGCAGGAAGTATTTTTGGATTTTCTTTATTCGGAGCTGCTTATGAACCGGTATTATTGATGATCTTGCCTCCTGGAGCATTTTTAACTCTAGGTCTTTTGATTGGTCTCATTAACTGGAAAACGAAAAAGGCATAGGGGGAGATATCAATGACTTTAATTTTTATAATGATTAGTGCAATTTTTGTCAACAACTTTGTACTATCACGATTTTTAGGTATTTGTCCGTTTTTGGGGGTGTCCAAACAAGTTGAAACTGCTGTTGGAATGGGGGTTGCGGTAACCTTTGTTATGGCACTGGCTTCGGCAATTACTTATGTAGTTCAATATTCAATTCTTGATCCATTGGGTCTTGGTTACCTGCAGACAATTGCTTTTATTTTGGTAATTGCAACGCTGGTTCAGCTGGTTGAAATGATTATTAAGAAAGCCAGCCCATCGCTGTATCAGGCACTGGGTGTATACCTCCCCTTAATCACAACAAACTGTGCAGTTTTAGGGGTTGCGCTTTTAAATATTCAGTTTGAATATAATTTTATTGAAACGATTTTTCACGGCGTTGGGGCGGCCTTAGGTTTCACGCTTGCCATCGTGCTTTTTGCGGGCATCCGTGAGCGGCTCGAAACGTCGGCAGTTCCAAAATCTCTTGAAGGATTCCCGATTGCATTATTAACTGCGGGGTTAATGGCGATTGCGTTTTTGGGATTTTCCGGAATGAAATTAGGTTAGGAGGATACAGAAATGTTAAATGCGATTTTAGTTCCTGTCGGTATCCTCGGTGTATTTGGTTTACTGTTTGGAATTGGCCTTGCCATTGCGGCAAAGGTATTTGAAGTATATGAAGATCCGCGGGTACCAATGGTAAGAGCTGCTCTTCCCGGGGCAAACTGTGGTGGTTGTGGATTGCCTGGCTGTGATGCACTGGCATCAGGGATAGTCAATGGAACGGCAGCCATCGATGCCTGCCCGGTTGGGGGAGCCGATTGTACCGCTGCCATTGCCGAAATTATGGGTATGGAAGCCGGAAGTGCGGTTAAAAAGGTTGCCACTGTCATTTGTCAGGGAACCTGTGAAACAGCACCAAATCGCGCTGATTATTATGGCGAAATGGATTGTCGAGAAGCGATGATTGCTTCTGGTGGTGCAAAAGGATGTCGATATGGATGTCTGGGATTAGGAACTTGTAAAGCGGTATGCCCCTTCGATGCGATTGTTATGGGAGAAGACGGACTGCCGAAAATTGATCCGGACAAATGTACTTCTTGTGGTAAATGTGTGGATGCCTGTCCCAAAGCCATTATGAGCCTGGTGCCGGCAACTCAGGAAGTCATTATTAAATGCCATAACCTTGACAAAGGAAAGATTGCCCGTCTATCATGTACAACTGCATGTATTGCTTGTGGTGCTTGTAAAAAAGCCTGTCGCTTTGATGCGATCACGATCGAGAATAATTGTGCGAAAATTGACTATGATAAATGTCGACAATGTTATGAGTGCGTCGACAAGTGTCCGATGAACTGTATTACGGGTGATGTGGAATATGGCAAAGAAACTGCATATATTATTGAAGAAAATTGTATTGCCTGCGGGTTGTGTGCGAAAAATTGTCCCGTTAATGCAATTACTGGGGAGATTAAAAAACCACCCTACGTTATTGATCATGATATGTGTATTGGCTGTGGAATCTGTTTTGATAAGTGCAGGAAAAATGCGATTGAAATGAGACCAAATAAGACCAAATAAATAAAGTAGAACCAGATAAATAAGATGTTCTAAACGGCTCCTCATTGAAAAATGAGGAGCCGTTTTTATTAAGAATTTATGACAATTCATGATTTGATTAAAATTTTAATGAGAATTTTAGGAAAGATGTATAAAATAAATTGCGGTTCTGTTAAAATAGTAATATTGCTAACATGAGGAGACTCAGGTTTAAATTTTTACCAAATTAATGCTGATGGGTCAATCAATATTTCAGCAGTGAATCAGATTATGTTTGGTTGTCGGTCATATCTGAGTTGTTAAACATGAAAAACGTCTGTAATTACCTTAAATCTAAAAAAATATCTAACGCCTCGGGGCGAATTGGGGTATAATAGTATGCATGTTTTAAAGTAGCATCATATGAATCCGGGTATTGTAAAATAAAGCAGAAAAAATAGAATTAAATTAATTAATCATAAAAAAATTTAGTAGAGTTAGAACCGGGGGTAGGATTATCAGTCTTGTTTATACATATCAAATATCAATAAATCATGAAAAGCTGGTCAGAGAGGAACTGGTCAAGCGTTACAGTTATTCTAGCCGTCTTATCAGAGAAATTAAACGGATTGGAAAGATCAGTTTAAATCAGCGCGAGTGTTTTCTGGGACAACAAATTAAACCAGGAGATGTCATTGAGATTAAGATGCCTTGCGAAGATATTGATGGTGAACCGGTATCGGGGAACCTTAATGTCGTTTACGAAGATGAGGAATTGTTAGTCATTAACAAACCGCCTTTCTGTGTAACACACCCAACGAAAACGCATCAATTGGATACCCTGGCAAATTATATCAGCTATTATTGGGGTGAGCGCGGTGTTTCTGCAAAAATCCGTTTTATCAATCGATTGGATCGAGATACAACGGGTATTGTGGCGATTGCCAAAAATAAATATGTGCATCATTATGTTCAAAAAGAAACGAATTCAGGTAAGGTGATTAAGGTTTATCATGCTTTTGTGCATGGAAAACTTCCCCATCAAGAAGGTATTATTAATGCGCCCATTGGTCAACCCTATGAAAACAGTATCCACAGGGTTGTTATGGAAGATGGGAAACCATCGGTAACCCGCTATAAGGTGCTGGAGGAATTTAAGGATGCATCGTTGGTAGAGTTGGTTTTGGAAACAGGACGGACACACCAGATAAGAGTTCATATGAAGCATTTGGGAAACCCGATTATTGGTGATCCTCTGTATCATGGCGAGTGTATGCAAACAGGCTCTTTTGAAATGCCGCATCAGGCACTTCATGCGCATCGTCTTTTACTATCACTTCCCAGTAAAAAAATTTTGTACGTTCAGGCTGAATACAGCAAAAACTTGACGGAACTTCATAAACATTTAAGAGAGAATAAAGAGAAAAAGGTGATGGAATGAGTGAAAAACAAAAAAAAGGAATAAGAAGACGTAAGAAGAAAAAACATATTGGAGCAAAAATACTCATTGTTCTTTTGGTGCTGGGAATACTGGGAGCCGGAGTCATGTATTCCATCTATGCTGCAAATCGCATGGATATTTCAGACTATCAGTATCAGGCAAAGGACAAAACCGAGATCTATTCAGCAGATAATGCCGTTATTGCCGAGTTGTACACAAAAAACCGGACCAACATTACCATCGATCAGATCCCGGTACAATTACAACATGCCCTGGTATCCGTAGAGGATTCGCGTTTTTACGATCATTTCGGGATTGATGTACTGGGGATTGGCCGAGCATTTTTTGCAAACATTGCTAGCAGTAGCATTAGTGAAGGAGCCAGTACCATTACCCAACAGTTGGCTCGAGTTCTGTTTTTGCCGGATATTGCAACTGAACAGAATTTTAATCAGAAATTGATAAGAAAGCTAAAGGAAATATCGATTGCACTACAGTTAGAAGAAAAGTATACCAAAGAGCAGATTCTGGAGATGTACTTTAATGAATACTATTTTGGCTCCGGCGCATATGGAATAGAGGAAGCAGCACAAACTTATTTTAACAAACCGGTTTCGCAGGTTAACCTTGCTGAAGCTGCGATGTTGGCAGGTTTGCCTCAGGCACCCAGTGCCTATGCTCCTAATTCTAATTTTGAAGCAGCCAAAAAGCGTCAGCAGGAAGTTCTGGCACGAATGGTTAAAGAAAAGTACATTACTCAGGAAGAAGCAGATGCCGCCTATGCATTGGAATTAGTTATCAGAGATCCGGCAACGATCAGTAATGACGATCAGATTGTGGATAATTACGAAGCCTATGTAGGAAGGGCTCTGGATGAATATGCTCGGATGAAAGCTTCATCCGTTATGCAGGAGCGTGGTCTTACAGAAGATCAGGCTATTGATTATATAAAAGAGAACATCGCCAGCGGCGGGTATCGTATTTACACAACGATTAACACCTCCATGCAGAATGATGCAATTGACAGTCTTAATACCGGATTGGCAGACTATGGCATGGAAGAGGAAACAGGGTCAGTGGTATCAATCGACTTAGATGGTGCGGTAAGAAGTTATTATGGTGGGAATACACAAATTGATATGGCCAACACGCCAAGACAGCCGGGATCAAACATCAAACCGCTCTATTATGCAGCGGCTATGGATAAGGGATTGATTACGCCGTCAACGACAATTCTCGATGCCTATACCGATTTTGGTGGCTATGCTCCGAGAAATTACGATGGTGGTTATCATGGAACCGTGACGGTACGAACTGCGTTAATAAATTCTTATAATATTCCGGCGGTTAAAGTGTACGATAAGGTTGGAGTTGAAGCGGCCGTCGCATTTATGCAGACGATGGGAATATCAACCTTCGAAGATACTGATTATAATTTAGCAACTGCCCTTGGTGGGATGACCTATGGGATTAAACCGGTGGAAATGGCGGCGGCCTTTAATGTTTTTAACAATGCCGGGGTTTACAATCAACCGTACTTTGTTACAAAACTGGAACAGATCAACGGTGAGGTTCTTTATACAAAAAATGCATCCAGTACGACCACCAGAAAAGTCATGACCGATACCACGGCAACTAATATGATGGGCATACTGGAGGGGGTTGTCAGTTATGGTACCGGTACTGCCGCATCTCAGATTTATACAACAGCCGGGAAAACGGGTACAACCCACGATAATAAAGATTTATGGTTTACCGGTATTACGGGTAATTTGACCACGACAGTCTGGATTGGTAGTCCTGAAAATTATATTTTATCGGGTGGCAGCTATATCGCGGCAGGTATTTATGGGAATTACATGAGCTCTGTCATCAATCAGGATCTGCTGACGATCACAGAAATGGAGCGAACGTCGAACGAAGGCGAAACATCGGGAGCCTCTACCATTGACGCAGGCACGACCAAAAAGACAACAGAAGAGGAAAAGAAGACTGAAACGGAAACGCCGACGACGAAACCGACAACACCGACTGAGCCGACAACACCGACTGAGCCTGTCAAACCGCCGGAGCCAACCGAACCGCCGGAGCCAACCGAACCGACAGAACCAACTGATCCAACTGATCCAACCGATCCAACAGAGCCAACGGAACCAACGGAGCCAACCGAACCAACCGAACCAACAACGCCTACTACCTAACGGAGGAAGATGATGATTGAACAAAGCAAATCAAAAAGACTGGAAATTAAACAAAACATGCGGGGTGGCAAGGGTGATATTGAAATTACTCATATCACCAATAATGAAATTCTGGGTAAGAATTGTCGCCTCTTTGCCCAGATTACGGTGAAACCTGGAGATTCCATTGGGGAGCATCAGCACATCAATGAGCGGGAAGTATTCTATTTTTTACAGGGAAAAGGCATCGTTATCGACAATGGCAAGGAGGCTGAAATTGGGCCCGGAGACGTGATGGTGACTCCTGATCAAAGCAGCCATAGTGTTATCAATACCGGTGATGAAGATCTTGTGTTTATGGCACTGATACTTAATGAAAACGCATGACAAAAAAGAAGATCGAACAAATCTTAGCCACACTGGAAAGCCGATACGGCCAGGAACAGTGTGGCTTAGATTTTAAGTCTCCCTTTGAATTGCTGATTGCGACCATCCTTTCGGCACAATGTACGGATGTTCGCGTGAACATTGTCACTAAAGATTTGTTTGAAAACTACAAGACACCTGAAGCGATTCTACTTTTGGGAGAGGAAGCCCTGCTCACAAAAATTAAGACCTGCGGTTTAGCAAGAACAAAGGCGAAAAACATCATCTTGACCTGCCACCGTCTACTAATAGAATATAATGGCACGGTGCCTGATCAAATGGAGCAACTACTTACGCTTCCAGGCGTTGGTCGCAAAACCGCCAATGTGGTAATGAGCAATGCCTTTAATATTCCCGCGATTGCAGTGGATACCCATGTCTTTCGGGTTTCCCGACGAATTGGCTTAGCCCAAGGGAAAAATGTGCTGGAAGTTGAAAAAGAATTGATGAAAAACATCCCCAAAGATAAATGGTCTCAGGCCCATCATTGGTTGATCTGGCATGGTAGAAAATGTTGTACGGCAAGGAATCCCAATTGCAGTGGTTGTATGCTGCGAAGCCTCTGTAATTTTGGCAGGGGAAATAATAAAGAAGCGTAGGATGTGATCAATTATTTCTTGTGTTTTTCTTAAGAATGGTTTATGATAATCACTATAAATAATCATTGAAAAGAAAAAGGAGGAAAAAATGAAGAAAAGAGTGATTAGTGTTTTACTCGTAATGATGTTCACCGCTTCTATTTTTGCATTTGCAGGTTGTTCTACATCCGGTGGTAGTGCAGACGCAGATGTTGTCAAGCTTGGTTTTATTGGACCAATGACTGGCGATGCGGCCATCTACGGGAGCTCAGCTGAAGAGGGGGCCCAATTAGCCGTAGCGGAAATCAATGCGGCTGGTGGTATTGATGGGAAAAACGTCGAATTGGTTGCTTATGATTCAAAAGCTGATCAAACCGAAGCGATCAATGCCTACAACCGATTAAGAGACCAGGATGGTGTTGTTGCTGTAATTGGGGGAACCTTAAGTGGTGAGACCTTAGCAATGAAAGATATCATGGTACAGGATAATATGCCAGTATTATCGCCAACTGCTACGGCGGTTGAAGTAACGCAAGAAGCGCCAAATGTGTTTAGAGCATGCTTCCTGGACGATTATCAGGGACAAGCTGCGGCAAACTTCTCAGCGACAACATTAGGCGCCAAAACAGCAGCTTTATTAATTGGAACTGGTAATCCCTATTCAGAAGGTGTTTCAGAAGCATTTAAGGCTGCATTTACTGCCAAAGGCGGTACCATTGCCGGCAGCGAATCTTATGGAACAGCGGATAAAGATTTTAGTGCTCAATTAACAAAGATCAAGGAAATGAATCCGGATGTTGTGTTTGTTCCAGATTATGTTCAAACAGTTGGTCCTATTCTTCAAAAAGCTAAAGAAATGGGCATTACCGCAAAATTTGTCGGAGCGGATGGTTGGGATGGCGTACAGGAAGAGTATGCTGATGCCGCGCAGGGAAATTACTTCACAAATCATTATGCAGCCGATTCACCCTCAGAAACCGTTCAGAACTTTATTACGGCCTACAAAGCAGAGTATAATAAAGTGCCAAACTCGTTTGCAGCTTTAGGTTATGATGCTGTTTATACCATGGTAGAAGCAATTACTGCGGCGGGAGCAACAGAGGCGGCAGGCATTATCACAGCATTAAATGCCACTGATCATGCTGGTGTTACTGGAACCTTAAAGTTTGATGAAGAAGGCAATCCCAAAGACAAAGAAGTTACCATTATTAAAATTGACGACGGTCAATTAAAATTTGATTCCACAGTGGTTAATAACTAGTCTTTAATAAATTTATTATTACACTAAACAAAAGGGATATAGGAGAGACACATCTCTTCTATATCCATTTTATGTTATTCTACATATGTTATTCTACAAAGGAGGATACATCGTGAATTTATTTCTGCAACAGCTGATTAACGGGCTAAACGTAGGGAGTATCTATGCGCTCATCGCAATCGGTTATACCATGGTATACGGCATTATAAAACTTATCAACTTTGCCCATGGTGAAATCATGATGTTCGGTGCGTATTTTGCATTCATTGCCGCTACCAGTTTTCAATTGCCGGTTTGGGCGGTTCTTTTATCTTCAATGGTTATTATGGCCATTATTGGTGTGACGATCGAATTCGTTGCCTACCGGCCACTTAGAAATGCGCCCAGACTATCAGCCCTGATTACAGCCATTGGTGTAAGTCTGTTTTTACAGAATCTGGCACTGATTATTTTTAAGCCGGACCCAAAGGTTATGCCCAAGATTTTTCCTGAAACGATTTATAAATTAGGTGAAATCGAAATCAGTTCAACCACTCTGATTACCATAGGTTTGTCATTGTTTTTTATGGTTTTGTTGGATCTCTATATCCGAAAAACGAAACAGGGTCGTGCCATGCGTGCCGTATCAGAAGACAAGGATGCTGCGATTCTGATGGGTATTAACGTTAATCGGACCATTTCACTCACCTTTGCTGTGGGTTCTGCGCTTGGCGCATTGGGGGGGGTTCTTTTTAGTGTCGCGTATATTCAGGTTTACCCGACGATGGGTGTTATGCCTGGTCTAAAAGCATTTATCGCGGCTGTTTTAGGCGGTATCGGAATCATACCCGGAGCAATGTTAGGTGGGTTTATCATTGGGATGGTCGAGACCTTGACAAAAGCCTATCTTTCGACAACCTGGGCAGATGCCATCGTCTTTGCTATTTTGATCATTGTACTGCTTTTCAAACCCACCGGTATTCTGGGTAAAAATACAAGAGAGAAGGTATAGACAATGGATCACAATAAGAAAAAAGCATATTTAATTAATACAATCGCCATTGTTGCCACCTATCTCGTATTCTTTGTGTTAATTCAAACGAAAACCATGAATAATTATTTTGTCGGAATTGCTATTATGACCTGCATTATGATTATCATGGCGATGAGTTTGAATATTGTTGCCGGTTTTTTAGGAGAAATGGCTTTAGGACACGCCGGTTTTATGGCCATTGGTGCTTATGCATCGGCCGTTTTTTCGATGGCTCTGGTCGATAGCGGCCTGCCATTGCCAAAGCTATTTATTCTTATTTTGGCCATGATAGTTGGTGGTGTTGTAGCCGGTATTTTTGGCTTCCTTATCGGGACACCAACATTGCGGTTGCGCGGTGACTACCTTGGCATTGTTACGATTGGTTTTTCTGAAATCATTCGAATCTTTTTTATCAATTTCGGACCAACTGGTGGGGCGGCCGGTTTAAAAGGGATTACCAGACTGGTTAATTTTCATAATGTTTATTGGATTACAATTCTGGTCGCCATTCTGATCTTCACTTTGGGACGATCCAAACAGGGGCGAGCGATTATATCGATTCGGGAAGACGAGATTGCTGCCGAAGCGGCAGGAATTCCCACAACGCGATATAAGGTATTGGGATTTTCGTTGGCAGCGTTTTTTGCCGGAATTGGCGGTGCCTTGTATGCGCACTACCAATCTTTTTTGGAGCCCAGTAAGTTTGGCTTCATGTTCTCCATTGAAATGTTTGTGATTGTCGTTTTAGGAGGACTGGGAAGCCTCACCGGCTCGATTATTTCAGCTATTGTTTTGACAGTATTACCGGAAATGCTTCGCAGTTTTTCCGAGTATCGGCTACTAATTTATTCGCTAGTCTTGATTATCATGATGATTTTCCGGCCACAGGGAATTTTTGGACGATCTGAATTCTCACTAACAGCTTTTATTGAATCACTGATCCAACGAAAAAAGGTTAAGAATTCTATTGACGGAGGTGAAGCATCATGACCGTTTTATCAGCAAAAAATATAACCATGCAATTTGGCGGTTTAACTGCCGTTGATCAGTTTAATCTCGATCTGAGCGCCAACGAACTGGTTGGCCTGATCGGACCCAATGGCGCTGGGAAAACGACCATCTTCAATATGCTCACTGGAGTTTATGTGCCAACTGTGGGCGAGATTTTTCTAAATGATCAAAGTATTATTAAAAAGTCGGCCCACGAAATCGTCAAACTGGGTGCGAGTCGAACCTTTCAGAATATCCGTTTGTTTAAAGATTTGACAGCAGTCGAAAATGTAAAGATAGCCTATCACAATTTTATCGATTACAATATGATTCAGGGAATGTTCAGAACCAAAAAATTCTGGGTGGAAGAAAAAAAAGCTCAAGAAGAATGTATGAAGTTGCTTGATATCTTTGATATGGGTGAGTATGCCGATACATTGGCTAAAAACCTGCCCTATGGACAGCAGCGAAAGCTTGAAATAGCCAGAGCCTTGGCTTCTGATCCAAAAGTATTGATGTTAGATGAACCAGCGGCGGGAATGAACCCCAATGAAACGACCGAACTGATGGAAACCATCCACTTTATTAGAAATAAATTTGATATTACCGTTTTGCTTATTGAACATGATATGAAGTTGGTGATGGGGATTTGTGAACGAATCATTGTCGTGGATTATGGCAAAACGATTGCCGAAGGCACTCCGGATGAAATCAAGAACAACCCTGATGTTATTCGTGCTTATTTAGGTGATTAGGAGGCCGCAGATGCTTAAAGTAAAAGATTTAAATGTACACTACGGGAAAATTCATGCCATTAAAGGCATTAGTTTTGAGGTGAATGAAGGTGAGATTGTTACCCTTATCGGAGCCAACGGCGCCGGTAAAACCACCATTCTACAGACTATTTCGGGACTATTAAAACCCAGCGAAGGGATGGTATCCTTTGAAGGAGAGAATCTCAACAAGGTACCGGCCCATCAGATACCAATGATGGGAATCGCTCATGTTCCGGAAGGACGACGAATTTTTGCCGAAATGACGGTTTTGGAGAATCTTCAGATGGGCGCCTATATCAGGAAAGATAAGATTTCGATCCAGGAGGATATGGAAAAAATATTTCTGAATTTTCCACGGCTAAAAGAGCGCATTAAACAAATTGCCGGAACCTTAAGTGGTGGCGAACAGCAAATGTTAGCGATGGGCCGGGCTTTGATGACGCGACCCAAACTGATTCTTCTGGATGAGCCGTCAATGGGATTGGCTCCGCTGCTTGTTGATGAGATATTTAATATGATCCAAACAGTTAATGATGCCGGAACGACCGTATTGTTGGTGGAACAGAATGCTAACAAAGCTTTGCATATTGCCAATCGCGCTTATGTTCTGGAAACCGGATATATCAAACTTTCTGGTAATGCCAGAGATCTGCTGGTCAACCCGGAAGTTCAGCAAGCTTACTTAGGCGGCTGAGCGAAAAAACTGTCTCTATCGAGGCAGTTTTTTAATGAGGTGCTTCATCTTTAATAAAATTGACTGCATACACCGATAATATTTCTTAAACACCTTGATTTTCATCCTTGATATGGAAATATACCTATGATATACTGTTAAAATTGAATGTGAATATAATTTATAGTGAAAGATACGGAGGATAACATGAGTGCTACAGTAGAAAGTATTGAAAAAAATATCGCCACCTTAAAAATTGAAATTAGTCCGGAGGAATACTCACAGGCTGTCAAAAAGTCCTATGATAAAAATAAAAAACGTTTTTCAGTTCCAGGATTCAGAAAAGGAAAAGTTCCTAAACAGGTAATTGAATCCTATTATGGTAAAAATGTATTTATGGAAGATGCCATCGATTTTGCCTTTGCGCCAGCTTATACCAGTGCATTGGAAGAAACTGAAATTAAACCGGTAACCCGCCCTGATCTTGAGAATATTGAAAAGATCAGTGAAGAAGAAGGTGCTACTTTTATTGTTAAGGTTGGTGTTAAACCTGAGATTAAATTGGGTGAATACAAAGGCGCTGAAGTGGATTCTTTAGAAGCTGTGATTACCGCCGAAGAGATGGCTGAAGAACTTGCTAAAATGCAAGATCAAAATGCTCGCTTGGTTACCTTAGAAACCGGCGAAGTCAAAGATGGTGCAACAGTAACCATTGATTATGAAGGATTTTTAAATGATGAGCCATTTATTGGCGGTAAAGATACCGATCATGAGCTGGTTATTGGTAGTGGTGCCTTTATTCCAGGTTTTGAAGAGCAATTAATTGGCGTCCAAATCGGTGAAGAAACAACCGTTAATGTGACCTTCCCGGATGAATACCATGCTGAAAACCTTAAAGGTCAAGCGGTAGTGTTTAAAGTAGCAGTCAAGGGAATCAAAGAAAAAGAATTGCCGGAACTCGATGACGATTTCGCCAAAGATACCAGCGAATTTGACACGTTGGATGAACTCAAAGCAGATGTTGAAGCACGTTTGAAAGACGCTAAGACTGCCGAACTAAGAAAAGCGGCAGAAATAGCAGCGGTTAATTTTGCCGTCGAAAATGCCGAAATTGATGTTCCTTATTTAATGATTGAAGAAGAAGTGGACAATAATCTGCAAAACTTTGAATCGCAAATGAAACAACAGGGAATTTCGTTAGATGACTATTTTAAATTTACCAATGTTAATCGCGATGAGTTTAGAGAAAATCTGAAAGAAGATGCGGAAAGAAATATAAAAACCGAATTGATTCTTTCGAAAATTGGTGAAATAGAAGCGTTAGAAGCAACTGATGAAGAAATGGATGAAGAAATAAAAGTGTTTGCAGATGCCTATGGTCATGACTTTGAAGACTATAAAAAAGGCCTTCAGGAAAGAATGCTAGACTATATCAAGGCAAACATTATTAGAAGAAAGACAGTGGAAATGCTGGTAGATGTAGCTACTACTAATATTTCTGAGTAATAAATAAGAAAGCAGGAAAATATATTCATGCTAACAAGTAAAACAACTCAATCATTAATTTCTAACAATCTAGTACCCATGGTCGTTGAACAGACAGGCCGGGGCGAACGATCATATGATCTGTTTTCAAGGTTGTTAAAAGAACGGATTATCTTTTTAAATGGCGAAATAAACGAAAATCTGTCGTCGCTGATTGTTGGACAATTGATTTTCTTAGAAGCAGATAATGCTGAAAAAGATATTCAAATCTACATCAACAGTCCCGGCGGGTCAGTTACAGCGGGGCTTGCCATCTACGATACGATGAACTATATCCGCTGTAATGTTTCCACTATTTGTGTGGGTTTGGCGGCATCGATGGGGGCGTTTTTATTGGCGGCCGGTGAAAAAGGAAAGCGCTTTTCCCTGCCAAATAGTGAGATTATGATTCATCAACCTCTTGGGGGTGCCCAGGGTCAAAGTACGGATGTGGAAATTTATGCAAAACGTCTGATCAAAACACGAGAAAAACTAAATTTAATACTTAGCGAGCAGACCGGGCAACCCCTGGAAACTATTGCTAAAGATACTGATCGCGATAATTTTATGGATCCTGACGAAGCCAAGGCCTACGGATTGATTGATGAGATCATTGTGTCGAGATAGGAGGCTTAAAAATGGCAAGAAATGAAGATAGCATCGAAAATGCGCGATGTTCCTTTTGTGGTAAAAGCCAATCTCAGGTAAAACGGATGGTTGCAGGACCAGGCGTCTATATTTGCAATGAATGTATTGAACTCTGTGAAGAAATCATGGATGTGGACAGTATGCCTGAAGACATTGTCTTTGACGATGTTCCCAAACCGAAAGAGATCAAGCAAAAATTGAGTGAGTATGTGATTGCTCAAAATCGCGCCAAGCGAGCGCTGGCAGTGGCTGTTTACAATCACTACAAGCGGATTACCGCGATGGACGAAAATGATGCGGAAGTAGAATTGCAAAAAAGTAATATTCTTTTAATTGGACCTACTGGATCTGGAAAAACCCTTTTAGCCCAAACACTGGCTCGGGTTTTAAATGTTCCTTTTGCAATTGCTGATGCCACCTCGTTAACTGAAGCGGGCTACGTTGGTGAGGATGTGGAAAACATTTTGTTAAAACTTCTTCAGGCCGCTAATTTTGATGTTGCCAAGGCTGAAAAAGGTATTATTTACATCGATGAGATCGATAAAATTGCCAGAAAAGGTGATAATCCTTCGATCACTCGAGATGTTAGTGGTGAGGGTGTTCAACAGGCACTTTTAAAAATATTAGAGGGCACAGTGGCTAATGTTCCGCCTCAAGGTGGACGTAAACATCCCCATCAGGATTTTATCCAGATTAATACCAATAATATTTTATTTATTTGTGGTGGGGCATTTGATGGCATGGACAAGGTCATTGAACAGCGAACGGAAAAAAGTTCGATGGGCTTTGGAGCAGATATTCGCAGTTCCAAAGAAAAAATCGAAGATGATAATCTAAGTTCTGTACAACCCCAGGATCTGCTAAAGTATGGACTGATTCCAGAGTTTATTGGACGAATCCCGGTGATCGCCTCACTTGAACACCTGGATGAAGAGTCATTGATTCAAATACTCACAGAACCGCGAAACGCATTGGTAAAACAATATATTAAAATGTTTCGAATCGAAGGGGTTGAGTTGGAATTCCATCAGGATGCCCTGGTAGCGATTGCCAAAAAAGCCATGGATACCAAAACTGGTGCCAGAGGTCTTCGGGGGATCATCGAGAATATTATGCTCGATATTATGTTTGAAGTACCTTCCAATGAAAATATTGAAAAAGTAATCATCACTAAAGAAGTGGTTGAGAAACAAGTTGAACCGATTATGATTTTAGGACAAAAAAATGATAGCAAAACTAATAAAAATGATGTAGTATCTTAGATTTATTATAGGGCCGTTCAAAAGACCAACTACTCTTTGGTATTTAATACCGTGTATTTGAAATTTTGCGCGGCTTTTTTTAAAGTTTGGCTTATCAGAAATAGTAAAATACTATTATAATAAAAGCGGTAAGGAGTTGATTAATTTGAGTATCGAAAAAAAAGAAATTCCGGAAGAAAATACTGACCCGATCGGTCTGACTGAACCGGAGCTATTTGTTCAGGAAAAAGAAACCCTGCCACTCATACCGCTACGGGGAATGAGTGTGTTTCCAGGTATGGTGGTTCATTTTGATGTGGGCCGAGAAAAGTCTGTCAAAGCGTTAGAAGCTGCGATGGAGCGGGACCAGATGGCATTTTTAGTCACCCAAAAGGAAGTCATCAAAGAAGATATCAACCCGGATGACTTTTATCGTATTGGTTGCAGAGTCAAGGTCAAACAATTGCTTAAAATGCCAGATAATCTTGTCAGAGTTCTGGTTGAAGTTCAGGAAAGACGGGAAATTGTCGAATTTGAAAGCTTGGATCCCTATTTTCTAGTTACCACCAGACCGGTTCGTTCGGTGTACTATGATACAAAAGAGAATCGCACATTAGTCCGAATGATTCGAGAGTCGTTTGCCAATTATATGAATGTGACCCGGAAGGTCGCTACCGATCTGATTCTGGCAATGGATTCCTTGGATGATCCCGATCAGCTGATTGATATTATCGGCGCCAATTTGTTTTTAGATCTGGAAGATAGCCAGCGACTGATCCAGGAAACCGATGTGAATAAACGATTGGTGCTGACTTATGAAATTCTAGTCGAAGAAGTGGAAATGATTAAGATTGAACACAATATCGACGAAAAAGTTCGCAGTGAAATGTATAAGCACCAGCGGGAGTATTATCTTCGGGAACAGATAAAAGTGATTCAAAATGAATTAGGAGAAGGCGACGTTCAAAATGAACTGGATGTTTATCGGGAACGATTGGCCGCCCTGGATGTTGCCGATGAGGTTCGGGATAAGGTTTTAGGAGAGCTTAACCGATTAAATAAAGTACCACAGGGTTCTTCTGAAGCGGGGTTAATTCAGACTTATGTGGAATGGATACTCGATCTTCCCTGGAATACATTAACCGAAGAAACCATCGATGTTTCAATTGCCAGAAAAATATTGGATGAAGATCATTACGCCTTAAAAAAGGTAAAGGAGCGAATACTGGAGTATATCTCAGTGCTCCAGCTTTCAAAAAGCTTGAAATCACCAATAATCTGTCTGGTGGGACCACCTGGAGTGGGTAAAACATCGATCGCAAAATCTATTGCCCGGGCACTTAACCGTGAATATGTTCGGATGTCATTGGGCGGGATGCGGGATGAAGCTGAAATACGAGGTCATCGACGAACCTATATTGGTGCTATTCCCGGACGGATTCTTTACAACATTAAAAAATGCGGAACCCGGAATCCACTGTTTTTACTGGATGAGATTGATAAGTTGGGACAGGATTTCAATGGTGACCCGGCCTCAGCACTTTTAGAAGTGTTAGATCCAGAGCAAAATAATACCTTTACCGATCACTATCTGGAACTGCCTTTTGACTTATCCCAGGTACTTTTCTTGACAACGGCCAATTCGTTATCAAGTATTCCCAGGCCACTACTGGATCGTATGGAAATCATTGAAGTAAACGGCTATGTTGAAAGTGAAAAAGTAGAAATAGCGCAGCGTTATCTAATTCCAAAACAATTAGAAATTCATGGGTTAAAAAAATCGACCTGTAAATTTAGTGAAGCGGTGATTAAAAATACCATTGAGTATTACACCAGAGAGTCCGGTGTCCGGGAACTGGAGCGAAAAATTGCCCAGGTTTGTCGGGTCGCCGCCAAAGAAATTGTTGAGCATAAGAAAAAAAGTATCAGCATTACCCAGAAGAACCTGGAAAAATTCTTAGGAAAGCATCGTTACTCCTTTGATACCGTTGGTGACAAAAAAGAAGTCGGTCTGGTCAATGGTTTAGCCTGGACACCAGTTGGTGGCGATACCCTGCAAATTGAAGTGATTGTTGTCGATGGGACTGGAAAGATTGAAATTACCGGTCAGCTTGGTGATGTCATGAAAGAATCTGTCAAAGCGGGCATTAGTTACATTCGTTCTCAGGCTGCGGTGTTGGGGATCGAGTCAGATTTTTACTCTAAAAAAGATATTCATCTCCATGTGCCAGAGGGTGCCGTCCCTAAGGATGGTCCATCGGCAGGGATCACCGTTACGACAGCCCTGATTTCATCACTGACCAATACGCCAGTGCCGCAAAATTTAGCGATGACCGGGGAAATAACTCTGAGCGGTCGAGTTCTGCCAATTGGTGGACTGCGGGAAAAATTGACAGCCGCCCATCGCGCCGGAATCAAAGAAATTATTTTACCAAAAGAAAATGAAAAAGATCTGGAAGATGTCCCAAATGTCGTTTTGGAGGCTTTACATATTCAGTCTGTTTCAAAAATGAGCGAGGTTACAAAAATCGTCTTTAAACAGTTACAATAAAGAGATTGACCAGACTCCCAGGAAATGGAGAACGTAATGAAAGTAACAAAAGCAGAGATTGTCATCAGTGCTGTGGCGGAAGCTCAGTACCCGGATGACAATCTACCAGAAATAGTGCTGCTGGGGCGTTCAAATGTTGGAAAGTCAACCTTTGTTAACACCTTGATTGAACGTCGCAGACTGGCACGAACCAGCTCTCAACCGGGAAAAACCCAAACCATGAATTTCTATCGGATTAATGACCGGTTTCACTTTGTCGATATGCCCGGATACGGCTATGCCAAAGCTTCAAAAACGGAACGGGAAAAATGGGGAAAAATGATTGAGAAATACTTAAGAAACAGAGAAAATGTCGCAATGATTTTTCAGCTTATTGACTCCCGGCATGATCCTTCCGAAGACGATTTGCTGATGTATGAATGGTTGGTCCATTACGGTCTTAATCCCATGATTATCGGCACCAAGGCGGATAAAATATCAAAAACTAATCAAAAAAAATCACTTAGCCATATTGCCAAATCATTGAATCTGAGAAGTTCCCGGGAAGTGATTCTTTTTTCAGCAGAAACAAAGCTGGGTAAGGAAGAAGTTTGGGAACACATTGAAAAGGTCTTAAAGTAAAAAAGGGCTTCCTGATGGGATACAAGCAGATGACTACGTTAGAATGATCGAACTGATCTGAACTTTGCGTTGTTGTCTTGGAAAAAGCTTCCTATTAGCAGGAAGCTTTTTCCAGTTCTGCGGTGATTAGAAATGAGGTAAACGATGACTGAAGAAAAAATTCGGTGTTTGGCAAAACAACTCGAAATCGATCTTGTTGGTTTTTTTGCGGTGGAACCGCTAACAGAATGTCTACCTCATTTGCTCAAGCGTCACCAGGCTGGATTATCCACTGGTTTTGAGGGGGGAGTGCCCATTGAAAGGATTGATTATCGCAGCGCCTATCCGTTTGCAAAAGCGGGGATTGTTATCGGTGTCAATAACTATCAGACCTTTGAGGGAATCGTGGATGGTCAACTGCGTGGTCATTTTGCTTCAGTTAGCTGGGGAGAAGATTATCATCGGGTGTTGAGGCGAAAAATGAATGAATTGATGCAAGCCATAAACGATGAACGGCAAAATTCAGGAGAATTACCGATGAATTATCAGGTGTTTGTTGATAATAGTCCGTTAGTTGATCGGGGATCGGCTTACCGTGCCGGTTTGGGCTTTTTCGGTAAAAACAATTGTCTGATCAATCACCATTTCGGTTCGTTTTTCTTTATCGGACAAATACTGGTGGATACTTACATTACCTTTACAAAACCCCAATTGGTTGAAAATGGCTGTGGTACTTGTCGACGCTGCCTGGATGTTTGCCCCAATCAAGCCCTCGGCGAAGGCTTCAGCCTGGATCCGTCAAGATGTATTTCATATCTTACGCAAAAGAAATCCCTTACACCCGATGAAGAAAACCGGATCAGCACCTATCTCTATGGATGTGATCTTTGCCAGCAGGTGTGTCCCTACAACCAGGACCTGAAGAAAACGCGGGAGAAAGCCTTTTGGATTGAAGCAGAGACCGCCTCGCCACCGCTGTCAGAAATTCTGATGTTGACGAACAGGGACTATAAAATTCGTTATGGAAAAACAGCAAGTGGATGGCGGGGTAAAAAAAATCTTATGCGAAATGCCCAACTAATCCTAAAAAAGGCATGAATAATTGCAGATTAAGTGTTATAATAATTAAGTTAAAGAACTTTTTATATTTATTTTAGTTAAACATGGAGGAAAAATGATACGAGATCGCTTTGCACCGAGCCCAACAGGGAATGTTCATGTTGGAAGCCTACGGACAGCACTGTACAACTATTTATATGCGAAAAAAATGGACGGAGAATTTCTGCTTCGTCTTGAAGATACCGATCAAACACGGTTAGAACAAGGTGCGGTGGATAATTTACTGGATGCACTGAACATGACTGGTGTAATTCCCGATGAAGGCTTAATAAAAGAACATCATAAGGTCATTCAAAAAGGTCAGCATGGCCCTTATATTCAGTCGCAACGCCTGGATATCTACAAAAAATATATTGAGATACTCCTGGATCAGGGACAAGCTTATTATTGTTTCTGTACTAAAGATCGGTTGGATGAGGTCAGAAATAGCCAAAAGGAAAAGGGCGAAACCCCTAAGTACGATGGCAAATGTCGAGAATTATCAAAAGCGGAAATCACATCTAAGCTTGAAGCGGGGCTACCCTACACCGTCCGATTGAAATTACCGGAAAACCATGTAATTACCTTTGATGATATGGTTAGGGGAGTCATTGAGATGAATACCAACGACTTGGATGATCAGGTGCTGCTAAAAGCAGATGGATTCCCGACCTATCACATGGCGGTCGTCGTTGATGATCATCTGATGGCGATTACCCACGTTATTCGGGGAGAGGAGTGGTTGCCATCAACACCAAAACACACCTATCTTTATGAATGTTTTGGCTGGGAACCGCCCAAATTTGTTCATTTGCCCAATATCTTAAATGATGACCGTAAAAAGCTTAGCAAACGCCAGGGTGACGTATCAGTAGGTGATTTTTTGGCGAAAGGGTATTTGCCGGAAGCGTTGGTTAATTTTCTGGCATTACTTGGTTGGAGTCCGGAGAATGAACAAGAAATATTTTCCATGGCGGAATTGATCGAGGCGTTTGATCTTTCACGAATCAATAAATCTGGAGCTGTTTTTGATCGGGCCAAGCTCAACTGGATGAATGCCCATTATATCAAAGAATTACCAATCGAAGCGCTGGTTAGTCATCTGACGCCTTTTTTAGTCGATGCCGCGGTGATTACTCAGGAAGAAGTAGCAGCAAAACAGGAATGGCTATTCAAGGTTGCACAGATTTTAAGAGATCGGATTGAATATTTTGCCCAGGCACCTCAGGAACTGGAATTGATCTTTAAAAATGATTTTATCATTGAGGACGAGGAAGCGCTGGCATTATTACACGAAGAATCGTCAAAACGCCTTTATGAAGCCCTTATTGCTAAAATCGAGGCGACCGAAGTACTGGACGCCGCCCGAGGAAAAGCGATGCTCAAAGAAATTCAAAAAGAAGAAAAAATAAAAGGAAAGATGCTCTTTATGCCAGCCCGGATCATGATCACAGGGGAAATGCATGGACCGGATCTGACTTTAATTATGGATGTATTGGGAAAAGATGAGGTTTTAAGCCGAATCAAGTCAGTTGCATCGATTATGCAATGATAAATTAAAAACAAAGGAGGAAAGCACATGAGTAAGCAAAAATCAAATAATAAGAGAAAAAGCGGCATTCAATTGATCCTGATTACACTGTTTATTGCGTTAGTGGGATATATACTCTTTAGTGGGGTGTCAGTGGGTGTTTATGACATCGGTAATGTTGGCAATAATATCAACTACGGCTTGGATTTAACCGGCGGGGTAAATGTAGTCTTGGAAGCTGAAGCAACGGATGATGACCCAGTGACGGCAGAAAAAATTGAGTCCGCCATGCTAACGATTCGGCAGCGAATTGATACCCTGGGCGTTTCAGAACCAACGATCACCAAACAGGGTGATAACCGGATCCGGGTTTCGATTCCATCAGTTAGTGATCAGGAAGAAGCACTGACACTCATCGGAAAAACAGCCCAGTTGGAATTTGTGGGACCTGACGAAACCGTTATCCTAACTGGGAAAGACGTTGTTGATTCCAAGGGTGTTATGCAAACAGATAGTTCAGGCTTAGAAAAAGCGGTTGTTACCTTAAAATTCAGCGATGAAGGTACAAAGCTTTTTGCTGATGCCACCCAAAAATACATTGGACAGGCGATTAAGATTAAACTGGATGACGAAATTATTTCGTCACCAACGGTTAACGTGGCAATTACTAACGGAGAAGCTGTGATTGAAGGCATTGGAAACATCGATGAAGCGGGAAATCTGGCCTCACTCATTCGTGGCGGGGCCCTGCCAGTCAAACTGGTACCCATTGAAGTAAGAACAGTGGGACCAACCTTAGGTCAGAATTCCCTCGATAAAAGCATTTATGCCGGGATGATCGGAATTGGCCTGGTACTCATCTTTATGCTCGTTTTTTACCGTGGTCTGGGAATTATTGCCGATCTGGCACTGGTTATCTTTATCATCTTTTTTATGATTATTTTGACAGCTCTCAATGTCACTTTGACACTGCCGGGTATTGCTGGTCTGATTCTCACCATTGGGATGGCAGTAGATGCCAATGTTATTATTTTTGAGCGAATCAAAGAAGAGGCACGATTAGGGAAATCCTTGCTGACAGCGATTGACAATGGTTTTTCAAGAGCGTTTAAAACGATTCTGGATTCAAATGTGACCACATTAATTGCCGGTTTTGTCCTCTTCTTTTTAGGAAGTGGGAGTGTCCAGGGATTTGCCGTCACCTTGATTTTAGGAATACTGGTGAGTATGTTTACCGCCGTTGTGATTACCAAGCAACTGATTATTTTACTTGTAAAAACGGAATTGTTTAAAAGCAATACGTTTTACGGAATATAGAAAGGAGACCATAATGAAAAAGAACATTCAAGTAGTAGAAAAAAGCAAAATATGGTTTGCCTTCTCATTGATACTTATTGCCATCAGTATCGGTTCGCTATTTATCAATGGACTAAATTTCGGCATTGACTTTATTGGCGGAACCATTGTAACCATTGAACTTAATACACCCTTTGAAACCAGTGATGCCAAGGCATTGATTGAAGAGTATGACTCAAGTGCCGATGTGACCTATGCCGGTGAAGCCAAAACTCAGGTGATTATTTCCACTAAAAAAGACTTATCAACTGATGACCGACAGGCATTATTTGCTAAGTTTCAGGAAAAATACAATTTAGAGGATACCGACTTGTTATCGATTGATACAGTGAGCCCTTCAATCGGTGCGGAGATGGCCAACAGTGCCATGATTGCTGCTGTTGTCGCGGTTTTACTGATGCTGGTATACATTACCTTTCGTTTTGAATTTATGTTTGGACTAGCAGCAGTGGTTGCCTTAATCCATGATCTGATCATCGTGTTGGGTGTTTACTCGATCTTCCAGATTCAAGTCAATTCGCCATTAATCGCAGCCTTGTTAACGATTTTGGGTTATTCCATCAATGATACCATTGTTGTATTTGACCGAATCCGGGAAAACCGTCCCAAATTCGGCAAATATGATTTCGCTAACTTAGTTGATACCAGTGTATCTCAAACGCTACAACGAAGTATCAATACGTCATTTACTACCTTACTGGCGATCGGCGCCTTGTATGTCTTTGGGGTCCCGGCAGTACAGGATTTTGCATTACCGTTAATGGTAGGGATTGTAAGCGGAACCTATTCGTCGATCTTTGTTGCCAGTACGCTTTGGTGTAAGGTCAAAGAATTTCAGGCAAGCAAGAAAACAGCGCTCAAAAACTAGTGTTACAAAAAAGATAACAAACGTGATTTAAGAATGATTTGGCGTCATGGAGGCAACTCCCTGACGCTTTCGTTTTAGGTGTTAAAGAATTCAGGAAGTTTATTTTGGATTCAGTCTCGAGGTAAAGATGTCAGATAAAACCAAATGGATATTGAGGAAAAATAAAAACAGTCATTTAAATCCATCAGACTATGAAAGTTTAAAAAAGCAGTTAATGCAAAATTTGGATTTGGGAAGCCGTGCTGCCGAAATACTCATTAATCGTGGGATGGACTCGATTCTACAAACCAAACGTTACCTCAATCCCTCTCATGATGATTTGCATGATCCGTTTCTTTTTAATGATATGGAAAAAGTTGTAAAGCGGATTGTAAAAGCGCAGGAAGCCAATGAAAAGATATGTCTCTATGGTGATTATGACGCCGATGGCACAACGGGAGTATCGATTCTGCTTCACTTTCTTAAGAGCAATGGATTTAATGTCACCTATTTTATTCCTAATCGGTTGATTACAGGTTATGGACTTCATACGACGCCATTGCAGACATTAGTTGACGAGGGGGTAGGCCTGCTGATTACGATCGATAACGGCATTACGGCCAACGATCAAGTCGAATTCTGCAATCAACATAAAATGGACGTGATCATTACCGATCATCATGAGTGTCATGGGACGCTTCCGGCAGCACTTGGAATCATTAACCCCAAGGTGCCCGGTTCAAACTATCCCTTTAAAGAATTATGTGGTGCTGGTGTGGCCTTTAAGCTGGCCCAAGCAATAAGTATCCGGTTAAACGTCGATCTGGATTTACAGAATGCTGTAGAGTGTGTGGCTTTGGCCACCGTTGCTGATCTGGTTCCGCTTCAGAACGAGAATCGAAGCTTGGTTTTTCTGGGACTAGCGTATTTAAACTCTAGTCCTAGAAATCCTGGCATTCGAGCACTCATAGAAGCCAGTGAATTGACGCAGTTAAAGGCCTGGCATTTTGGATTTGTTTTGGGTCCTAAGATTAATGCCGCCGGCCGTTTAGGTGAAGCACATCACATTGTTGATTTACTCACCGGAAGCGACCCGGTAAAGCTGATGGAATTGGCTAAGTTTTTAAGTGAGGAGAATCGTAAACGTCAGGATTTGGAGCTGGCTATCCTGGCGGACGCCCTTGTGCTAGTCGAATCGCAGGAGTTGAATAAGGATGATATCATGATCGTTGTGGGTGAGAACTGGCACTCCGGGGTGATTGGTATTGTAGCCAGCCGGATTCAGGAGAAATACTATCGCCCGGTGATCGTTATCAGCGTCGTTGATGGTATTGGGAAGGCATCGTGTCGCAGTGTTGAAGGGTTTAATATTTTTGAGGCGCTTAAGTCCTGTGGCGAATATTTCAGCAGTTACGGCGGCCATGATCAAGCTGCTGGTTTTAGTATTAAAGCACAAAATATTGGAACAATGATTGAAAAAATCAAAAATTACGGGGAGTCTGTTGGAATAAAAAAGCACCTGATCAGAAAAATTCCCTATGATGCCATTATCAGTGAAGATGAAATCACCTGGGAACTTTTTGAAGTCTGTTCTCGTTTTGAACCCTGCGGTCTTGGTAATCCCGGGGTACAGTTTGTCATTGACAAGCCAGACATTATTTCAATGGGAACCATGGGGAAGGAAGCTAATCATTTACGTTTGAGCTTGAGAAATGATATCAAGGGCGTTGGTTTTGGGTTTGGTGATTTTTATCGCACGCAGCCGGATTTAGCGCTGACTGGTTATCAGGGCGTGGAATTGTTATGTCGTTTAGACGCAAATGAATATCGGGGAAATAAAACCCTGCAATTGTTGGTAAAAGACATCAGGTTGAATCCCATCTGGAATTTGGAAACGGCCAAGCGTTTAGTAAAAGCGATTGTCCAATCAGAAAATCCAGGAGCTTTAATTGACTTGGCAACGGATAACATTAATCCTGGAGATTTGCATTTACTGCGAGAGACGGTCAAACACGTTTATCTTATCCTTGGTAATGCGTCAGGAAGTGGGATATCCGTTTACTCAAAAAAGAATCCTGACCTATCGCCATTTCATTTTTTAATGGCATGTGAAGTATTAAGGGAAGTCGGGTTGATTGCGTATGGATTTAAGGATGGTTTGCTTTTTTCCAAAATAATAGAAACAAGGAAAAAAAAGGATATTCAAAACACGAAACTAATGATAAAATTAAAAAAAATGATTAGTGAACGATAAGGGAGATTTAAGATGGATCTAAAAGAGAATATTGGCATTTATGAAGATTTTCCAAAAGAAGGCATTAGCTTTAAGGATATTAACAGCCTGATTTTAAACCCCAAGGCTTTTCAGTATGTCATTGACGAGATGGCTAAGGTTGCAAAAGCTCTGGATGCAAACATCATCGTAATTCCAGAAGCCAGGGGCTATATCTTTGGCACGCCACTGGCTTATTTAATCGGAGCGGGTCTGGTGCCGATAAGAAAACCAGGTAAATTACCTGGTGAAATTTCATCAGAAGCCTATGATTTGGAATACGGATCAAATGTTGTGGAGATGCAAAAAAATGCCATCAAGCCGGGAGACCGGATTATCATCGTCGATGATTTATTGGCCACCGGCGGAACCATGATGGCGGCGACTAAACTGATCGAAAATCTGGGTGGGGAAATTTCAGGTATTATTACGCTGATTGAACTGACAGATTTAGGCGGCCGCGAGCTGCTTAAGAATTATTTTGTACACTCGATTGTGACCTACCCCTACTAAAAGTACTCATTAATTAAAAAGGCAGAAACGATATGGATAATGACGCAGTAAAAGGAAAAATTGACAATGTAATAAACCTGGTAAAAGCTAACAATCCAGATGCCGAAACGGATATGATCAATAAGGCCTATGACCTGGCTAGGGAAGCCCATAAAGATCAGAAACGTTTGTCTGGAGAGGACTATGTAATTCATCCGGTTTCTGTTGCTTACATTCTAGCTGAAATGCAAATGGATACAGAAACAATTGTTGCTGCCATTTTACATGATGTAATTGAAGATACCATCTATTCCTATGATTATATCAAGGAAGAGTTTAATGAAGATATTGCAGATTTGGTCGAAGGTGTCACAAAAATTGGACGGATTGGTTTTCAATCCAAAGAGGAAAGTCAGGCCGAAAACCTTCGCAAAATGATTCTGGCGATGTCGAAAGATATTCGGGTTATTCTAATCAAGCTGGTTGACCGGCTACATAATATGCGGACCCTGGAATACATGCGCGAAGCAAAGCAGCTTGAAAAAGCCAAAGAAACGCTTGATATTTATGCACCCTTGGCAAATCGGCTGGGAATTTCTACGATCAAGTGGGAGCTTGAAGATTTAGCACTAAAGTATCTGGACCCAGAGGGATATTATGATCTGGTTCAGAAAATTAAAATTAAAAAAAGTGCCCGGGAAGCTTATATTGCTGATGTAATTGATGTTTTAGCTAAAGAAATTGATAAAGTCGGCACGCATGCTGAAATTTACGGACGATCTAAACATTTTTATAGCATCTATCGAAAAATGAAGAATCAGAACCGCAGCTTTGATGAAATCTATGATCTGATTGCAGTTCGGGTTATTGTGGATTCATTAAAAGATTGTTATGGCGTCCTGGGAGTGGTTCATTCTCAATGGACGCCGATTCCGGGACGGTTTAAAGACTATATTGCGATGCCTAAACCCAATCTCTATCAATCCATTCATACAACGGTTATGGGCCCCAAAGGGGAGCCCTTTGAAATTCAGATTCGCACCAGAGAAATGCATGAAACCGCAGAGTATGGGATTGCCGCTCACTGGAAGTATAAAGAAGGCCGAATGGATGCCAAGGACAACAAGTATGAAGTACAGATGTCCTGGCTGCGCCAAATGCTTGAACTCCAGCGTAATTCGGAAGACGCCGGGGAACTAGTGGAAACCATCAAGGTGGATCTGCTAAACGAAGAGGTCTATGTTTTTTCACCCAAAGGTGCGGTGGTTCCGTTGCCGGCGGGATCATGTCCCCTAGATTTTGCCTATCGGATTCATAGTGATATCGGAAACAGCTGCGTCGGGGCTCGGGTAAACAATAAAATTGTGCCACTGAACAGCCCTTTAAAAAGCGGGGACATCGTCGAAGTCATGACTTCTAAAAATTCCAACGGCCCCAGTCGGGACTGGTTGACCTTTGTCAAAAGTGCCCACGCCCGGAATAAAATTAAGCAGTATTTTAAAAAAGAAGAAAAAGACGAAAATGTGCAAAAGGGTCGAAGTATTCTGGAACGGGAAATCAAGCGTGAGGGGTTGCAACACTCTAATCTTTTGAACTTGAATAACCTGGAACTTCTGGCTGAAAAATGCAGTTTTAAAAACCTCAATGATTTTTATGCTGCCATTGGTTATAATGGGATAAAAATTGGAACTGTTTTTCAGAAAATGAAACTGCTTTTTCCCAAGGAATTTCCTGAAGAAGTTGAAGAAATTGTTTTAAAAAAGCCCACCAAGGATGCCAAGAAAACCAGTAGCACCGTCATTGTTGCCGGACATAATGAAATTGATGTTCATTTTGCTAAATGCTGTAATCCGGTGCCCGGCGATAAAATAGTTGGGTACATTACTAAAGGGCGGGGTATTTCTGTTCATCGAGCGGATTGTTCTAATGTTTTAAACCTTACCGATCCCAATCGGATTGTGGAAGTGGAATGGAATAAATACAGTACGGGTTCTTTTACAGCAGAAATTCACATCAAAGCTAAGGAATCCCCTGGAACGATCATCCAGATTTCAAAGACTTTTCTCGATATGGGCATACCCGTGACCGCGCTCAATGCCAAAAATGAAAAAAATGAATACGACTTTTTTTCAGCCACCCTTGAAGTTAAAAGCCGTCGGGAACTAAATTTATTAATTAAAAATTTAAACAAAATAAAAGAAATTATCCAGATTTACCGAGTATAAGGAGACGTTATGCGGGCAGTCATACAGCGGGTATCCGCTTCAGAAGTACGGATTGGTAATGAGTCGGTGGGAAAAATTGCCGAAGGACTCAATGTACTTCTCGGAATTAAAGAAGACGATACCGAAACCGAT
Source organism: Acetobacterium sp. KB-1 (assembly GCF_003260995.1). Classification (NCBI taxonomy): domain Bacteria; kingdom Bacillati; phylum Bacillota; class Clostridia; order Eubacteriales; family Eubacteriaceae; genus Acetobacterium; species Acetobacterium sp. KB-1. Next base: position 222,454 of record NZ_CP030040.1, read on the forward strand.
ATGGACTATATTATTAATAAACTGGTCAACCTGAGAATATTTGAAGATGCTGATGGAAAAATGAATCGGTCCATTCTTGATGTGGATGGGGAACTTTTGCTGGTTTCTCAGTTCACCCTTTATGGTGACTGTCGAAAAGGGCGGCGCCCAGGCTTTACCCGAAGTGGCCCAGTGGACCAGGCCGAGAAAAAATATGCTATTTTTGTTGATAAATTGAAAGATCAGCCAATAAAGAAAATTGAAACCGGTGTTTTTCAGGCCGAAATGGAAGTCTTAATCGTCAATGACGGGCCGGTAACTTTGTTACTTGACAGTGAAAAGAAATTTTAGATAAATTAGGGAGAAACAGATGAAAGTAATAAAAAAATCCCTGGGACAGATGGGAACGAACTGCTATGTGGTCTGGGATGAAAAAACGTTGGAAGCAGCAGTCATTGATCCCGGGTTTGAGGATCAGCGGATATCTGATATCATTAATGAAAACAAACTGAAGGTGAATTATATTTTGCTGACTCACGGTCATTTTGACCATCTTGGTGGTGTCAATCAGATTAAAAAGTTAACCGGTGCCAAGGTTCTCATTCATGAAAATGATGCTGATTGTCTTATTGATCCGCGACGTAACCTTTCGGTTCTGGCAGGCATGTCGATGATATTGGAACCGGCTGATGGTTTTTTAAATGAAAATGAGACCATTACCTTAGGTAATATTGCTTTCCGGGTGATTCATACACCAGGCCACTCAAAGGGCGGTATCTGTCTTCTGGCAGAGGATCAGCTTTTTGCCGGAGATACCCTTTTTAATACCTCCATTGGTCGGACTGACTTTGCCGATGGTGATTTGAATGAATTGCTAAATGGAATTAAATCAAAATTGTTTGTTCTGGACGATGCAACCACTGTATTGCCGGGACATGGCGAGAATACGACCATTGGGTACGAAAAAACGAACAATCCTTTTTTAAAGGGGCGTTTTTAGAGAGCCGATGAGAGTACTTCGCTTTGATTTAGAACGACCGGAATTGGAGTATTATTTCCACGAATTATATCAGGCCTTTGACCCAGGCGTAAAAAACGTCGTATCGGGAGCTGCTGATGGTGTATTATCTCAAAGAAAGCGGGGGAATCAAGTCATTCTGACCCTGACATGGGACGATGGAAAAACATTAACTCGGGCCTTTCAAGTTAATAACAGTGATGATCCTCTTGAAAATAGTATTTACAAGGGGTTTCTTTATGATTTTTTATCTGAGTATTTTGACAGGCAGCTGCAGTGGGGAACATTAACAGGAATCAAACCCGTTAAAATGGTGCAAAAGTATGTAAAACAAGGGTGGAGTCCAACAGAAATCAACAATCGATTCAGAAAATACTATCGGGTCAGTCGTGACCGCACGGACTTATTGATGCGGATTGCAAAAAAACAAGCTGATTTTATTCCCGCTGTACAAGCGTGTGCAAATTCTCACCTGATTAGTCTATATGTGGGGATTCCGCTTTGTCCGTCCAAATGCGATTATTGCTCCTTTGTATCCACGATCGTCGACAAAAAGGGTGAAAATCTTGAACAGTACTTTGATCATTTGCTTGTTGAAATAAAAAAAACTGGCGAAATACTAAGCGCTTCAGATTTACGGATTGATACTTTATATATTGGTGGTGGAACGCCGACGGTGTTAAGCGCCATTCAGTTGGATGCGCTGATGTCATCGTTGGAAGAATCCCTTGATTTATCCCATCTCAGAGAATATACCTTAGAAGCAGGGCGACCAGAAACCATTAACCGAGATAAGCTAAAGGTTGCAAAAGATCATGGCGTGGAGCGGCTTTGTCTCAATCCCCAATCGATGAATCCGCAAACGTTGCAAAGTGTGGGAAGACCATGGGAAGCCGGACTGATCGAGAAACAGGTAGCACTCGTCAAATCCTTCGGCTTTAAAACCTTGAACATGGATCTGATTGTGGGATTGGGAAATGAAACACCGGATGATTTTTTACGATCACTGGACGCTGTTATTGCACTTGCACCAGAAAATATAACGATCCATAATCTATCGATTAAAAAGGGCTCCAGAATCAAAGATCAAAACGGGATTGTCGTTAAAGAGGGCTATGGTGAAGGCTTTTATCAGGCGGTGAAGAGCCGTTTAAGTGGTGAAGGTTTTGAACCCTATTATCTGTATCGTTTAAAATACACCAGAGATAACAGTGAGAATACGGGGTATGCAAAGCCGGGACATGAAGGGATTTATAATATTCTGATGATGGCTGAATGCCAGTCTACTATCGGTATCGGAGCCGGAGCAACGGGAAACCTCTATGATCCAGTTACCGATAATATCAGAAAGGTCTTTACGGTTAAGGACGTGAGGACTTATAATGAACGGTTTGAGGAGATTGTGGAGAAGAAGTGTGAAGCTTATAAACAAACACTTTAAACGGGTTTGACAAATTAAGATGTTTACTAACGGTTAAAGAATAATAGGCTGTAATTTCCTAAATAGTAACGGAAAAAGATATTTTGTAATGTAGTTGTAATATTATTCAAAATTATATTGACAATTTGTAAATGCTCATGCTATTATTAATTGCTCCAAGAATTGCATAGTGTGATATTAAGTAAAGGCAAACTTAACGAAAGTTGAAGACGCAAAGCATAGAGTCTAAAGTCGCATGTAATTGTGCGACTATGATAGTCTAGCTACCATAATTATGGTAGCTTTTTTTTTGTTCGCAATTGTTATTTGCAGCAGTTTAAGTCTATTACAAATATATGAAAGAGGTATTTATGGGCATATTTGAGGAAATTTGTCAAAAGAAGGAGAAAATTCTTGTTGTTGGCCTTGGTTACGTAGGAATCCCCTTGGCGATTGGATTTTCGGAGAAGGTTGATGTTATCGGCTTTGATATTGATAAAACTAAAATTGACAAGTATAAAAACGGAATTGACCCGACAAATGAAGTCGGAAATGAGCGAATAAAAAAGACAGCATTAGATTTTACATGTGACGAAAAATGTATTGCAAATGCTAAATTCATTATTATTACAGTTCCAACACCAATTTTTCAAGATAAAAGGCCAGATCTAAATCCGGTGATTGAGGCAAGTAAAATGGTTGGTAGATATATGAAGAAAGATACCATAATTGTCTTTGAGTCTACAGTTTATCCGGGAGTTACCGAAGATATCTGTATACCAATATTACAACAGGAATCAGGCTTGATTCCGGGAATTGACTTTTCAGTCGGTTATTCGCCTGAACGAATCAACCCGGGAGATAAGCAACATCGACTAAAAAACATACCCAAAATTGTTGCTGGATTAGATATTGAAACGCGCCAAATAATTGCTAATGTATATCGATTGGTAGTGGAAGCAGATATTTTTGAGGCTGAATCTATCAAGGTAGCAGAAGCGGCTAAAATTGCTGAAAATGCACAAAGAGATATAAATATTGCATTTATGAATGAATTAGCAATGATCTTTGATCATATGAATATAAATACTGAGGACGTCATCAAAGCAATGAACACAAAATGGAATGCACTGAATTTTTACCCTGGCCTAGTTGGGGGGCATTGTATTGGCATAGATCCATATTATTTTATATATGAAGCAGAAAAACTTGGCTATAATTCACAAATTATATCTGCTGGAAGAAGAATCAATGATGATATGAGCAAGTTTGTTGTTGAAGCAGTATTTAGACAATTAATTAAAGCGGATATTAGTATCAAAGAGACAAATATCTATGTTTTAGGTATTACGTTTAAAGAGAATTGCAAAGATTTAAGAAACTCAAAAGTATGGGATATTATTGAATTATTAAAAGGGTATTATTTAAATCCAATGATATGCGATCCAACTGCAGATAAGGAAGAAGTATATAAAGAGTATCAATGTTGTTTGGTTGATGTTGATCAGATAAGTGATGCTGATTGTATTGTTTTCGCAGTTGCACATGATGATTTTAAGTGTCTTTCCCTGAATGAAGTTAAAAAGATGTATCGCAAAATTGAAACTGCTGGTAAAGTATTGATTGATATAAAAAGTATATTCAATAAAAAAGAGGCTGAAAACTTTGGCTTTCAGTATTGGAATCTGTAGATAAAGGGGATTGAGTTTGAAAAGCTTTCGAAATGTTGGAAATGGGATTAAAATCATAAGTGTAGCAGTTTTCCTGATCTTATTACTTACCTTAGTATTTTACTTTCTTTTTAAAGATTCAAGTACTCTGATAAGTGAAATGATCGTAAATAAAATTCAGTATGATGCTTCAAAAGAGATTGATGACGCTTTAACCAGATTAAGCAATGATCGTCAGAAAGCCGACATTATAGTAGGTACAGAAACAAATAATGGTGTCATAGCACTAACCTTTGACGGTCTTTCAGACCGGGAAACAATGGATAAAATTATTGTTTTACTGAATGAAAATAAAATGAATGGAACATTTTTTGTTTCGGGAATAGAAGCTGCAGAAGATGGTGAAGCTGTGAAGAATATTGTTACAAATAATCAAATGGTTGGTAACTACACACTTTCCGGATCAAAAGACATTATGAATCTTTCACAGCAGGAACAGATTGAAGATTTATGCAGGGCTAACCTAGTCTTGAAGAGCATATTGGGAATTACTCCAACTTTACTGAAATGCAATACAACACATTATGGTGATTCAATCCTTGAATCAGCATATGCAAGTAATTTGAATAAGGTTGTTTTATCGAATCAGTACCTTAGCTATCAAAGTTTTTCATCATACGAGATGACGACAAACTATATAAGAAATATTAAAACTGGAACCATTGTTTCAATAAAACTGGATGATGTACTAGATGAATCCGAATATAGGAAGTCAAATCAACCTATTCAGCCCGCTATTGATAAGAAAACACTTGATAAAAAAAGTACAGAAGAGAGTGTCACTGAGGAAGAGCAGCTGATTCAAATGATTACATGGTTGTTGAAAGCTCTCAAAGAAAATGGTGTAAGAACTGTATTTGTTGATGATGACGCTTTAACAACAGCAGCGATAATAACTTCTCAAGAAAGTAAGGGTTCATCACAAGGAAGTCAAACTGCAGCCTTTTTAGGATTACCGATAGTATCGAGTTCACAAACAAAGCTGCCAGAAAAAAACAATGATTCCAAAACAGATCAAATTGACTACCCTGATTTTAAACCCATGATTGAAAAAAACGAACAAAAGAAAGCACCAGTCGTCAGTCATTTATACACCTCGGAAAAAGGAGTCGTTTTCACATTTAGAGGCATCAGTAATGAAGTAGTTCTTGATAATGTTTTAGGGGAATTGGAGGATATGGGAAATGCCAAAGCAACATTTTTTGTCACCGCTGAAGAAATTGAAGCGTATCCGAGTCGAATCGCTAGAATAATCGAAAAAGGTCATGAATTAGGAAATGGCGGGGTTACTCAGGATTCACATCTGCAAAATCTCAGTGTAGAAGAAGTCTGCAAAGAAATCTACAGATGCGATTTACTGCTGACAAGCATAGGGGTTAATTCGAACAATTATATGCCTGGCTATGGATATACAGAAGGAAATATCAGAGAGGCCGTTTCGGTTATCAGTAATGGTGAAAAAGAATACAATTTAATAACTTATACTGTCTCGATGGTTAGAAACTCCTTTTCCACGATGCCTGCTGACGAAATCATAGAAACATGTTTGCCTGTCTATGTTTATAAATCGCTTAAGCGTGGTGATATCGCGTATTTCCGCATGGATTCGACTGTATTTAATGACAACGCGGAAATGGTAGGAGAACTCGTCAGTCTGGTTGCTGAGAATTATGTTTTCAACGGCTATGTATCAGTTTGTGTGGATAGTACGGAAGAAGATTCGAAATTTGAAACAAGACAAATTCCTATTAATTTTGAAATTCTACCTTTATCTCACATGATCAATACCTATGAAAATTTTGAAACTGGTACAAGAGGGTTGTACTCAATTCAGTCACCAAGCGAAGCGGTTGAGATTGATAAGATTGATTCAGAAACTGCGGATCAAATGATTTACTCAAACTATATTGGTAATCCAAGCGTATCAGGTTCGCAACTGAAAGGTTTTATCGATACAACCGGTATTGACACAACTGGTAAAATTGATGAAAATAGCGAAAACGTCATTTATTTAACGTTTGATGATTGGGGTGGTGATCCAGTAATTATGTCAATTCTCGATGTTTTAGAAAAACATCAAGTTGAGGCGTCATTTTTCGTTATCGCCAAGAATATTGATATCGATCAGGAAGATTTGCCAAAAGAAGAGCAAGTCAGTCCGAATCCTAATCTGCTGCGAGAAATGGCACTGAAAGGTCATGATATTTGCAGTCATAACTATTTTCATATGCTAATTGATATTGATGATGACCTTAAACAAAAAGAAACCCTTCAACATGAACTTGTCAGAAGTTATAAAACACTTTCAATGATAGTTGGTGATATTGCTGAACCGAAACTCTTTTTTAGACCACCAACACTTGCTGTATCGCAAACAGGCTTACAAACTGTTTTTGAAAGTGGCTATAAAAAAAGCATCAGTGGAGATTTTTCCGTACATGATTATGACTGTACAAGTGCTGAGGAGGTTTTTAATACATTAGAATATGGAAATGGAACCTATGAGATTGGTGCGGGAAGCATCGTAATCCTACATATGAATGATCAAAGCGGATTTACAGCGGAAGGGCTGGATATTTTTCTCACGGAAAATGCGAATAAACCAGAAGAAGAACGGTACGAGTTCGCAAAATTGAGCGATTATCTGAATGAAGAGTGATGATTACTTAACAAAAGAAGCGGAGTGAATAATCGAAATGGAAAAAATTACATGATTTTCTCAAAGAAAAAAAGTAGAAATATTGAAGATGTTTTATTAGCGGAGAACGGCGATCGAAGGTTACTCTCTAATGTACCTGATGTTGAAAAAATCAGATCGAACGTTGATCGACGGGGTGAAAAAATATTCGGAGATGGAAATGACATAAAACGATTATCTCAGGGAAAGAAGGCCGGAACACGTTTCAAGGTAGATTTTGAAGCACTGTTAGTTTGTGGTAAAAGTGGCCGAAAAAAACAAACAATTCATTGTCAAGTTGAAGATATTTCCTCTACGGGATTATCAATTATACTTACGGAAGAAGACAGTAAGCGGATTGAAGAATTTGAATGGTATGCTTTGAAATTCGAAATTATTCCGGGATCGATGCCAGAAGGCTATGAAATGAAAGTTAACATCAAGGCGAAGATGGTAAGGAGAAGGGCTGCTGCGGATAACAAAATTATCTGCGGCATGGAGTTTAATAAGACATTGAGTGAGTATGCCAGTAAAAAAAAGGATCGTTATTCTCTGGTTGTTGCGAGTGGGCTTCTGCTCGCGGTTTCAATTTTTATCATATTGATGCGTGCTGAAAGCGTAATATATTTCAAATTTAATAAAGCACTTTATTTATATAGTATTATCGCAGCAGTTTTTTTATTAAGCCGTTACCTTTTTGGGGTTATGTATAAACAGGTGCCTATTAATCCGGAATTCACACCGGGTGTCACAATTATAGTTCCGTGTTTTAATGAAGAAGAATGGATTCAACGATGTATTTTAAGTTGCATTAATCAGGATTATCCTGCGGATAGAATTGAGGTAATTATTGTTGATGATTGTTCAAATGATCAATCGGTTGAAAAGATTAAAGAAATAGTTGAAATCTTGTATCAGGAAGCGAATCGGTATCAAACCAGAGATAGATTAAAATATCTAGTTCAAAGTGAAAACAAAGGAAAGCGTGATGCTTTAGCTTGGGGTGCCGAGAGGGCCATGCATGAGTTGCTTGTATTTGTAGATTCAGACAGCTTTCTTGATCCGTTCGCAATTCGCAATATTGTGCAGCCGTTCCAGGACCCCAAAATGGGTGGTGTTGCAGGAAGAACAGATGTTGCAAACACCTATACAAACGGACTAACAAAAATGCAAGCGGTTCGATATTACATTTCTTTTCGGATTATGAAAGCAGCAGAAGCATATTTCGATGCTGTCACCTGTTTGTCCGGCCCACTTTCATGCTATCGAAAAAAAATCGTTTTGGATAATAAAGAACAATGGTTAAATCAAACATTTTTTGGACAAAAAGCGACTTTTGGGGATGATCGTAGTATGACAAATTTTGTGCTTCAAAATCATCGAACAAGTTATCAAGACAGTGCGGTATGTTCAACAATTGTACCAAATCGCTATAATATCTTTTTAAAGCAACAAATGCGTTGGAAACGCTCATGGCTGAGAGAGTCATTGATTGCAGGTTCTTTTATCTGGAAGAAGGAACCATTTATGGCGGTTTTTTTCTATATGGGGTTAGTTGTTCCTATTGCCGCCCCTATTGTCGTGATTTATAATCTTATTTATATCCCACTTGTTTTGCGAGTTTTTCCGACAACATTTTTCGTCGGATTACTAATGATGGCTTTACTAATGAGTTTGATGCAGTTGTTCATGAGAAAAAGTACAACGTGGGTGTTTGGTTTGTTGTTTTGTTTATATTATGAAGCAATTTTACTATGGCAAATGCCGATTGCCTGGGTTACTTTCTGGAAATCAACCTGGGGAACAAGAATGACCCCTCAAGATATTGAAGAACAAAGAAAAAAAGATGAACAAAGAGAAAAAAGAGAAGCAAAAAGATCAACAGAAGATATTGCTGATAGTCAATAATGCTGGATAATAGAATGGTTTAGGGAAGACATGAAAAATTTAGTTCAAAATAAGAATAGAAGAAAAGTTATCAGAAGTATCATACAAGCTATTGTCTTAATTGGGGTTTCTGTCTTGATCATCAACGCGACCTTTAATTTAAAAAAGTATGCGGATGCTTCACAAAATAGCATTAATGGAGATCACGGCTTTATTGCGATTTCCTACTTTGGTGTTGATCAAACTGGTGATGATACGTTAATTAGTACAAAGTTGTTAAGTCAGCATCTGGAATCGTTGCATAAAACAGGTTACGTGACGATTAGTCAACAGGATGTGTTGGATTACTACAAAAATGGCAAAGAATTGCCGGAGAAAGCTCTGTTTCTGATTTTTGAAGATGGACGACGTGATACTGCAATTTTTGCTCAGGAAATTATGGAAAAGTATAATTTTAAAGCAACAATGCTTACCTATGCCGACAAATTCGAAAAAAGAGATCCTAAATTTCTATCACCGGATGATCTAATTCAAATGGAAAAAAGTACATTTTGGGAACTTGGAACAAATGGCTACCGATTGGAATATATCAATGTTTTTGACCGCTACTATAACTATCTAGGTCAATTAGATTCCTTGGAGTTTGCAAACGTATCATACTATTTAGGACGGGATTACAATCATTATTTAATGGATTATTTAAGAGATGAATATGATATACCAACGGAAACTTATGAAGAAATGTCGGAAAGAGTAAGTAATGATTACGAAAAAATGGCAAATATTTATACTAAAGAAACAGGTGAGTTACCTAAGTTATACATTCTAATGCATTCTAACACAGGACAATTTGCATCAAATGACAAGGTTAGTATAATTAATGAGAAAAAGATTAAAGAGTTGTTCGATATGAATTACAATCGTGAGGGTAATGCCTGCAACAGTTTAGATTCTTCGATTTATGATTTAACTCGTTTGCAACCGCAATCTTATTGGTCAACAAATCATCTTTTAATGAAAATACAAAATGATACGCAGCAAGACATTGACTATGTTTCAGGAAATGCCGATAAAAAATCGAAATGGGAAATAATTTGTGGTGCAAGTGAATTTTTAGATGAAAAAATTATATTGACCTCACTTCCTGAACGAACCGGACTGATGCGCTTGAATAATAGTGAGAATTTTAGAAACATTGACGTATCAATGAGTTTACTCGGGAATGTATTTGGTGTTCAAAAAGTATATCTCAGAGCGGATGATGACTTGGCGTCGGCATTATCGGTAGAGATAACAAATGATCAACTCATTCTCAAAGAAAAATCGAATGATGCAGAGACCATTTTAGCAGACATTAAACTAAAAGGTATTGACGGGACTGAAATCCAATCGATTGAAGAAGATAAAAAGAACGCTGAAATTGAAGCCTTAAAAACAAAAATTCAATATGCTTCAAGTGTAAATGAAGCCACAGCTGTTACGGAACTGTTGAATCGGAAATTGCAGGAGGAAGCACGTACGGTAGAAGACGGTTCTATGGCTTACGAACCGATGATAGATATTAGAGAAAATGGAAAACGACAGCTGGATATTTCAATTTATGAAGATACACTGTCCGTAAAAGTTGATAATAAGCTGGTTGTTGATAAAATAAAGATTGACAACTCTGCAAATGGAGCCTTTTATCTCGAGTCAGCTTGGGGTGGGTATGGATATAGCCAACGAAACTTAACAGATGATGTATACGATGGCGTTTTTGATAAAATTATGATTACTGAGAATGGTTCTGTTTTCGGTGCGGAGAATGGAACAATTATTTTTGAAACTAATATGCATGGAGCAGAATTATGGCTATCCGAAATCAAAAAAGCATGGAGCAGCATTATAAACTGGTTTATAAAAACGCTTTAAATGTGGGAGATGAATGTGAAAAAAAAACTAAGTATTGGTATTGCATTTATTATCGTGATATCGTTTTTTCTTATATCTTGTAGTAAGAGTGAGGAAGTATCGGTTATTATGCAAAAAGAGCCGGAATTAATTAAGGAAGAAAAAGAAGGAAGTGATCTTTTAGCCTGGATGGTGTATTGGGATGCAGAAAATGGAAAAAATGAACTGCTCAATTCTAAGGGAATTAACAAAGTTTGTTATTTTGCAGCATATTTTAATGAATCAAATCAATTGATACTTCCAGACGAAATTGACGAATTGAAAAAAAAAATCAACCTGGATAAAAATCAAAATGAATTAATAGAATACCTGACGATTGTTAATGATAAAGTCTTGTCAAATGGGAAATCGTCATTGAAAGATCAGAATCTTTTAGAAGAACTGCTAAAAAATGAAACAACGAGAAATCAGCATATAGATGATATTATAAGCCTGGCTAAAGCAAATGGATATGAAGGTTTAGAAATTGATTACGAAAGAATTAGAAAGAATTATGACTTATGGGCACTTTTCATTGACTTTATAATAGAATTGAATGCACGATGTGAAAATGAAGGTTTAAAATTGAGGATAGTATTAGAACCAACTACTCCGTTTGATAAAGCTGAATTTCCCGAAGGCCCTGAATATGTAATGATGTGCTACAACTTACATGGGACTCACAATGACCCTGGACCTAAAGCAGATTTTGAATTTATCGAAAACCTGATTAAAGACATGAAAACTATCCAAGGTGATAAGAATTTTGCTTTGGCAACAGGCGGCTTTGACTGGAGTTCAGATGGGAAAGTTACAGCATTGACTGAAGAGCAAGCATTTAGCTTACTTAATGAATCCGGATCAAATGTCCAAAGAGATGCTGGTAGTGGTAGTTTGAATTATAAATATTCAGATAAAAGTGATATCCTGCATGAAGTATGGTTTGCAGATGATATAACGCTAAATGGCTGGATAAAAACAATCGAGGAGAACGGAACTTTTGGAATATCAATTTGGCGACTGGGAGGAAATGTTAATATATCAACAATAGTGTAACTACTTTTTCCCACTTGACATCACCCCGACATCTTCATTATAATATAAAGGTTAAGAAGATAAAATAATTTAAGCTATCGGAGGTAGAATGAATACTTATTATAGAAATACCATGTGTGGCGAGTTAACGGCAAGTGATATCGATCAAGTTGTTGAACTGGCTGGCTGGGCAGATAATCGCCGAAATCTCGGCGGGGTACTGTTTATTGATTTAAGAGACCGGTCTGGAAAGATTCAACTGGTTGTTAACGAAGAACGACCAGAAGCCTTTGCGATTGCCGAAAAGGTCAGAAATGAATATGTCTTGTCGGTCAAAGGCAAGGTAGTCTTGCGAAGCCCGGAAAATGTCAACAAAAATATCCCGACCGGTGAAATTGAAGTCGAAATTATGGAGTTGAAAATTCTGGATTCATCAGAAACACCACCGATTTATATCGAAGACAACGATCAGACGAATGAAGCTGTGCGACTTAAATATCGTTACCTTGATCTGAGAAAACCCAAATACCAGAAAATACTAAGAACGCGACATCAGGCGGCTGCCATTGCCAGAAATTTTTTAAATGAAAAAGGTTTTCTGGAAGTCGAAACACCAATACTGGCCAAACCGACACCTGAGGGAGCCAGAGATTTTCTGGTGCCATCGCGGGTACAAAAAGGAAAATTTTTTGGTTTGCCTCAGTCACCTCAACTTTATAAACAAATTTTAATGATTTCCGGAGTTGACCGTTATTATCAAATTGCAAAATGCTTTCGTGACGAAGATTTAAGACAGGACCGTCAGCCGGAGTTTACTCAAATTGATATGGAAATGTCCTTTATTGATAAAGATGATATCATTGCGATTAACGAAGGCATGATTGCTAAAATCATGAAGGAAGTAAAAGGGGTAGAGGTCCAAACACCAATGTTGAGGATGACTTATCAGGAAGCCATGGATCAATATGGTTCAGATAAACCGGACACCCGATTTGACTTAAAACTGATTGATTTATCTGAAATCGTGGAAAACTCGGAATTTAAAGTTTTTTCCGGCGCAGTTAAAAAAGGCGGCAGTGTTCGTGCTATTAATGCAAAAGGCGCCCAGGATAAATTGAGCAAAAAGGGCATTAAAGGACTGGAAAATTTTGCAAAGATTTATAAGGCCAAAGGCCTGGCCTGGATTGATGTATCTGAAGGCGAGATGAAATCACCAATTCTGAAATTCATTTCAGACGAAGAAAAAGCAGCGATTTTTGCGAAAACCGATGCCAAACCGGGGGATTTAGTTTTCATTATTGCCGATACCAATGAAATAGTCTGTAATGCCTTAGGCCAACTAAGACTGGAACTGGCGCGTAAATTGGAATTTGATTTAAGCGATCAATATAATTTTCTCTGGGTAACTGATTTTCCGCTGCTCGAATACGATCCGGAAGCTGGCCGCTACACAGCGAAACATCATCCCTTTACCATGCCTTTAGAAGAAGACTTGCAGTATTTGGAAATAGATCTCTTGAAAGTTCGGGCAGATGCCTACGATATGGTTGTGAATGGGATTGAACTGGGCGGTGGAAGCATCCGTATTCATAATCAGGATATTCAGGAAAAAGTGTTTAAAGCCCTTGGCTTTACCCAGGAATCGGCATGGGAGCAATTTGGATTTTTGCTTGAGGCGCTTAAATATGGGACACCGCCTCATGGTGGTTTAGCTTTCGGGTTGGATCGTCTGGTGATGCTGCTTACTGACAATGATAACATCCGCGACGTCATCGCTTTTCCAAAAACTCAAAATCATGGTTGCCTGATGATGGATGCGCCAGCTAGTGCGAGTCTTGATCAACTCATTGATTTGGGTATCAGTGTGGATGAATTGTAATGAAAGAAATAGGGACCGTAAAAACGCTTCGGGGTAGCACGGCTGAAGTTGAGATTAAACGCAATTCGGCTTGTGGTGATTGCGGAGCCTGTCATGTCAGTAAAGATCAATCGGTTATGCTGACAACAGCCAAAAACCCAATCCATGCAAAAAGCGGTGAAACCGTTGAGGTTGAGATGCAATTTGCCAATGTTTTTGTGGCGGCATTTATTATGTATGGAATACCGCTACTTGCTTTTATTTTGGGGAGTGGTGGCGCGTATTATTTGGTGGGCAGTTTAAATCTTGGATGGGATCAAGTCCTGACTTCATTTTTTACTGGCATTTGTCTGACGGCTGTTGCTTATCTGGTGATTCGACAGATTGATCGACAGGGACGATTCAGCAGTAAATATCAGCCGGTGATTATCGCTGTTGTTGAAAAAGTTGACACTGTTTCCACACCCCTGGAAAAGCGGATGGGAAATTAACCTTAAGGGTATCGACGTTTTATTAACGTCGATACCCTTAATTTTTGATGTATTTTAATCGGTTTAAATGAATTAAATAAAAAAAAGCTTGATTAATCCTGCGTTTATCATTATAATATATTTACTGTCTGGGTGTAGCGCAGCTTGGTAGCGCGCTTGACTGGGGGTCAAGAGGCCGGAGGTTCAAATCCTCTCACTCAGACCATTTCTATTTAAGGTGAATATATGGGACAAATTAAAAGAAAAAATAATAGACGAGTCAATTCTTTAAAGAAAATTGTTGTTGGCATCGTTTTTTTTTTATTGTAGCAATAATTTTTATTTCGAGTTATCGAGGTAATATGAGCTTATTGCTTGAGAGAAAAGAATATACCGAATCATATAAAACAGAGATGTATTTTTTTAAAGATATTGATTACCGGATGATCGATGATTTTCAGGGATCGGATCTTTCGCTTATTGAAGGCGAAAAGGCGAATGGATACAAACCGTTGACGAATACACCCAAGGTTGTAAATACGAACTATCTGAATGAACAAATCGAAGTGATTGACACAATTATTCAAGAAGAGTATTATAACAATTGGAGCCGGATTGTTGGTGATATCGTGTCGAATTATCAGGGGATTTCGAGTATTACTAATCAGATTGGAGAAACTGAGCGGGAGAAGAAAAAGTTTTTGATTGAATCGGTCCAATACATGGGACTTGATTTATCGGCACTTCAGCAAAAGCGGCAGACTCTGGTGGGATTACTGGGTGGAGAAGCCCGGAATATCGCCCTTAATCAATTGGGACTGTTGTCAAGTGGATATGTCTACACATCGATACAACCCGTTGAAAAAGCGTTGAGCGAGAGCATGCTTCCTTATGTTAATACGACATTCCTTAAAACAGCCGGTAAAGTCGATCAGGAATCAGAAAAAGTTTTGAAGGTTGTTAATAACGACCATATCTATGTCGCCTTCTCCATGCCCAGTGATACAATAGTTATGGGAGAAGAAGAAGTCATTTCTTTTAAAACTGAATTAATGGGTACGGCTGACAGTGGAATCAATCAGGAATACTATGATTTTCTGATCAAACGAGTGGATCAGCTTTACTATTTTCCAAAACTTCGATTTGAATATGAAGAAAAAGTATACTCCGGCTATTTTGTTGATGTTGTTGAGGAAGGAAATCAGAAAATCATCGTTTTGATGCTTAAAGATTACGTCAATGATTTTGCAAAGGTCGTAATTGGTAAAACCGAGGTCTACATTCAGGACTATAGTGCCTATGAAATACCCAAAAGTGCTGTTTATAAAAAAGATGAAGAAACGATGATCAACACAGTGACTAAGGGGTATTTCAATGAGTCATTGCCAGTTGTGGTAGAAAAATATAATGGTGGTAACGCGATTCTTAAAACGGTGGATAATCCAAAGCTAAGTAGTGGTATGCGTATTAGTATTTATCCATAAGGATGGGAAAACTGTGATTTCAGAAAATATTAAACAAATACAATCAGAGATACCGGATCATGTTACCCTTGTGGCTGTTTCCAAATATCAAAGTATCGAAGATACCATGGCGGTACTGGATGCGGGTATCCATGACCTTGGTGAAAGCAGGGTTCAGGATTTCCTCAAAAAATATGAGGTTATTGGGGATCGTTCGCGATGGCATTTCATTGGTCATTTGCAAAAAAATAAGGTAAAGTATCTGATTGGAAAAACATTTTTGATCCATTCAGTTGATTCAATTGAATTAGTGAATGTAATCGAAAAGGAAAGTAAAAAGCAGGGCATTGTTACGGACGTTTTGCTCCAATTAAATTTGGCTCGGGAAGACAGTAAGTCAGGAATTCTTGCTGAAAATCTAAATGCGGTATTAGAAGTGATACCCAGTTGTCAGTTTGTCAGAGTCAAAGGACTGATGGCAATGGGACCATTAACCCAAAATAATGAAAAAATTCGTGAGATTTTTATGGAATTAAAACGAATTTATGATAGAATAAAAGAGGAATCTTGGGGTGAGGTAATTAAAATGAATTACCTATCCATGGGAATGACTGATGATTATACCATTGCAATAGAAGAAGGCTCCAATATGATACGAGTTGGACGCAAAATATTTAGTTAGTTAGGAGATATACAATGGCAGCAGAAAAATTTAAGGATAAAATTATTAAGGTTTTTGGCATGGAAGTGGATAATGAGGATGGATATGACGAAATTTATGAGGAAGATGTTTACGATGATGACACCGATGATTCGAAAAGTGCCTTCAGTGCGCCAAAGGCAAAAAAGACGATTCCTTCAAGACGAAATGAATTATCCCTTGACGATGGGCCAGAAGTTTTAGTATTAGAGCCTGAGGTTTTTAAAGATGCTCCAAGTATTTGTAATAAGATTCGCAACAATAAGACTGTGGTACTGAATTTAAAAAATACCGATTATGAAAACGGACGAAAAATATTTGATTTTTTAAGTGGGGCTTTATTTGCATTAGATGGATCGATCAATAAAATAGCCGATAATGTATTCATTTTAGCGCCTAAAGCTGTCGCTGTTTTGACCAATCCTCAGCAAGATGATTTGGATTTCAATGCCCCTATTTTAGAGTGGGATGAGGATATGGAATAGGACGTCTATGATTCAGGGGATTCTCATTCAGGCGGGTTACTTATTATTAAGATTGGTAACATTTCTAATTATTATTAACATTGTTTTTAGTTGGATAAGACCAAATCCGGATAATATTGTCGTTAAGACGATTTATGGTTTAACCGAACCTATTTTATCACCGTTGCGACGATTTGCAGTCATCGGCTCATTGGATTTGTCGGCGTTTGCAGCAATACTAATCTTGCAAATGGTGTTGTTTCCGCTTTATAAAATGTTGATTATGCTTATATTTTAAATTAAATTCATACGTAAATGTTGAAGGGATGTCTTATGACCGAAAAAAAAGATGTTTTTTTATTATCACGCATCATTGATGCCTGTGAGAAAAATTTCGAACCCCGATTCTTTGATTTTTATGATGAAGTTTTTCAAAAGAAAATTGAGGACACCATTAAAAAAAGTGGTGTCCCTTATCTATTTTTTGGAGGACATCCGGATGCTGAACGAAAAATGCTCTGTATCTATCCGGATTATGTATGCTCAGATGACCTAGAATGGCCAATTTTTGCCATTGCGTTTAATAAAACAATCCCTTTAGATCATCGTAATGTGCTCGGGGAACTCATGCATCTGGGAATAACCCGTGAGAGCATTGGTGATATCGATGTCGGCGAGGAGAAGGTGCAGATCATTGCGCATCAACGACTACGGGATTTTTTATGGATTAATTTCAATCAGGTAAAAGGTAGAGAAATAAAAAAAGAGATTAAAGATTATCAGCAGATCCAGAGCGTTGAAAAGAACTTCAAGCGGATCTCGGTGGTTGTGGCTTCGAACCGACTTGATGGGATTATTAATAAAATATGGGGGTTTTCCAGACAGAACAGTCTTGTTTTTATTAAGCAGGGTAAGGTGCGGGTGAATTATACAGAGATTAGTAAAAATGATTTTCGACTGAACCCCGGCGATGTTCTTTCACTACGCGGCAAAGGTAAGGCGAAAATAATCAGTATGGATGAGCGAACTAAAAAAGGAAATATTCGTTTAGAAGTGGATCGATACATATGATAAAAAAGGGGAGCGTGCTTTATGACTAAACAGCGAATTGAATATTGCGTACCAGAAGAGACAGAGCAGCGACTGGATCATTTTTGCTGCGCGCTGCCAGGAGATTATTCAAGAGAATATATTAAGCGATTGATCACGGCTGGAGATGTCTTGGTTAATGGAGAGAAAAAGAAAGCAAGTTATCATGTTAAATCAGGAGAAAACATCACCTTAACGATTCCAGATCCGGTCCCATGTCATATGCAAGCTCAAGACATACCACTTGACATCATCTATGAAGATGACGATGTGATCATTGTTAATAAGCCCCAGGGAATGGTCGTTCACCCTGCTCCCGGAAACAGCAGTGGAACCCTTGTTAACGGATTGCTTTTTCACACCAAGAACTTATCGAATATTAACGGGGTAATGCGACCGGGGATTATTCACCGGATTGATAAGGATACCTCTGGCTTATTGATGATCGCAAAAAATGATGTAGCACACCACAGCTTATCAGAGCAGCTTAAGGCGCATAGTATCCTCAGACGCTATTACGGTCTGGTAAAAGGAAGTGTTAAGCCCCATCGCGGTACGGTGGACATGCCCATTGGCAGACATCAACAGCTCAGAATAAAAATGGCGGTGGTGGAAAAAAACTCAAAATCAGCGATTACGCATTTTGAAGTTGTTAAGCGGTATGCCCAGTATACCCTCCTGCGTTTTCAGCTGGAAACCGGCCGGACGCATCAAATCCGAGTACACATGGAAAAAATCGGCCATCCGTTGGTAGGAGATCCATTGTACGGGAAGGGAGACAAGAACAACCCCTTTAAGACGGAAGGTCAATGTCTCCATGCTCATACTCTGGGTTTTACACATCCTCGAACGGGTGAACGTTTAGTTTTTAGAACACCGCTTCCAGAAGCGTTTAAATTGGTATTAAAGAATCTAAAATAAGCTAAACCGAATCGACAAAAACGTCCATTGATTCAATAGCTTCCTGAGTTGGAGTTACATACATGGTGTTTTGATGGGTAAAGATAACCATGCCCGGTTTGGCTTTACTGGGTTTTTTGAGGTACCTAAACTCAAGGTAATCAACGGCGACATTGCTTGAACCTTTTGACTTGCTATACCATGCCGCCAAATTGCCAGCTTCCAGTAGTGTCTTTTCAGTGATGAAGCGTCCACCAGCCACAATCAGTACATGGGAACCAGGAGCATCTTTGACATGAAGCCAACAGTCTTCGTTTTTGCCCATTTTAGTGGATATGAAATCATTCTGGTAATTGTTTTTACCAACAAAAATATGGAAGCCTTCGGATGAAATATAATGCAAGGGTTTTGAAGGAACCTGTTTTTTCTTATCTTCTTTCGAAAGCGCCTTTTTGTTAAATTCAGAATGGAGAAATTCATGGCGGATCTCATCCAGTTCGGCTAACTCAGTGGACTGGTTTAAACTGTTGACCAAGCTCTCCAAATAATAGACTTTTTCTTCAGTTTCTAAAATATAACCAACGAGATGTTTTAGTGCAATTTTGCTTTTGTTGTACTTTTTATAGTAGTGTTGGGCGTTTTGAGCCGGGGTACGATTGACTTTTAACGGGATATCGAGGGTTTGACAGTCGGGATCGTAGTAGTTAATCAGAGTCGCAATTTCCTGACCTTTTTGGATGGCATAAATATTGGCGGTGATTAAATCGCCGTAAAGTTTAAATTTTTCGCTTTTGTGGGAGGCCTCCACATCCTGTTGGAGGTTGGCCAGCTTTTTAATATTTTTTTTGACCAGAAGATCAAGCTGCTGACTAAGATTGGCCGCCCGAGTTTTGAAGCGTAGCGCTTTATCCCGTTTAAAGTAATAGGCTTCAAGCATTTTTGAAATAGACGGATATGTCTCACTGCGATGATCGGCCCGTAAATAGTGGAGGTCAACGGTCGAAAAATCGACCATTTTCCGCCCCAGATAGAGAATCACAGGGACAGCGTGTTGTTCTATTTCGTTAACAACCTGAGCAAATCCTGCATATAAAAATTGCGTTTGCTTTTTGGTGAGATCGGATCCATTAGAATGGGGGTCGACACCGCTGCGGAAGGCAATCTCTTTAGCGATGTTGGGACTGATACCGAGAAACGCCTGAATAAAAAATTTTTCTACTGACAAGTTGCGATGATTGGTTAAGAGTTCATAAAAATGTTTCTCGTCAATTCCAGTAAATCCATGGCGATTATTCTCCGGAGGATAAACGTAATCTCGTCCCGGCAGAATTTGACGGTAACGACTGGAAGTCGAACCTACTTTTTTCATCGAATCGAGAATTTTCATGGATTCATCAACCAGGATAATATTGCTGTTTCGACCCATTATTTCAACCAGTAATTTTCGGACAACCGTTTCATTGAAATCATTTTTGGATGAAATAGATAATTCCATGACGCGATCAGTTTCATGCTGGGTAATCGCAACAATAGTACCATTGAGAATATATTTCCTCAATACCATGCAAAAACTTGGCGGCGCACTGGGGTTTTCTTTCATTTTTTCTGTCAAATAGGCGCGGGGATTGCCGGTGTTGGCAGAAAGTAAGAGATGGTGTTTTTGATTTCCATGGTTAACTAAAAGCCGGATTTCATCGAGCTCCGGTTGATAAATTTTTCGTATTCGACCTCCAATTAAGAGGGGTTTAAATTCTTCGATTAAGTGATACAGGGTTACGCCATCATAAGCCATATAAAAATGCTCCTTTCAAGTAGTCAGATCGTGATAGGATGATTTTATCATGTTATTCACCGATATAAAAGGGTTTTTAAAATCAAGAAATAAGAATTGATTAAGTAAAGTGTAACCAAAATCTATTTAGTGTTTAATGAGTAGGGAATCGTTGACATTTTTATAAGGATTAGATATAGTGTATTGATTAAACAACTATGATAAAAATTGTGCCATAGTGTTTAATAATCTTTTGTTTAAATAATGCATAAATTACAAGAAAAGCAGTGGCCAGGATATGAGTTTGATTTTTAAATATGCTGAAATTTACTAGGTGTATGGAAATGGAGAAACATCATGAAAAGTATGACAGGCTTCGGGCGAAAAGATTATCGTGATGAGGAATTTGATTGTTCAATAGAAATAAAAACAATTAATCATCGATTCAGAGATTTTTTTGTTAAAATTCCCAAAACCCTTAATCCAATCGAAGAAAAAATCCGAAATACAGTTTCGCAAAGTATTGCCAGAGGACGAATCGAGATATTTATAAAATATTCGGAATTCGGGATCAAGAATCGTCGAATTGTCTTTAATCGTGATCTTGCTAAAAATTACATTTCAGTATTAAATGAAATTCGTCGACTTGATTCAATGATAGGGGATGACCTGAGTTTATCCTTAATTTCTAAATTTCCAGATGTCATTATAATTGAAGAAGATATCGATGACTATGAGAGCATCTGGCTAAAAATTCAGCCGATTTTAATAAAGGCCCTTGAAGAAGTTGATGCCAGTCGTGAACGTGAAGGAAGTGCCTTAAAAGCTGATGTTGTCAGTCGCTGTGATGACCGACAAGTTAAACATCGACGAAGAATTAACCCGTCTGCAAAGCCATTTGGATCGGTTGGAAGGTATGGTCGAAGAAACTGAACCGGTTGGCAGAAAATTGGATTTTCTGATCCAGGAGGTAAACCGTGAGATCAATACCATTGGATCAAAAGCCAGCGATTTAGCGATTGCTAATAGTGTTGTTGATGTTAAAAGTGAGATCGAAAAAATTAGAGAACAAATACAAAATATTGAGTAGGGGTGTTAAATAAATCTATGAGTGATTGTCCAGTAGTAAACCAGGAATTAAAAAAAGAACATTTAACAGAATCTTTTTTCGAACGAGAAAAGGGTATTCTCATTGTAATATCAGGACCCTCCTGCGCCGGTAAGGGTAGTGTATGTAAAATTATTTGTCGAAAGAACCCAGATCTCAGGCTGTCAATTTCTGAAACCACGAGACAGCCAAGAAACAGTGAGAAGCATGGGCGAGATTATTTTTATATTTCTAAGGCCGCTTTTGAAGAAAGAATTAAGCAAGGACAGTATCTGGAATACGCAACAGTTTATGAAAACTACTATGGAACACCTAAAGATTATGTGGAAGATCTATTGGAATCTGGATTTGATGTCATTCTGGAAATTGATATCCAAGGCGCAGCTAAGGTTCGAACCAACTATAAAGAAGGTATTTACATTTTTATTGTTCCGCCATCGATGCAGGAATTGAAACGGCGAATTGAAGAGCGGGGAACGGAAAGTAAAGAACAAATGGATATGCGTTTAAATTGCGCCTATGAAGAAATGAAGAATGCCGATGATTACAGTTATATCGTCATCAACGATGATCTGGGCGATGCGGCACAACGGGTACAAAGTATCATAACGGCTGAAAAATGCCGAACTGAGAGACTAAAAAATAAAATTGAAGATATACTTGGGAGGTAACAATGCGATATCCTGCATTAAATGACTTAATTAAATTAGCGGACAATAAATATTCATTAGTATTGGCAACAGCTAAACGGGCGAGAGAAATAGTAGAAGGTGATGAGCCATTGGTGAAAATAAAAATCGATAATCCGGTTACAATCGCAACCAATGAGATTTCGGAAGAAATGATCCATTGTGTACATAAAGTTCATGAACCGGATGAGGATTTGAGTTCTTTAAAGGCCGCTGATAATCAGGACACAGCATTATTAGCAGAATAGGATTAACTGACTGTGAAAATTGCCGAAGTTTTTTTAAACCAGACCAACAAACGTATCGATCATCCCTATGACTATCGTATTCCTCAACAGCTAGAATCAGTCATTGAAGCAGGAATACGTGTTGTTGTACAGTTCGGGATCGGAAATCGGCGGGTTGAAGGGTTTATTATATCAATTAAAGAAACAACTAATTTTACCGGTAGAATCAAAGAAATTACGGAAATTATTGATAGTCAACCAATTTTAAATAAAGAACAAATAGAATTGTGTCTTTGGATGAAGACCACCTATTGTTCTTTATTTTATGAAGCCCTTTCTTATTTTACGATGTCAATACAAGTTAAAGATGAGACCTATTATTACAAAAACCTGGGCAGTTTTGACCTGAATTTGAAAGAAAATTGGTTTTTGGAGCATTATTATCCAAAAGATCAAAAGACCCTTCGACAAAAAAAAGTAAAACCGGAAGACCGAGTTATTTTGGTTGAGTTGGTTGAGAGAAAAATACTCGCTGCAAAAAAAAGATGGAGAATTCTGAGTGATCCCACTGCCGCAGAAACTGTGGGAGAAATAAGCTATCACCTAACTGATCTTGGACGCGAAGCCATTGACAGCAATAAAAGGATGGGCAAAAAGCAACTTGAACTACTAAAAAGTCTGCAAAATAATGATATGATGGCAGCAGATCTAAAAATGCTATCGGCACAATTTAAAAAAAGCCTAAACCCATTGATCTTAAAAAATTATGTGATTGAATATGAGGCTTCACCTCATCAAAACGCACACAATTCATCTCGATTTGAAAAGCAAAGACGATCAGTTGTTTTAACAGCTCATGAGCAGCTTAATTACAAGCGGTACCTGGAACTGACGAAAGCGAAATCAGGTGTTTTTTTTCATGTGTTTGATGGGACCAGCAAATATCGACTGTTTTTCAAAGCAATTGAAGACCAGCTAAAATCCGGGAAGTCGGCTGTCGTTATCTTTCCGGAAGTCAATATGACGTTTTCGCGAATGGAAATGTTTTACAAGTACTTTGGTGACCTAGTAGGGGTTTTTCATGGGCAGCTCACCCCAAAAGAACGCACAGATCTGTATCGGCGAGTACGCGATGGGGAACTTAAAGTGGTCATTGGTGTGCGAACGGCCCTGTTCTTACCATACCAAAATCTGGGTCTGATCATTATTGATGATGACCACGACCCGTCACATATCAGTATCTCAACACCGCGGTTTCATATCGCCGATATTGCTAAAAAAGTGAGTGCGTTAATGGGTGCAACTTATCTTATCGCGGATGATACGCCACGGGTGGCGACTTGGTACCAAATCGAAAAAAATGAGATCGCCAAGATCCAAATTGGTGTCGAACAGAAGCTTCGACAGGCCATTGAAATTGTTGATATGCAAAAGGAAATGCACCAGGGAAACATGGGTATTTTAAGCCGAACCCTGGTTAAATATTTGACAACCAGCTTATTACATAAACGCATGGGTGTTTTATTTATTAATAATAAGGGTTATGCCAACAGTGTTTTATGCCGTAACTGTGGCCATGTTGAGAAATGCCCCCAATGTGGCGTCGCTTTAAAATACTTCAATCAGGATCATTCATTGCATTGTCATTACTGCGGCTACAAAAAAGCGGTTCCAATAAAGTGTCCGAAATGTAACAGCGAAAAAATTAGACACATGGGTTTTGGGCTCGATCAGTTAGAAGAGTATCTTAGTAAAGTTTTACCAGACGCGCGAATTGGAATTGTCCAGGGGGCGATGAATCGTACTGAAATAAAAAAAATGAATCGGGCGATCAGCGACGGTGAGATCGATATATTAATTGGAACCCAGGTTATCATCAAACACTTTAATTTTACCAATGTTGGTGTTGCTGCCGCTGTTTTGATTGATCGCGATCTTAATCAGGGGAACTATCAGGCGTCAGAAACAGTCTATCAGACATACAGTCGTTTTTTTGTAAAAGCCATGGATGGTACAACAAAGGGACTGATTCAAACCCATGAGCCTGAAAATGAAACAATTTATTCCATCAAGAATGAAAACTTCCAGGAGTTTTACCGGGGTGAAATACGCTATCGTCAACTGATGAAATACCCGCCAATTGTTAACATGGTTAGTTTTAGTGTTTTTCAAAAGAATGAAAAAGAAGCGGAAAACGATGCGTTTTCGTTGTACGTTGCCATAAAAAATGAATTAAAAATGTTTGGCGATGGGCATACAGTTTACAAGCCGGTGCGAGTCGGAGCAACTAAAGGTGGAAACATTACCTATCAAATTGTGCTCAAGACATTAAAGGCAGAGGTTTTTCAAAATTTAATGCCAAAAATCATTAAGCTTGGTATAATAGAAGCGTTAAAATCGAAGGTATCTGTTCATATAGATTTATAAAAGACTCAATGAATCAGGAGGATAAAATGGCAATTCGACAAATCAGAATTGATGAGGACCCAATTCTTAGAAAAAAGTCCCGGGTTATCGAAGCAATCGATGAAAAAATAAAAATATTAAATGACGATATGGTGGAAACCATGGGAGAAGCCGATGGGGTTGGTTTGGCTGCCCCCCAAGTCGGTATTTTAAAACGGCTGTTTGTTATCGATGTAGGGGATGGACCCATGACCTTTATTAATCCGACTATCATTTCTACTGAAGGTGAAGAAGAAGATGAAGAAGCTTGCCTCAGTCTTCCGGGACAGTCGGGGATAGTCAAACGACCACAATCATTAGTTGTTGAAGCAACCGATCTGGAAGGCACTGTTTTTCAACTTTTCTGTTCAGATCTGCTGGCAAGAGCAGTTTGCCACGAACTTGATCACCTCGATGGAATTTTATTTATTGATCGAGTTGAAAAATGAAAAATATTAAGGTGATATTTATGGGAACAACCGATTTCGGTGTTCCTGCGCTGGAAAGTTTGATAGCCGCCAGATATGAGGTCGTCGCAGCAATTTGTCAGCCGGATCGACCCAACAAAAGAGGTAAAAAAATTGAAATGCTTCCGTTAAAAACCAAAGCATTAGAGCTGGGAATCCCGGTTTTACAACCTGAAAACATTAAGGAACCTCAATTCATTGACCAATTAAAGCGTTTTGCCGCGGATATTTTTATCGTTGCGGCCTATGGACAGATCCTATCTAAAGAAATCTTAGCGATACCAGTCTATGGCGCCTTAAATATCCACGGCTCGTTATTGCCGGAATATCGGGGCGCCGCACCAATTCAATGGGCGATCATCGACGGAAGAGCAAAAACAGGTGTTACCATTATGCAAATGGCCGAAGGTATGGATACCGGAGATATGCTGGCAAAGGCGGAATGTCCAATTACGGAGACCACAACTTTTTTTAGCCTCTATCGTGATCTATCAGTTTTAGGCGCAGCTTTACTTATTGAAACGGTAAAAAATCTGATTGAAGGATCGCTGACGCCGGAGCCCCAAAATGATGCCTTGGCCACCTATGCCCAGAAAATACTTAAAGATACCGGTCATATCAATTGGACAAAAAGCAGTCGAGAGATACTATTTTTGATTAACGGTACGGATCCTGTGCCAGGGGCACATGCGGTTTATCGGGATCAAAAAATAAAATGCTTTCTTCCTGAGATTATCGCCTGGGAAGGGCTAGAAAAACCGGGAACCATTGTTATCGCCAGTGATCGCAGCGGACTAGCGGTGAAAACCCGGGATGGCGCTTTAAAGATTGGTTCCGTGCAAGCACCAGGTAAAAAGCGGATGGAAACCACTGTTTTTTTACGCGGGAAAAAAATGGAGACTGGAACAGTTTTAAACTAGTCTAAGCAGTTCTTTAGGAAACGATGCTAAGATTTTAAAAAATAAAGGAGGATATGCAATGTTTTTTTTAGAGTATTATTGGACGATGCTGATACTTGTTCCGGGAATCATTTTTGCGGCCTATGCTCAGCACCAGGTAAGCAGCGCTTACAAAACCTATAGCAGGGTGCCAACTAAAAATGGGATGACTGGGGCAGACGCAGCCCGTCTACTGTTAAACGCTAATGGATTAAATAGCATCAATATTGAAAACGTGGCAGGAAATTTAACCGATCACTACGACCCAAGGCATAAAATCATGCGCTTGTCTTCCGGAGTAGGACAACAGGCAAGCGTCGCAGCAGTCGGGATTGCCGCTCACGAAACGGGTCATGCAATTCAAGACAAGGAAGGCTATTGGCCGTTGCGGTTTAGAGGTTTTATTGTGCCCATCACTGGTTTTGCCTCAAATTTAGCCTGGCCACTTTTTTTTATCGGGCTTTTATTTGGACAAACCTCTGGTTGGGGAGTGACGTTTATGAATCTGGGAATCATTCTCTTTTCATTTAGTCTCTTTTTCACAATCGTTACCTTACCGGTGGAATTTAATGCCAGCAAGCGTGCCATTACTGCACTCGTTGACAATAATCTCTTGCAGCCGGGAGAAGAAGTTGGTGTTAAAAAGGTTTTAAGAGCAGCGGCGCTCACTTATGTTGCGGCTGCGCTAATGGCTTTGTTAACATTGATTCGGTTACTCGTATTAAGAGGTTCAAGAGATTGAAAAATATTCGAAAAATTGCCTTAGAAACACTACTGAAAATTGACTATGATGGAGCCTACTCCAATCTGGAAATCAAAAGAACCTTGCAATGCCTTGTCATTAAAGACGAAGACCGTCGCCTTTACTTAAATATTGTTTATGGCTGTCTTCAAAATCAGATTTATTTGGATTATCTAATCAAACAGCAAAGTAGTCGACCCGTAAATAAGTTGCACAAAGAGGTTAGTGAGATATTAAGAATAGCCATCTATCAACTCTATTTTTTGGATAAGATTCCCAATTATGCGATTGTCAATGAATCAGTCAATTTGGCCGCAGAGCTTCAGCCGCAGGCTAAAGGATTCATTAATGGTGTACTGCGAAACATTATGCGAAAAATTGAAAGTGATGGAAAAGAATTTAAATTTGAGAACTGGGGAAATGAAAAGGAAGCATTGTCAATACGCTATTCGGTGCCACTGTGGATTGTCCATAAGTATTATGAAGTTTTTGGTGTGGAAAAAGCCGAGGCAATCATTCCCCTGTTAAATGAAAAACCGCCATTTACGGTGCGCTGTAACACTTTGAAAACATCACAAGATCAATTGATTAAAGACTTTCAGGGTGCCGGGGTCGATGTAATACCCGGAACCTTGTCGCCCAATGCCATCCACCTGACTAACCTGGGGATTTTTGAGAGTAACATTGAAAATTTTCATTTATACCGAGATGGCCATTTTCTAATTCAGGATCAGGCCGCGATGCTGACGGTCGAGCGGTTAAATCCCAAACCGGGGGATCGGGTTTTGGACATGTGTGCGGCACCGGGCGGGAAAACAACCTATCTGAGTCAGATGATAAAAAATCAGGGACAGATCATTGGTCGGGATGTATACGCCAGTCGTCTGGAGCTTATCAAACAAAGCATGCAGCGGCTGGGTTGTACAAATATCAGTCTTGAAGATCAGGATGGCTGTGATTTTTCGCAAGCCGATGAAGCCTCATTTGATAAAATTCTATTGGACGCTCCCTGTACAGGTCTTGGGGTAATCAGACGAAAACCGGAGATAAAATATCATAGTACCAAAGAAGGCCGCAAAGCATTGGTAAAGATGCAGGCGATCTTACTTGAAAATGCCGTCCGCTATCTAAAACCCGGTGGTGAGCTGCTTTATTCAACCTGCACCGTTAACAAAGATGAAAATGAAAATCAAATAAAAAAGCTTTTGGTTAAATTTCCCCGACTGCAGATCATTCCCGATAACAAAGGCAATGACTATACCTATACCAGCCCTCTAATCGATGGCTGCGACAGTTTTTTTATGTGTTTATTAAAAAAATAGCAAGGCTGGTTTTGTAACGGGCGGGCTTTGATAAACAATAACCAGAGAAAAAGAATTTTGAAAAAATTGAATTTGTTCAATTGTTTTGATATAATAATACAATCTATGTAAAGCATCCCGTTTAGTGTAATGCTTCTCTGATAGTATAGGAGTAAAACATGAAGGAAAATATTTTTGGCAAAGACATCAGTGAGTGTGAAGGACTCATGATCGGCCTTGGTGAAGCCAGGTATCGTGGGCAACAATTGTATCAATGGCTCTATGAGAAAAAATGTGAAAACTTTAGTGAGATGACCAATTTTTCCTGCGGTTTAAGAGAAAAGTTATCAAAAAAATATGAATTATTTCATGGTAGCATTCAAACCAAGCAGGAAGATCATCATGATGGTACAAAAAAATATTTAATTGAGCAAAAAGATGGTCAATACATTGAAGCTGTGTTAATGCACTATGAACATGGCGCTTCGTTATGTGTGTCAACACAGGTTGGATGTAACATGGGGTGTAAATTCTGTGCCTCCACAAGGGGCGGTAAAATCAGAGATTTAAGCGCCGGAGAAATATTGGATCAGATTTATTTAGTAGAAAAAGAAGAAAATATGCGAATTTCTAATGTTGTCATCATGGGGATTGGCGAACCGCTTGATAATTATGATGAAGTGATCAAGTTTATTCGTATTGCCAATACGGGCTTTGGAATCGGTCAACGTAAGATCAGTCTTTCCACCTGTGGAATTATTCCGGGGATCGAAGCTTTAGCGGATGAAAATTTGCAGATTAATCTTGCCATATCGCTGCATTCTGTTTTTTCAGAGCAACGAAAAGTGTTGATGCCAATCGCAAGTCGCTATGAGTTTGAGCCATTGATGGCGGCCTGTAAATCATATTTCAAAAAAACCGGAAGACGCATTACCTATGAGTATGCCCTAGTCGACGGTTATAATGATCGTGATGAAGATATCGTGGGATTGATCAAACTGTTAAAAGGAAGTCAAAACCATTTGAATCTGATTGGTTTAAATGAGATCCAGGAAACGGATTATAAAGAGAGTCCCCGATTAAAATACTTCCTTGGGGAGCTGGAAAAATACGGCATTAATGTTACGTTGAGGCGAAAAATGGGAAGAGAAATTGACGCTGCATGTGGTCAGCTTCGAAAAAAAAGATATGAGGATAAGGTGAGTGTATGAAATGTGCCTATGGATCCAATGTTGGATCACTGAGAAAGGTAAATCAAGATGCCTACTTGGCAGCAACCATAAAAAATGTTGATCGTCTTTCTTATGTTTTTGCAGTGGCAGATGGACTGGGAGGGCATCGCAGCGGTGAAATAGCAAGTAAAACAGCGGTCGATTTTATTAAGAATAATTTATCGGGAATTAAAAATTATTTTGATCCCGAAGAGATGATGTCTTTTGTAAAAGCCATTAATTTAGAACTTAAAAAAAATGGTGACGATGAGCCCGCACGTTTGGGTATGGCAACAACCCTGACCATGTGTATCGTTGATGGAAATTATTTGTGTATTTGTCATGTCGGCGACAGCCGAACCTACAGTATTACAGAGGATGCAATTATCCGCCTGACGAAAGACCACTCACTTGTTCAAATCCTGGTTGATGAAGGAAAAATAACCCAAGAGGAAGCAGAAATACATCCCCAGAAAAATGTAATTACCCGGGCTCTGGGAACCGATAACTCAGTGAATGTTGATTTTTATCGTTATGAGATCAATCCGGAAGCAATCTATATGATCTGTTCGGATGGTCTTTTTAATATGGTTTGCGACCAGGATATGAAGACCGTTATTTTGGAAAATAGTCTGGAAGATGCAGCAAAAAAACTCATCGATCTGGCAAACATAAACGGAGGCAAGGACAATATCACCGTTGTCCTATTTAAGCCTCTGGAAGGGGTGCCAAATGCTAAGTAGAACCTTAGGAAAACGTTATGAGATTGTGGAATTAATTGGACGAGGTGGGATGGCCTATGTTTATAAAGCTCGGGATTTAAAACTGAATCGTTATGTGGCAGTTAAAGTGCTACGTGAAGAGTATACTGAAAATGAACAGTTTATTAAAAAATTTGATCGGGAATCTCAAGCTGTCGCCTGTCTATCTCATCCTAATATTGTCGGCGTCTATGACGTTGGCGTTCAGGATAATATTTACTACATTATCATGGAATATGTCGATGGGATTACCCTGAAACAATACTTAATGAGAAAAGGACGCCTTGATTATATTGAGGCCACCCGCTTTGTAATGGATATATCAAATGCTCTGCGGTGTGCTCATGAGAACAAAATTATTCATCGGGATATTAAACCACATAATATTCTCTTGACTCGGGATCTGGTTCCCAAGGTTGCAGACTTTGGAATCGCCCGGGCGATTACCAGTTCAACGGTCACCATGACCAATCAAACGATGGGTTCGGTTCACTATATTTCGCCGGAACAAGCCAAGGGTGGATTTGTGGATGAGCGATCGGATCTCTATTCATTGGGGATTTTATATTATGAGCTGTTAACGGGAAAGCTTCCTTTTGACGAAGAAAATACCGTCACCATTGCGATCAAACACATTCAGGAAGAGATTGTCCCACCCAAGTTGCTGGAGCCCAAAATACCAGAACGCGTTAATCAGATTGTCATCAAGCTGACTCAAAAAAAACCGGACGAGCGCTATCAGAATACCGATGAACTTATGGAAGATCTTGAAGCACTGTTAGAAAACTTAAGTGTTGGGGCAGGTGATGGCAATCATCTGAGTAATGACACCCACATCATTCGAGAAGGACTTTTTCATGTTGAGAACACTGGCAGTCATGCGACGATTAATCCGGATGATGATGAGGATGATGACGAATATTATTATGAAACACCAAAAGAAACGGCAGCTAGAAAAAAGAAGCGTAAGATGGTGCTTCTTTCAGTGTTGGCTGTTGTGGGCATTCTGGCTATAAGTGCTATGGCATATGCCTTCTTTTCAGGAAAAACTGTTGATGTCCCGAATATAACGGGGAAAACGACCACAGAAGCGAAAACCACGCTGGAGAAATTAAATCTGGTTCTGGAAATTGAAAAAGAAGTTTATAATGCAGAAGTAGAAGCGGGATTGATCATTACTCAGAATCCGGAAAGCGGCAAGGAATTGCAAAGTGGGAAAACAGTCAAGGTAACAGTCAGCAAAGGAGTCAAGACCGGAAATATCCCGACCGTTATCGGGATGAGTGAAACAGAGGCAATAAAAGCAATTGAAGCGGCTAATTTTGTGGTTGGTGAGATAAAGAGAGAGTTCAACAGCGATTATAATGCGGACATTGTTTTTCAAATGAATCCCAACGCAAATACGACGGCCAATGAAGGAACGAAGGTTACGATTTACGTAAGTAAGGGCGAAAATCTAGTCACTGTACCAAGTGTAATTGGTCAAACGGAAGCCGATGCTAAAAATACCATTACGAAGGCGGGGTTGACAGTTGGAACAATTAGCTATGAAACCAGTGGTGATTATACCAAAGGAATGGTTATGAAACAGTCTCCCACCGATGGGAATCAGGTTGCTAACGGATCAAATGTAGCGATTGTTATCAGCAGCGGGAAGAAATCGACGCAGAAATTGACCATTGATTTAAGTGAGTATATTCAAACGACTCCAGCAAAATCGGTTAAGGTTAGAGTTGTTTTAACTGCGGCAGATAATACCGAAACGGTAATTTATGAAGGAACAAATCTGTCTGACGACGTCTTTTCAGTCAATGTCGAGGGTATTGATCGCGAAACCTATGAGGTATTTATTGATGGATCCAGCGTTGGAACGGGCTATATTGATTTTTAAAGATAAATAATTGGTTGATTAAAACTGAACTGATACTACGGGTTTATATAACAATTAAGCATTCAATTCGTACATTTCCATGAAAGGTTCGACTGGAACAATGTTTCAATTGATTATACAGACCCGTATTTAATTTTCAGATGTAGCGATATCAGAAGAGAGAAAAGTTGCGCAAGGAGGATTAGATTGATATCAAACGAACAGGTAACGGGAAAAATTATTAAGGGCATTGGCGGATTCTATTATGTTAAAACAAATCACGGCCATGAGGTGTTGGAGTGTAAGGCAAGAGGTGTCTTAAGGCACCAGAAAATCATACCAACCGTTGGTGATGAAGTGATGATTCAATCCGATAACCCTGGAGAATGGATGATCGAATCGATTCTCCCGCGAAAAAACATCTTTATCAGACCCCCTGTGGCCAATGTTGATATTGGCCTGATTGTGTTTTCAATGACACATCCCAAACCGAATTTATTACTTCTTGATATGCTATTAATTAGTTCGGAGATTCAAAATGTTACACCGGTTGTCTGCTTTACTAAAAGAGATTTGACAAGTTCTGTGGACGAAACGGCGATTAAAGAAATCTACGAAAAAACGCCGTATAAACTGTTTTTTTTCAGTCACAATGATACCGGCACCATGGATGAGATTATCGGCGAAATAGGCGGTAAAACAGCTTTTATGGCCGGCCCGTCAGGAGTTGGTAAATCGACCATGGCAAATTACTTATGTGCAGACCAAACCATGGAGACCGGCACCCTGAGTCAGAAATTAAAAAGAGGGAAACATACGACCCGTCATGTGGAATTGTTAGAAACTAAAAACGGTGGTTTCTTGTTAGACACCCCTGGGTTTTCATCTTACCAGATTTCGGAAATGATCAAACCGGAAGAATTGCGGGAGTACTTTCCAGAATTCTCCCGCGGGGAATGCCGATTTAAAAGCTGTCTCCACAAAGAAGAGCCAGGCTGTGATGTAAAAGAAGCTGTTGCGGCGGGAAAAATCAGTGCCGTTCGATACGA
The DNA here is from genome assembly GCF_003260995.1 of Acetobacterium sp. KB-1. Taxonomy (NCBI): domain Bacteria; kingdom Bacillati; phylum Bacillota; class Clostridia; order Eubacteriales; family Eubacteriaceae; genus Acetobacterium; species Acetobacterium sp. KB-1. Next base: position 255,652 of record NZ_CP030040.1, read on the forward strand.
ACATTATTTAAGTTTATTGGATGAAATAAAAAAGGATCAATACTGATGAAAGCGATCATTTTTACAAATGGTGAGTATCATAATAAAGTTTTTTACGCGAATTATGTAAATAAAATCAAGGCAGATTATCTGATCTGTGCTGATGGTGGAGCGAATTACGCCAGAGAACTAAACATTTACCCTGATATTATCATTGGGGATATGGATTCGATTACGGCGGAAACAAAAGCATTTTATAAAGAAACCAGGTATGCGTCGTATCCGCCTAAAAAAGATGAAACAGATACTGAGTTGGCAATTTCTCATGCGATAGAAAAAGGGGCAAGTGAGGTTGTTATCCTTGGTGGCCTGGGTTCCCGGATGGATCATAGCCTTGCCAATATCTATTTGCTGAAGCGCTTTATGGATGTTGGAATTGAAGCTGAAATAGTTAATGAAAATAATCGCATTCGCTTAATTGGTAGAACAACAGAATTTCACTTTCCGATCGGTACGATTATTTCGTTATTGCCAATTGATGGCGATGTCGAGGAGCTGACGATTACCGGATTTGAGTATCCCATCACTGCAGGACAAATGGTCATGGACAAACCGTATGGCATCAGCAATGTGACAAATAAAAGCACTCAGCAGATCATTTTAAAAAAGGGAACGCTGTTGATGGTTATTCCGAAAGATTAAAAAAGTGAGAAGAATGTACAAACAGTAAGATGTTAAGCAGCGTGGAAATTAGATCGCTGTCAAACAGCTGCCAGACGAGCAGTGTGCTCGTTTGGCATTTTGCTTTGACACAAGAAAAAAGAGTCTCATTAAAGACTCTTCAACTATTGTTCCGAAGATAAAAGAGCCTAAGCTCTTTCGACTTTACCGGATCTCAAACAACGTGTACAAACACTAATTCGTTGTGGTGTACCTTCAATTACAACTTTAATTCTTTGCAAATTGGGTTTCCAAACTCGTTTATTGTGTTTATTTGAATGACTAACCTGGTTGCCACTAACAACGGTTTTTTTACATACAAAACATTCTTTAGCCATGACATAACCTCCCTTACGCTTACCTTTTATAAAACAAGGTGTATTATATCATGAAAATAAAAAATAAAGCAACAGAAATTTTGACTTAAGTGGAATTATTATGTAAAATAGATAAATAACAAAAGAAGGAGCAATTTTATGAAAGTAAATAGTGAATTAGGATATATTGATATTACCCGAAAAGCAATTGCAGATATTGCCGGAAACGCTGCGATGGAGTGCTATGGTCTGGTCGGAATGGCACATAAACGGGGAAAAGACGGCTTGATTGAAATTCTTTCAGGTGATCAGGCCAATAAAGGTGTCGGTGTAATCATCGAAGATGATCGATTAGTGATTGATTTGTATGTCATTGTCGAGTATGCGATTAAAATTTCAGTTGTCGCTGAAAATATCATATCCAATGTAAAATATCGAGTTGAAAAAGAAACATCACTAAAAGTAAAACGTATTTCTGTAAATGTAGTCAGCGTGCGTGTGTAGATGGAGGACAGAATGAAAACCCAGACAATTGACGGTGAAATGCTCATAAAAATGTTTCGTTATGGGGCTAAAAATTTAGAAATCAATAAACGAATAGTGGATGAACTCAATGTTTTTCCGGTGCCGGATGGTGATACTGGAACAAATATGTCGCTTACCTTTAGTCATTCGGTTTCTGAATTTGATAAAATAGAAAAATTGAATGTCTATAGTGTGGCCAAATCAGCCTCGTCAGGGGCCTTGATTGGTGCACGAGGAAATTCGGGGGTCATTCTTTCACAATTGTTAAGAGGCTTTGCAGAAGGCTGCAAAGCCCGGGAAGACCTGGATATCCCATCACTGGCTGGTGCTTTAAAACTGGCGTCAGATGTCGCTTATAAGGCCGTCATGAAACCCACCGAAGGCACAATTCTTACCGTTGCTCGGGAAATGGGCGAGTTTGCCATGGCGAAATACTCAACTTACGACAACCTGGAAAACTTTATGACGGATGTCATTGCTCACGGTAAGGTCACCCTTAAAAAAACTCCGGATTTACTTCCGGTGTTAAAAGAAGCGGGTGTAGTTGATGCAGGGGGACAGGGCCTTATTTGTATTGTCGAAGGAGCATTAAAAGCCCTGTTAAACGAAGAATTGGGTGTGGAGCTGGAGATTAAGCCAAGTAATCTGGACAAGTTTGTCGATGACTCGCATATGAAACCAGAAGATATTACCTTTGGCTATTGTACTGAGTTTATTATTAAAGAAGCTGAAGAAGTGGATGAAGGAGAATTAAGAACGTATTTAAATACGCTTGGAGACAGCGTCGTCGTCGTCAAGGATGATGCGATCGTTAAGGTCCATCTGCATACCGACAATCCAGGCCTGGCATTGGAGCGGGCTGGAAGTCTCGGGGGCTTAATCCGAATTAAAATTGACAACATGCGGGAACAATTTGCGGCCAAGGGAAAAAAAGCAGATGACACCTTAATACCCTATGGGTTTATTGCTGTTTCACCTGGAGAGGGACTAACCAAGCTCTTTAAAGACCTTGGGGTAACTCGGGTTATTGCCGGCGGTCAGACGATGAACCCCAGCACCCAGGATTTTTTGAACGAAGTGGATAAACTGAATGCCCAAACCATTTTTATTTTTCCCAACAACAGCAATATTATTATGGCCGCCAAGCAAGCCAGCGAAATATCGGATAAGCAGGTTCACGTCATCACATCAAAAAATATTCCCCAATGTATCGCTGCGATGTTGGCGTTTTCTCCTGAAACAGCCGCCGCAGCGAATGCTTCGGCCATGTCAGAAGCGATTAAACAAGTCGCTACTGGGGAAGTAACCTATGCCGTCAGAGATACAAAAATCAATGGCTTAAAAATCAAGAAATCCAATGTTATCGGGATTAGCGGGGGCGAAATAAAGTTCACCGGGAAAAATATTGAGGACGTTACCAAAGAACTGCTCAGTGATATGGTAAACGCGGATAGCGAGCTGATCTCGATTTATTACGGAAAAGATGTTTCCGAAGACGACGCGAATGCACTGGCTGAGGAACTGGCCGATCGTTTTGAAGAATGCGATGTAGAAATGCATTACGGTGGACAACCCCTGTATTATTATATCGTGTCAGTGGAGTAGTCTTAAATCGGGCCAGTACAAGATAAATATGAGGAAAAATGATGAAATGGGAAGATTCACTGGAAAAAATAAAAGGAGTCGGACCCAAGCGGCGTGAAGCCCTGGAGAAGGCCGGAATTAAATCAGTGGGTGATCTGCTGTCATATTATCCCAGAAGATACATTGATCGAAACGTCTTTGGGAGTTCGGCACAAGTTTATGAGGATCAGGAAATTTCGATTAAAGCGACTATTCTAGATCGTGGTCGGCTCAATCGAATACGGGGAAATCTATCGATTTTTTCAGTGCCGCTACTATGGGAAGAAAAAAAAATCGCGGCGGTGTTTTTTAATCAACCCTATTTAAAAGGGTCCTTCCAGGAGAATCAGGATTATTATTTCTATGGCAAGGTGAAAAAAAACCATGGGGATATAAAGATCACTAATCCGCAGTTTGTGAGTGCCAATCATCCGGGTAATTTCTTTGAGTTGACACCAGTGTATCGCAAGATTCAGGGGCTTCCCGGTAGCGTTATACCCAAAACCTTGAGTCAACTCTTTACGGCCGAACTTGAGGTGCCTGACGCGATGCCGGCGGAAATCCGCTCCTCTGAAAAATTGCTGGATATGAAAAGTGCTTTAAAGGCGATTCATTTTCCGAAAAAGCCTGAAGATGTTGTTCGGGGGATTGACCGGCTCAAATTCAATGAAGCACTAAAAATAAATATGGGGATCATGGCCGGGGCCCGGGAAAAAAGGTACTCGGATATTGACATTAATCTGTTTGCCGGTTTAGAGCCCTTTATTGGCAGCTTGCCATATGATCTGACTGCCAGTCAGCGCTCAGTAATTGGTGACATGATTGCTGATTTAAAAAGCGGCCAGGTCATGAATCGGCTGGTTCAAGGTGATGTGGGATCTGGTAAAACCGTTATTGCGGTGATTGCGGCCTGTCTGATGGCACAAAATGGCTATCAGACAGCGTACATGGCTCCAACTGAGATATTGGCTATGCAGCATGGTCGTAACTTTGCTGACCTTTTAAAAAACGCCGGCATTACTGTGGAAGTGGTAACCGGAAGTCTCAAAGCCAAAGAGAAGCGCGAAATTCTTGAGCGGGTAGCAAAGGGAGCAGTATCGGTAATTATCGGCACCCACGCGCTGATTCAACAGTCGGTGGAATACTATAACCTGGGGTTGGTGATCACCGACGAACAACATCGTTTTGGGGTAAAGCAGCGGAGTCAGTTAGCATTAAAAGGTAGAAAGCCCCACACCATGGTTATGAGTGCTACGCCAATCCCGAGAACCCTGGCTTTGATCCTGTACGGAGATTTGTCGGTTTCTTATATCGATGAACTGCCCAAAGGCCGAAAACCGATTAAAACCTACTGCTATAATGAAGCGTCACTGTATAAAATTCTGGGCTTTGTCGAGGAGCAAATGTCAAAAGGTCGGCAGACCTTTGTGATATGTCCATTTATCGAGGCATCAGATGAGCTTCTAGAGGTTCGCGATACGGAATCGGTGTATTTGGAATTACTACAAAAAATTGATCCGAAATATCGAATGGCATGCCTTCATGGTCGTCTAAAAAGTGAGACTAAAGAAGCGATCATTCAGGCATTTAATCAGGGTCAGATCGATTGTCTGGTGGCAACCAGTATTATTGAGGTTGGTATTGACGTGCCTAACGTTAGTACAATGATTATTCTCAGTGCCGAACGATTTGGGCTATCCCAACTCCATCAGCTGCGTGGTCGGGTGGGGCGGGGAAATCATCAGTCTTTTTGCTTTCTGGTCACCAATTCTAAAAGCGAAGATACCCTGGCCCGGATGAAGGTGATTGTAAACAATCGTGACGGACGAAAGATTGCCGACGAGGATTTTAAATTGCGGGGACCAGGAGATTATTTTGGGTTTAAACAGCACGGCTTGCCCAAATTGGGTTTACTTGATCCCACCCAGGAACTGGTCTTGATTAAACGAACAAAAGAGATCGCCGAGGTTATTTTTGAATCTACCAGTCAGGAAATGATGACCTTTCAACACGACGTATTAAAATCATTTTATATTGAGATAGCAGATATATCATTTAACTAGGAGGAAAAATGCGAATAATTGCCGGGGAGAAGCGTGGAAAAAAATTGGTGACGATCACTGGTGATACGATCCGACCAACAGCAGACAAAATCAAAGGGGCAATTTTCAATAGTCTCCAGAATGAAATTAGAGAAGCAGCCGTATTTGTGGACTTGTTTTCGGGTACGGGGGCGATGGGTCTGGAAGCGTTGAGTCGCGGCGTGGCGTTGGGGTATTTTTTTGATTGCTCCAGTGAAAGTATAAAAACAACAAAAAAAAACATTGATCTGTTGGGTTATGAAGACCGGTCCCGGGTATTTAATCAGTCTGCCCGCAGTGGGGTGGAAATGCTGACCCGCGATCAGGTCCAGTGTGACATTATCTTTATGGATCCTCCTTACTGTCAGGTCGATGAGATTTACCAATTACTTGAAATGATTTCTGAAAAAGAAATTCTGACTGAAAATGGAAAATTAGTGATAGAAACAGAAAAATCTGTTATAATGCCATTAGTAAAAAATAAATTAACGTGTTACAAATCAAAAAAGTATGGTATCACGACAATTAGTTATTATTCTAGGGAGAATTATGAACACAAAAATTGCAGTTTACCCCGGGAGTTTTGATCCCATAACCAAAGGTCATCTTGACATGATTGAAAGAGCAGCAAAAATATTCGATAAGGTGATCGTTTGTGTGATGGTTAACAGCAGCAAAAATTATCTTTTTACCTGTGAAGAACGGGTCGCGTTGATTAAAAATGTTCTTTCTGGAATCGAAAACGTTGAGGTTGATTTTTATGACGGACTTCTGATCGATTATGTCAGAATGAGAAAAACCAATATCATTGTCAAGGGGCTTCGGGCTTTTTTGGATTTTGAATATGAATTTCAAATGGCATTAACCAATAAGCATCTTGATAATGAGATTGAAACATTTTTTATGATAACAAGTAATAAACATTCGTATTTAAGCTCGACGTTGGTAAAGGAACTTGTTAAATATCAGGGCGACGTATCTGATTTTTTACCAAAAAGTGTAGAGAAAGCGATACAAAAGAAGTATGAGGAAGGATGTATGAAATGAGGGTACTTGACTTATTAGCAGAATTAGAAGAAGTCGTGGAAAAAGGAAACACGCTTCCTTTTTCATCAAAAGCGTTAGTAAATCCTGAAGAAGTGATCGAAATTATTGATGAAATCAGGGATTCACTGCCAGAAGAACTGGCAGAAGCAAAAAAAATTGTTGCCGAGCGGAAAAAAATTATTTTTGCAGCCCAAAGTGAAGCTGACCATATCAAAGCTGAGGCTGAAAAGCGACTTAGAGAATTAATTGACACCAATGAAATAACAAAAACCGCGACCGCTAATGCTAATGAGATTATGCGAAACGCAAACACAAGTGCGAAGGCTTTAAAAACAGGCACGCAAAACTATGCTGATAAGCTACTCTATAGTTTTCAGATACAGTTAAAAGAATTAAACGATCAAATTGAACAGAATCGGCGTGAATTAAAAAATATGAAATAATTGGTATGTCAGGGGTTGTGTGATGAACACGGCCTTTTTTATGCCTAACTACTAAAGTATAAGAGGTGAAAAAATGATTGAAATAGGAAAAGTACAAACATTGACAATTGAACGGATAACGCCCATTGGAGCATATTTATCGGATGGATTTGATACAACCGACGTGGTCTTGTTGCCAGAAAAAGAAGTGCAAAAGAATGCTAAAGCTGGTGATCAAATCGACGTATTTATTTACCGGGATTCTAAGGATCGTCTGATTTCAACGACTCGAGAACCGAAAATCCAATTAGGCTCATTTGCAGTGCTTAAGGTTGCAGATGTTACCAAAGTAGGCGCTTTTTTGGAGTGGGGACTGGAGAAAGATCTTTTACTTCCTTACAATGAGCAAACCGTCAAGGTGCAAAAAGGCCGAGACTACCTGGTTAATCTGTATGCCGATAAAAGTGACCGCTTATGTGCGACCATGAAAATCTATCCCCTACTGAAAGTCGGTGGGCCCTACAAATTGGGGGATTGGATTGAAGGCTATGTGTATCAGATTAATCCGGAAATTGGTGCTTTTGTGGCTATTGATAATCTGTATCACGGCTTAATTCTGATCAAAGATGCAAATTCAGACATACATTGCGGGGAAAAAATCCATGCCCGGGTATCCGAAATCCGAAACGACGGAAAACTGGTCTTGAGTCCCAATAAAAAAGCTTATAAAGAAATACCTAAAGATGCTGTTGTTATTCTGACAAAGTTAAACGAAAGTCAAGGTTTCTTGCCGTATAATGATAAAACCGATGCATTTATAATAAAAAAAGAATTTAATATGAGTAAGAGTTCTTTTAAGCGTGCGGTGGGTAAATTATTAAAAGAGAAAAAAATCAGGATAACAGAAAGAGGCATTGAGAAAAATGGAAAATAAAAAATCCCGGGTCGTTATTATGGGGTGTGAATCCTATGACAATGAACTGGTTTATGAAAAACTAAAGTCAGCTGTGGAACTTCTTGGCGGGATTGAACAATTCGTAAACAGGCAAGAGCGGATTTTGCTCAAACCCAATCTACTCAGAGGAAAAACGCCAGACGCTGCGGTTACCACACATCCAGCAGTATTTGAAGCGATGATCCGATTGCTACAAGAGGCAGATTACAACCGCCTTTTCTATGGCGATTCGCCTGGCTTTGGTTCTCCCGCCGGAGCTGCGAAAGAAAGCGGTCTCGCGGCCATTGCGGCGCAGTATGAGGTACCCTTAAAAGATTTCAGTAGCGGTCAGCAGATGGATTTCCTGCTTGGCATCGGAACCAAGAAATTTGATATCGCCCAGGGGGTTTTAGAGAGCGATGCCATCATCAGTCTTTCAAAAATGAAAACCCATGGCCTGACCCGGATCACCGGGGCGATCAAAAACCAATTCGGTTGCGTCTACGGATTAAATAAAGGGATGTCCCATGCCCATTATCCGAATGTCAGAATTTTTTCAAAAATGTTGGTAGATTTGAATCGCTATCTGATCCCAAAGCTGAGGCTTTTTGTGATGGATGGAATTGTTGCCATGGAAGGTAATGGGCCGGCATCGGGAAAACCCGTTCCCATGAAGGTGTTGCTTGTATCTGACGATCCCGTTGCTTTAGATGCGACTTTTGCCAGAATGATCAATCTGGATCCCACCTTTATCCCAACCATTACCTATGGTGAAGAAATGGAGCTGGGCTACTGGACCGAAGAAAACATTGAAATGTTGGGAGAACCCCTCGAAAAATTTTATAAGCCTGACTTTGATGTGGTTCGGATTCCTGTCCATGAAGGTGAACCATCGACCCTTTCGTTTTTTAAACCGATACAGGATTTTATTATTCAAAAGCCGGTGGTTGATAAGGAAAAGTGCATCGGTTGTGGCATCTGCGAAGCGAGCTGTCCGGTTGAGAAAAAAGCCATCCGCATTGTTAATCGCAAGCGCAGAAAATATCCGTTGTATTTTTACAGCCGTTGTATACGCTGTTACTGTTGTCAGGAAATGTGCCCGGTCGGCGCTATTTCAGTCAAAACGCCACTCCTGGGAAAATTAACAATTTATAAAGACTAACTTTCATTTGCTTTTGTCCAAAATATCTTCTCTTTAAAGAGAAAAAAGCATTGACAAAATACGTAAATTTTAATATGATATTTTGAAATACTTAAAAAGGGAGTGATTCCACTGTTAGCATCAAAATTAATTTTAAAATGTCTCGAACGAGAAAATGTTGAGTATGTGTTTGGTTATCCGGGAGGTGCCTTGCTGCCTCTCTATGAAGCATTCAGAACATCTCCGGTAAAGCATATTTTAGTGCGCAACGAACAGACAGCACCCCATTATGCGAGTGGATATGCCAGAGAATCTGGGCGTGTTGGCGTATGTTTAGCAACATCCGGACCTGGTGCAACTAATCTGGTAACAGGTATTGCAACCGCTTACCTTGATTCAATTCCAATTGTCGCCATCACCGGCCAGGTGGATCGGGCGCTGATCGGAACAGACGCCTTTCAGGAGGCAGATATCACTGGTGCAACCGCTCCCTTTACAAAACATAGTTATCTTGTTCAGAGTGCGGCGGACATTCCGAGAATTATTAGAGAAGCTTTTCACATCGCGTCAACAGGTCGTCCCGGGCCAGTTTTGATCGATATTCCCAGAGATGTTCAGCTTGAAAATGTTAAAACCGGGCTGACTTGTGACAAGGTTGACATTATGGGGTATAAACCCAATTTAAACGGCCACAGCGGACAGATTAAACGAGCCATCAAAAAGATTAAAGAAGCGGAAAAACCAGTTATTTATGCTGGTGGTGGCGTTGTGCTGGGAAAGGCTCAAAAGGAACTGCTTGCTTTTGCTGAGAAAAACAAGATTCCGGTAATTACCTCACTGATGGGGATTGGTGCGTTTCCGGAAGATCATCCACTATACTGTGGTATTGTCGGTAGCCACGGCTATAAGTATTCCAATGTTGTAATGAACGGTGCCGATTTAATCATTAATATTGGTGCCCGAATGTCCAACCGGGCCACATCCCATCTGACTAAATTTGAAAAAGACACCGATTTTGTTCATATTGATATCGATCCAGCGGAAATTGGCAAAAACATGGAAACAAATATTCCGATTGTTGGGGATGCAAAGACTGTTTTATCGGAGCTGATTCAAAAAGATACCTTAGTAGAACATAACGCCTGGCTTGCTGAAATCGAAAACATTCGCAGTGAAAATCCGCTCGTTTATGATGCCGATCCTCCTTGTAGCGATCTGATCAATCCAAAAATACTATTTAAGGATATGTCTGAAATGACCGCGGATGACGCGACGGTTGTCGGTGATGTGGGATTAAATCAGATCTGGTCGGCCTTGTATTACCAGATTATTAAAAACCGAAAATACTATACTTCTGGTGGATTAGGGACGATGGGCTACAGTATTCCAGCAGCCTGCGGTGCGTCTTTCGCAACCCTAGACAAGCCTAAGGAAATTTTCATCGTCTGCGGTGATGGCAGTTTCCAGATGAGTATGGGTGAACTGGGAGTCATTGCTGAACATCAGTTAAATGTTAATATCATTCTGATTACCAATTCCAAGCTGGGGATGGTACGGCAGCTACAGTTTGATAACTATGGAAAAGGACATTATAGCGGAACGGATATTAATTTTGACGTTGATTTTATGAAGCTGGCTGAAGCCTATGGTATAAAAAATTATAAGGTTGATAAAAACGTCGACTTTAACAAGGTGCTACCGGAAGCGATTAAACACCAGGGCCCGACCTTGATTCAATGCCAGGTTCATCCGGATTTCATAAGAATATAGGGAGAATGGTTATGGAGAAAAAAACCTGTTTATCATTACTGGTAGAAAATAATTTTGGTGTATTAAGCCGCATTTCAGGGCTTTTTGCACGACGCGGTTATAATATTGACAGCTTGACAGTAGGTACTACCGAGAATGCCGAGCTTTCCCGGATTACCATTACTGTTACCGGAGACGATCAAATTCTAACCCAAATAAAGAAACAATTAAATAAACTCATTGATGTGATTACGGTTATTGAACTTAAACCCGATGATTCCATTATTCGAGAGTTGGTTTTTATTAAGGTGAAGGCAGATGACACCACCCGTTCTCAGATTGTCGAGATTGCCAATATGTTCCGGGCCAATATTGTTGATGTATCCAGAGAAAGTCTGGTCATTGAAATTACCGGTACCCGATATAAAATTGAAGGCTTCTTTGAAATGGTTGAACCCTATGGTATTTTAGAGTTCGTCCGATCTGGAGATACTGGTTTGCAGCGGGGCGGAAAGATTCTTTCGGTCTAAATAGTCAACATTTGTGAGATCTTAATAAAACATAAACCTTATTAATAAAACAAAGACCCTTTGAAGACATTTTTTCAAGGGTCTTTTTAAGTGCGCAAATTTTAATCGTTAAAACGTGGATGGCGGCCATCGGTTTTTGGTGTGCCCCATTAATAAGGTATAGGAACACGAAAAGGCAGCTGAAGAAGTCATTAAGAAGAAGTAAGTGTAAGTTATTCAGGACCGAGTTAAGAGGGATATTAAATATGATATAGAACAACAACAAAATAGATATGTATTGATGGTAAAGGTTTCATTGAAAAATGATAAAATCGGTGTTACCATGAAATTAAGGAGGAAGAGGTGAACTTGCGGTGCACAGTTTAAATGTGACGAGACTTAAAGATGTAATCGATTATACGAATAGGCTGGCAGGTGGTTATTCTAAAGGGAATGTGCTTTACAGACGTATCCAATCCTGGATTAGATTAGCCAATGATTGTTTAAACGAAAATGACGATTAGAATATGTCAACAAAGTAGTGGTAAGATTTAGGGATAATGGATTAAAAAAATTATAAGGAGGAAACAAAATGGGATTAAATTGGTTTAGAGTTCCAAAAGACATCGTATTTGGGGAAGGAGCACTTTCATATTTAGCGGGGCTTGAAGGTAAAAGAGCGACACTTGTCACTGGTGGCAGCTCAATGAGAAAGAATGGATTCCTGGATGAAGCAAAAGCACAGCTCGAAAAAGCAGGCATGGAAGTGTCTATTGTTGATGGCGTTGAGCCAAATCCATCAATTGAAACAGTCGTTCGTGGGGGCCAGGAAATGGCAGAATTTGGTCCGGACTGGATCGTTGCCATTGGTGGTGGATCAGCATTAGATGCGGCTAAAATCATGTGGGTATACTATGAATATCCGGACACTGTTTTTGAAGATCTGGTTGCTGGAAAGTTTCCAAAGCTTAGAACAAAGGCAAAATTTATCGCAGTGCCTTCAACCAGCGGAACGGCCTCAGAAATTACCGCCTTTTCAGTGATTACCGACACTAAAAACCATATAAAATACCCCTTGGTATCGTATGAAATGACGCCAGACATCGCTTTACTAGATGCTGTCATTCCCTCGAAAATGCCAGCTCATATTACAGCCAATACGGGCATGGACGTATTGGCTCATGCTGTGGAAGCTTGGGTCTCAACAGAAGCCACAAGTTTTACAGATCCATTAGCTTATGAAGCGATTCGGCTGGTATTAAAACAATTGCCAGTGGCGTTTAAACAACCCAATGATATTAAAGCCAGAGAAGATATGCATAATGCCTCAGCACTTGCCGGGATGGCCTTTACAAATGCTTCACTTGGTCTTATTCATAGTCTGGCACATAAAATTGGTGGTGAATTTGGAATTACCCACGGCCTTACGGCCTTACGGCCTTGCAAATGCGATATTAATGCCATATATTATTGATTACAATCGAAAAGCAACCAATAAAGTTGAAGAATTGGAAAAACAATTAGGAATTGAAAACTTAACGGTCGCTATTCAAGATTTAAATAAACGTTTAAACATTCCATTGACGCTAAAAGAAGTTGATGAAGTTGAAATCAATGAAAAAGAATACCTTGAAGTGATTGACAGAATGAGTAAAAATGCTTTTGGAGATCCCTGCACATTGACGAACCCCAGACAGTCATCCCCGGAAGATGTGAAAAAAATCTATGAATGCGCTTTTTATGGAACATCGGCTTTAGAAATTTAGTTAACAAAAAAATACTAAAGATAACAAAATAATACTGATAGAATTACAATTGCGGGTGATTCGTACCGATGCACAAGCTGATAAAAAATTGTGCTCGGGAACGGGTGACCCGCTTGAAATTTTTACCGCACGAACCAGTTGTTTATTATGAAACCGTAACCAGAGAATTAATTTAATAGAAAATTTTCTTTTTTGCTTTTAACTATTGGTAAATATGGTAAACTAACCATGGACACTCCTTAAGGCGAATCGTCTTCAAATCTGTATTTTTTTTAGTCCGTAGGGAGTATGTTAAAAAAAACGTTTATTACTAGCATTAGTGTTTGCTGATGCCAATTATTAATTGAACCCGAAAGGAGTTTTACATGAATCAAGAAAAACATGAACATGGATGTAGCTGTGGTTGTCATGGAGATCAACCAAAGCCTTTTGAGGAACTGGATCCGGTTTTGGACCACTACGCCGACATCCCCGGAAGTCTGATCACCATCATGCAGAAAGCTCAGGAACTGTACGGCTTTTTATCGGTTGCTCTGATGCGTCATATTGCGGTGGAAACCAATACCAGCATTGCTAAAGTTTACGGGGTAGCTACTTTTTATACCCAGTTTAGGTTTGAACCGGTAGGAAAATACCTGATCATGCTATGCCAGGGAACTGCCTGTCATGTCAACGGGTCCAAACTGGTAGAAGAAGCGGTGATGGATTACCTGGAGATCAATGAAGGTGAGACCACAGCAGATGGTCTGTTTACCCTCAACAACGTCGCTTGTCTGGGGTGCTGCAGCTTATCTCCGGTGATGATGATCAATGATGATACCTATGGACAACTGACCAAAGAAAAGGTAACCCGCATTCTGGCTGAGCTAAAAGAAAATGCCAGCAGCGGTGCCAACGGAGCAGAACAGCTTGCGCAGGAGGTGACAGCATGAAAATTGTAATTGGAGCTGGTAGCTGCGGGATTGCTGCCGGAGCACACAAGGTGCAGACTGCTTTTGAAGCCATCCTTGCTGAAAAAAACCTGGACTTGACCATTGAACAAACGGGGTGTATTGGTACTTGTTACTTGGAACCAATTGTTGACCTGATTACTGAGGACGGTAAAAAACTAACCTTTGTTAATGTTACAACTGCCGATGCCCGACGAATTGTTGAGGATTATGTGCTGGGCGAGGATGAGCTGAAAGATTTGCAGATCTCGGATTCTGATCTTACCATGATCGGAAAACAAAAGCGGATTGTTTTGCGTAACTCCGGCATCATCGATCCCGAGCGGATTGAAGACTATCAGGCGGTAGATGGTTACCTAGCTGCTAAAAAATGTCTCACTGAACTATCCCCGGAAGAGATTATTGAAACTGTTAAAATAGCGGGTTTAAAAGGTCGGGGCGGTGCCGGATTTCCGACCTGGTTCAAATGGGACGCCGCTAGAAAATCACCCGGAAAAACCAAGTACATGGTCTGTAATGCCGACGAAGGCGATCCCGGTGCTTTCATGGACCGATCTGTTCTTGAAAGTGATCCCCATGCTTTGATCGAAGGAATGCTAATCGGTGCTAAAGCCATTGGCGCCAATGAAGGGGTTATCTACGTCCGGGCTGAGTATCCCCTGGCGATTGTACGTTTACAAAAAGCCATTGATCAGGCACGGGAAAATGGTTTTTTGGGTAATGACATCTTTGAAACCGGATTCGACTTTGATCTGCGTATCAAAGCCGGTGCCGGTGCCTTTGTCTGTGGTGAAGAAACGGCGCTGATTGCTTCATTAGAAGGCGAACGCGGCATGCCCCGATTAAAACCGCCCTTCCCGGCCCAGAAAGGCTACTGGAATGCGCCAACCAATATCAATAACGTCGAAACCTTTGCCAATGTTCCCTGGATTTTTAGAAACGGTGGCGAAGCCTACGCGGCTTTGGGTACTGCTGAGAGCAAAGGGACTAAGGTTTTTGCTTTAACGGGCAAAGTTAAACGGGGTGGCTTGGTAGAGATTCCCATGGGACTAACCTTAAGAGATGTTATTTACGAGATTGGTGGGGGGATTAAAGCAGATATCGCCTTTAAAGCCGTTCAAATGGGAGGACCATCCGGAGGATGTATCCCGGCGAGTCTCCTTGATACCCAGATCGACTACGCTGAAATCACTAAAACCGGCGCGATCATGGGCTCCGGTGGGATGGTGGTTATGGATGAAAACACCTGTATGGTCGACATGGCCCGGTTTTTCCTCGACTTCACCTGTAAAGAGTCCTGTGGTAAATGCACTTACTGTCGGGTTGGTACCACAAGAATGCTGGAAATCCTCAATCGAATTACTCAGGGCGAGGGTCTGGACGGTGACATCGAACTGCTAGAAGAACTTTGTTATAAGATTAAGGATGGTTCCATGTGTGGTTTGGGTCAGACAGCGCCTAACCCGGTGTTAACCACCATCAAATATTTCCGAAACGAATATGAAGATCATATTTATCATAAAAAATGCACCGCTAAAAGCTGCAAGCCGCTATTGACCTATACGATTGATAAAGAAAAATGTGTCGGTTGTGGGGCCTGTAAGAAGAATTGCCCTGTGGATGCGATTACCGGCGAGAAGAAAAAAGTGCATGAAATCAGTCAGGACATTTGTATCAAGTGTGGCAAATGCTTCTCTGTCTGTAAATTTGATTCTGTCATCATTGACTAGAAAGGAGTGGGAGAATGAAACAATATAAAATGAACATCGATGGAAAAGAAGTAACCGGTCGTCCGGGACAAACCATTTTAGAAGTAGCCCGGGAAAATGCAATAGATATTCCCACCCTATGCTATGACGAACGCCTGGAGATTTATGGGTCCTGCGGACTCTGTGTCGTAGAGGTTGCTGGCATCCCCAAAATTTTAAAAGCCTGTGCCACCGAAATCACCGATAATATGGTGGTAAACACGAAGACCCCCCGGGTCATTGAATCCCGAAAAACCAATCTGGAGCTGTTGCTCTCAAAACATATTGGGGACTGTGTAGCACCCTGTAAACGGGCTTGTCCCGGCACCACTGACTGTCAGGGGTATGTTGGCTTAATCGCCAATGGTGAATTTGCCGAAGCCTTAAAGCTGATCAAAGAACAATTGCCATTGCCTGGGGCGATTGGCCGGGTCTGTCCACATCCTTGCGAAACGGCCTGTCGCCGGGGCGAAGTTGATGAACCCATCGCCATCGCCTGGCTCAAACGTTTTGCCGCTGACTTCGATATGACTCATGACATGTTTATGCCCGAAATCGCAAAAGCGAGTGGCAAGACAATCGGGATCATCGGTGGTGGACCGGGCGGACTTACCGCTGCCTACTATCTGATTCAATCCGGTCACGCTGTTACCATCTATGACGCTATGCCCAAAATGGGGGGGATGCTCCGCTATGGAATCCCTGAATATCGATTACCCAAAGGGGTGGTGGATGAAGAAGTGGAATTGATAAAAGAGATGGGCGTTGTCTTTAAAAATAACACCCGGGTCGGTGTCGATATTCCCTTTGAAACCATCCGTAAAAACCACGATGCTGTTTATGTCGCATTAGGTGCCTGGACGAGTTCCGGACTACGGTGTGAAGGCATTGACGCCAAAGGGGTCATCGGTGGGATCGAATTGCTGCAACAGGTAGCCAATAACGAACCCATTGTGCTTGGCGAAAAAGTTGCCATCGTCGGTGGTGGCAACACCGCCATGGATGCCTGCCGAACCGCACTGCGACTTGGTGCCAAAGAAGTCTATAATATCTATCGTCGAACCAAAGCAGAAATGCCGGCGGAAGAAATTGAAATTATCGAAGCTGAAGAAGAAGGGGTTATCTTTAAAAATTTGACCAACCCCATTGAAGTTATTAAAGGGACGGATGGACAGATCGTCAAAATTCGACTTCAAAAAATGGCCCTGGGAGAACCGGATGCCAGCGGTCGTCGATCGCCAGTTCCTATCGACGGTGAAGAAGAGATCATTGATGTCGATACATTGATTCTGGCCATCGGCCAGGGGATCAATCCCAAAGGACTAGATGACCTGGAACTGACCAAATGGAACACCGTTCTGGCCGATGAACAAACCTTCCGAACGAATTTAGACGGCGTTTTTGCTGGTGGAGATTGTATTAACAGCGGTGCTTCCATTGTCATTAAAGCCGTCGGCGATGCCAAAAAAGCGGTTCCTTTTATCGAAGGATACTTAAGTGGAGAAGCTATTGCTTACCATGAACCCTACTTTGTGATTCGTGAATCGGTGGATCAGGACTATTTGGAAAGCATTAAGAAAAACAAACGACCGGTGATGACTCACCTGGCACCAGATGCCCGTAATGATAATTTTCTGGAAGTGGTGGAAGGATTCAGCCCGCTTCAAGCGGTGGAAGAAGGAAAGCGTTGTCTTGAATGTGGCTGTCAGGATTACTTCGAATGTAAGCTGGTCGCCTATGCCAACGAATATGAGGTTAAGCCAGAGCGCTTTAAAGGCAAGAACCCGGAAGCAAAAATCCAGGATGACCACCCCTTTGTAATTCGGGATAACAGCAAGTGCATTACCTGCGGCCTTTGCGTCCGGGTCTGCGAGGATATTATCGGCGTTTCAGCGTTAGGTCTGGTGGATCGTGGTTTTGAGACCATTGTGGAACCGGCCCTGCGCCAGCCTCTTAAAGATACAAGCTGCGTCAGTTGTGGACAATGTATTGCTGTTTGTCCCACAGGCGCCTTAAGAGAAGGGCTTATTGGCATTAAACAAGTGCCCATGGATACAGATAAAACCGAATCGACCTGCGGTTATTGTTCGGCCGGTTGCCAAATTATCATTGAGTCGAAGGGCGATACCATTATCAAGGCCATTCCGCAGAAAAACCACCAGGATATCAATCAAGGTGTTATGTGCGGTCGGGGGCGATTCGGTACCAATCTGGTGCAGTGGGAAAATCGACTGACGACCCCGTTGATTCGCAATAAACAGGGTGAACTGGAAGAATCCAGTTGGTACGATGCCTTTGTGATGATTGCAAAAAAATCCCAGAGCATTGCTGCTCGATACGGAAGTGATGCCGTAAAAATGGGCATATCACCTAAATATACAAATGAAGAAATTTTTAACATGACTCAACTGGCTAAGGTGCTTCGAGCAGAGACCTTTAGTTTTTCCAATCGGGAACAGGGTGAAGACACGGTTCTGCCTGGCAACGATGCAATTGGCGACATGAATGCAATTGTGACCGCGGATACCATTCTGGTGCTCGGATTGTTACCAGTGAACAACCCCATTGTCAAATATAAACTGACTCAGGCATCAAAAAAAGGCGCCAATATTTTTGTCATTAACCACTTAGAAAGTGGTTATGATCATATCGCGGATGAGTTTATTACTGAATGTGATGATCTTGAATTCCTGGGAGAAATCACCAGGTATGTCCTTGAAAATGGTAAACTGAAAGCGGATGTGACAAATTTGGACACATTAAAAGCATCGCTTGCGGATTTTGAAATAGGTGATGAAGCTCAAATTATTGGTGAAGGCCTGGTTAATGCTAAAAACCTGGTCGTCGTTATGGGTGATAAGTATATCACCGCAGAAGCTTCGGCCCTGGTTGGCGATATCCTCGGACTCCTTGGCAAATTTGATGGTAAACGTAGTGGCATTTTCAGAGTAGCCGTTAAGAACAACAGCCGGGGTTTAAAAGCGCTGGGGGTTGTTAACACACCAACGGTTCTAAAAACGGCGAAAGCGCTGCTGCTCTTCGGTGAGGAACCCAATGCAGATCTAAGCGGATACGAATTTTTAATGGTTCAGGATACTCACCTGAGTTCGGCTGCCCAGAATGCCGATGTGGTATTGCCGGCACTGGCTTTCGCGGAAGTGAACGGTACCTTTGTGAACACAGAAGGCCGACTCCTTAAGGTGAAAAAGTCAGTAGAAAATCCGTTGGGAATTAACAATATTAAGATGGTTCAGGCAATTGCTGAAATTTTGGCGGAGGATCTTGGCTCAGTTTGTCCAGGAAAAATTCTAAAGGCTATTGGGGAAACAACCCCAGCATTTAAAAACGTTGACATTGGTGAGATTCTAAACACCCAAGATCCGGATGCGGTCAGGGTGGAATTTAAGCCTTATAGTAAAGGACGGCTCTTTACCGAGATTCCTTATACTGATTACCTGATGAATGAGATTCAAGGGAAGTTGAATCAAGTTATAAAACACTAAAAGTTTATTCATTTTAAAATTCTGAATCGTTTTAGTAATTACAAGTACTAAATATTTGCTTGCAATATAATTGAGATAAACTGAATAACCAGAGCTTTCTTTCATACAAAAAGTACCGTTTTGATCGTTTACATATCAGAACGGTACTTTTTTTGAGATCGAATAGTAATAAAATTAGAGAGCAACGATGGGTTTGCTAATCTTCTTTACAGATTATCAAAAATACTTCTCGGGTGACATTAACATGCAAGTTTGCACTTCAAAGGATGGGTTGTTTTTTTTCATTACTCCTATTGGAATATAATTATTGTCCGTTATCTAATTGTCCGTGTTGAAATCGATTGGCTGATATCGCATAAATTAAGGTCTGGGTTATCCATAAAAATCCAATCAGTAAATAGGGAAAGATACCGATATTAACAGCAATGGAAGTAAGCATACAAAGTGTCACGGCACCACAATAAACAATATTCATGAGTTGATAGCATCGATAAGCCGCTTTGTAGATAATGAATTTTTCAGCTTCATCACAGCTTTTAACCCATTCTTTGTCAAAGTTAAAGTCGAGCGGGTTTCCTTTTTTTCCAGGATATAAAACCTTTGTCAATTTTATGGTAAGGACTGTCATAATCAAGGTGAATGCAGTATTTGCCAAAAAGATAAAGAAGCCTAAAAATTCAAAATCTTCAAGGGTATTAGCAATGGTAATACCGAAAAGGCAGAATCCGGTAATCATGGTAACCGAGATAAAAGGAACAAGAAATCCCAGCTGACGGTCAATCTGATCAAAGAGTATATCATTATTTTCTTCCAATTGTTTCACCTTAAGTTTGGCCGAGAAATATAAAATTAAAATAAGAATCGCACAGAGTCCAAGAAGAATCGCCTGGATTAACAAGTTATTAGTAATTATAAAATTTTGAAAACTGTTAAGACTTCTGTTGATTGCAGCCTCACCATAAACAATACTACCTCCCAATAGGCCGCCGATAAAAGCAGATAAAACCAGGATAATAAAAAATTTGATCGTCGAATTTAGTTTTTTCATAAGTTTACTCCTCTTTGTATAAAAATAGTTCTTCAACAGTTGCACCAAAAACCTTGGCGATTTTTAACGCTAAAATAACAGATGGCGAATAATCGCCGCGTTCAATCAGGCTAATGGTTTGCCGGGATGTACCGACCAGCTTTCCCAAATCAGACTGATTTAGATTGTTTCGGGCCCGATATTCTTTTAAACGATTTTCCAATACCATGCTTGTACCTCCTAAGCCAAACTTAAATTTGGCAAATAAAATTGTCAAAACGACAAATAAAGTTGTCATTAATAGTATACATCTGACAAAGATAGTTGTCAAGTGAGGAATTTGGATTTATTCAATGTTCAATTCGCGATACTTTTGGTATAATAATATTTGTTTAATTAAGCAGAAAAAGATAGAAAGAGAGATCAAATGAAAAGTATCTTAATCGACGGAAACAGTCTTTTTTACCGGACCTTTTATGCCATCCGGGAAATGTCAAATTCGAAGGGCGTACCGACAAATGCCTTATATGGCTTTGTTAATATATTAGTTAAAATTCAAGAGGAATACCAACCGGATTATTTAGGCGTTGCCTTTGACTTAAAAGGACCAACCTTCAGGCATTTAGCCTATGACGACTATAAGGGTGGGCGCCTAAATATGCCTGAGCTTCTGGCCGAGCAGTTTTCAATTCTAAAAGAGTTGCTTAGAAAGATGGATATTGCCATTGTCGAGTTGGAAGGCTTTGAAGCCGATGATATTATAGGGACCCTGGCAAGCATTGGGTCAGAAAAAGGGATTGATACAGAAATCATCACAGGCGATCGGGATGCCTTTCAGTTAGTTGGACCGAGAATTAAGGTGTTGTATACAAAAAAAGGGATCTCCCAACTGGAAGAGGTGGATGAAGCCTGGGTCAAAGACCAGTACGGATTGACGCCTAAAGATTTGATTGATTTAAAAGCTCTGATGGGAGACAAATCTGACAATATTCCCGGTATTGCCGGAATCGGCGAAAAAACAGCAGTTAAGCTGGTTCAACAATATAAAAATCTGGAAGGGATCTATGAGCATATCGACGAGCAAAAAGGTAAGCAAAAGGAAAAAATAATCGCCGGAAAAGAGGATGCGTTTATGAGCCGAATGCTGGGAACCATTAAATTGGATGTTCCCTGGCAAGGCGATTTTGAAGAACTGGCCTTTCATAATATTTTTAATCCGGAGAGTATCACCTTGCTCAAAGAATTGGAATTTAATACGTTGTTGTCAAAAATAGATGTCGCCGAAACAGTGGATACCATTGAAAAATCAGTGGCGTTTAGCTGGGTTAAAACTGACTCAGATATGGATGGTTTGTTTAATGATCTCGAAAACACTAAAGAAGTGATCATTTATTATCATCGGGAGGAGACGCAGATTTATTTAGCCCTGGGAATTGCAGACCGTTTTTATTATCTGGATTGTTTGGCCGTTAATGACTTGAAATTTTTTGAGAAACTCAAAAAACTTCCAACGATTAAAACATTGGCGATCATCAGTCAGGATTTAAAGAATCTGATCCATATTTTTCATAAAAATGACATTTTCGAAGTCACCGAAGCGTTTGATACTTATATCGCCACCTATCTTTTAAGCCCCGGAGATCAGCGATATGATTTAAAATCGGCAGCTTATCAATATCTCAATCGGACCCTTCGGGATGATGAGGAGATGTTTGGAAAAGGTAAAAAAATGCAAAAAGCCAAAGAACTCAATGAGCAGTTACTGGCTGATTATATGATCAAAAACTGTGAAACCATTAAAGATTTAAAAACCGTTCTGGAAAAAGAACTCAATGAAACAAAAATGATGACCTTGTTTAAAACCATTGAGATGCCTTTGCTGGAAGTGATGGTGTCGATGGAGGAGCTGGGCTTTAAAATTGATTTAGACCAGCTGGAAGTTTTATCCAGCGAATTTGAAAATAAGCTTACCAGCCTCACCAGTGATATCTATACGTTAGCTGAAACAGAAAATTTTAACATTAATTCGCCCAAGCAATTAGGAACCGTTCTTTTTGAACAATTAAAGCTACCAGTAATAAAGAAGACTAAAACAGGCTATTCCACCAATATTGATGTCTTGGAGCAACTCATCCACTTTCATCCAATCATTGAAAAAATCATCGAATATCGGATGCTGTCGAAGTTGGATTCAACCTACGGTCGGGGTTTGATGGCTTTTGTTGAGCCCAAAACCCATAAAATATATTCGACCTTTAATCAGACCGTGGCAGCAACCGGACGACTTAGCAGTTCCAATCCCAATTTACAGAATATTCCGGTAAAAACCGAAATGGGACGAGAAATCAGACGGGTATTCGTGCCATCGGCGACCGATCGAATGCTGGTGGATGCTGATTATTCTCAGATTGAACTTCGGGTCTTAGCCCATCTTTCCGGTGATGAGAATCTGATTGATGCATTTAAAAAAGAACAGGATATCCACACCCGAACCGCGTCGGAGATTTTTAACGTTTCCCTGGATGCGGTCACAAGAACCCAACGCGGCCAGGCCAAAGCCATCAATTTTGGCCTGATCTATGGCAAGCAGGCCTTTAGTCTCGGGAAAGATTTGGGAATTTCAAGAAACGAAGCCCAGGATTATATCGACCGTTACTTTTCCCGCTATCCAAAGGTACAGGCCTATATGGAAAATGTCAAGAGCCAAGCCAAAGAAGAAGGATATGTCACCACCATCTGGGGAAGAAGACGTTACATTCCGGAAATGAACTCCAGAAATGCCATGCTGGTTCAGGCTGGGGAAAGAATGGCCTTAAATACGCCCATCCAGGGGAGTGCGGCAGACATTATCAAACTTGCTATGATCAAGGTGTATAACCGTTTAAAAGTGGAGCGTCTGGAAGCCAAATTGATCTTGCAAGTGCATGATGAGTTAATCATCGATACCCCTCAAAATGAACATGAGCGGGTAGAACGTCTGATTAAAGAAGAAATGGAAGGAGCGGCTAAGCTTTTTGTGCCGCTGACTGTTGATGTGAACACCGGGATGTCCTGGTATGATGTGAAATAGCAGGAGCCGGTGATGAGAGTAATAGGTGTAACCGGTGGGATTGCTTCAGGTAAATCCACTGTCACAGACATCCTAAAAAAACGGTTTAGTTATATTGTCATCGACGCTGATCAATTAGCCAGACAGGCCGTAGAGAGAGGGAGTCCCGGTTTAATAAAAATAGCTGCAGTCTTTGGACAGGAAGTCATCAAAGAAAACGGTGAACTAAACCGCAGTCTGTTAGGAGAAATGATTGCTAATGATGAACAGGCCAGAAAAAAACTAAATGCCATTGTTCATCCAGTAATAAAGAAATTGTATGATTCGCAAATCGCTTTTTATAAAAAATCTGGGATCCCGACAGTTTTTTATGATTGTCCGCTACTTTTTGAAACGAATCTGCAAAATTGTGTCGATGAAACAATTCTGGTCGTGTCCGATAAAGAGATTCGCATTAACCGGATAATGAAAAGAGATAAACTAACCAGAGAACAGGCTACAAAACGTATTGAGATGCAAATGTCTGACGAGGATAAGATCAATCTGGCTGATACGATCATTGAGAACAATGGTAGTCTGGATGATCTTCTGATCTCTTCTGATCTCTTCTGATCACAACGAATGCTTATTTTACCAGGCGAAAGCTTCTGGTTAAATAAATATCAAAACAGAATGGGTTAGTAAATAAAATAAAAAAATAGTTGATATTTTTCTTTCATTCCTTTATAATAAGAAAACAGGGTCAAAACACCTGTTACTTATGCGAGGATGGTGGAACTGGCAGACACGCAGGTTTGAGGGATCTGTTGCAGCAATGCAGTGAGGGTTCAAATCCCTTTTCTCGCACCACTATTTAGAACAAAAAGTCGATTGCGCAAGCAGTCGGCTTTTCTTTTTTTTGAAGCTGCGAGACTTCGGTAATTCGTCTCGTGCGTTCACAAAATTAAGTTAAAAAATAGGATTAATTGTTATGATTATACCGCTGTTTTAAGTTGACTTTATAAAAAAACAGTAAGGATATGAGGTGTAGAATGAAAAAGAAAATAATAACAGGAATTTTAGCGATTGTGTTATCAATGGTAATGGTGAGTCCCGTACTGGCAGATTCAAAAAGCGCCGGTGTCGCGATTGGAGCTGATAATACTGAAGCGCAACTAAAAACAGTTTATGACTATTTCAAGATTAAAAGAGGCGATGTTGAAGAAACTGTTGTAACCAATGCGGATGAACGGGAGTATTTAGAAGGTTTGGTATCCCTTGATAAAATTGGAACGCTGGCCCTTTCCAGTGTTTATGTTCAAGAAAAATCGTCGGGAGGAATCGATCTGGAAACCCATAATATTGATTGGGTAACCGATAAGATGTATGAATCAGCTTTGGGAACGGCCGGTATCAAAAATGCGAAAGTAATCGTCGCAGCCTATACCCCGGTATCCGGTACAGGTGCCTTAACCGGCATTTATAAAGCCTATGAAGTGGCAACCGATACCCGTCTTGATGAAACAGCAAAAACGACGGCAGTTGAAGAAGTGGTGGTCGTTGGAGAACTACAGGATGCCATTGGCGATGATGCAGTTAACATTATTAATAGCTTAAAGAGCGAGATTGCCCAAACGAAGACAATGAATGATGATGAAATTCGGGAGCTGATTGTTGAGACCGCAGACAAATATGACACTGTTTTGGATGACCAGCAAATTGAAGAGATTTTGAGTCTTGTCAACAAATTTAATGAGTTGAATATGGACCCGGATACATTTCTTAAATTGGTCGAAGCCGGCCAGAGCACTCAGGGTTTTTTTCAGAAAGCATCGACCTTCTTCGAGGAAATTGGTAACTTTTTTCGCAACCTGTTTTAAGGACAGCGAGTCGGATTATTTAATCAACTAAGAAAGAATTAGAATTAAAACGTCATTGTAGTCCGGTGGATTATGATGACGTTTTAGCTTTATCTCAGGCAACAAACGTTTGCAAATTTAGATTGACAAAGATTAAGTAAAAAGTTATCATCGTATTTAAAGAAACAAACTTTAATCAATAAGAAACTAGCTTTTTAATAGTTCCTAAATAAAAAACAAATCATTCAAAACGGAGTGGTTTATATTGTTTACGGTGGAAGGAAGACACCATGAGATTTGTGCCAATATTTTGCTTGCGAGAAGGGATGGTTATTGTTTCAGACTTTTTTGGGGAACAAGGAGAGCTGATTCTGGCAAGAAAAACTGTTTTAGATGCAGCATTAATTAATAAAATTCGTAAGTATAAATGTAGTGGCCTGTATGTCGAAGAAGAACAGGTAGTAAATATACCCATCGTACACACGATCAACAGCAATGTGAGAATGAAGACGGTCAATGGTATTAAAGAAATATTTATTTGCAAAGAGAATAACGTGTCGGTCCCAAAAGAACAATTCACAAAAATGGAGAACCAGGTTGAAACGATTGTGGACGCAATTCTTAAAAGCAAAGAAATGATGCTCAATATGGTTGATCTGAAAGTATTTGATGACTATACCTATTTTCATTCGGTCAATGTAGCGGTTTTATCGATTGGCCTTGGGACTGCTTTAGGCCTTGATAAAACAGATTTATGTAATCTGGGATTTGGTGCATTACTGCATGACATCGGAAAAGTTTTTGTTCCGAAGTATATTCTCCATAAGCAAGGACCATTGACTGATAGTGAATTTACAGAAATGAAAAAGCATTCCTATCTAGGGTTTGAATATCTGACAAATGAATATGTAGGAAGTGTTGGAGCTCAGACCGGTATTTTGGATCATCATGAAAAGTTTTCAGGTGGTGGTTACCCCAATAATGCCAAAGGCGAGGAAATTTCACTCTATGGAAGAATTATCTCAATCGCCGATGTTTATGATGCCCTGACATCGGATCGGCCTTACCGAAAAGGGTTACTTCCATCAGAAGCGATCGAGTACATCATGGGCGGAACTGAAAGCTTATTTGATCCAGATCTCGTTAGTCTGTTTGTCAGAAAAATCGCGCCATACCCGATTGGAACCTCGGTTAAATTAAGCAATGGTATGACGGGTGTAGTGACTGACAATTTTGAAAGTTACTGCATGCGCCCGAATATTCGGGTATTTAAAAATGGTGATGAGAATGTAAAACCCTTTGATATCTGCCTGGCCGATCGTCGGGCCTTAAATATTACCGTTGTCGATTTTATCAGGTAGTACAACAAATTTTGGAGGTTGGTTATTTGAAAATTATTTTATTAGGAACACCCGGCGGTGGAAAAGGAACGCAGGCGAAATTGATATGTGATTGTTTTAATATTCCGCATATCTCGACCGGAGATATTTTCCGTGGGAAAATAACATCGGGAACGCCAGAAGGAAGAGAAATAAGTGCTTATACCAGCAAAGGGCAGCTTGTCCCAGATCGTATCACGATTGCGCTTGTGGAGGAACGATTAGAAAAAGAAGATTGCCAAGAGGGCTTTTTACTGGATGGATTTCCGCGCGATAAAAAGCAAGCGCAGGCTCTAGATCTTTTTATGAACAAAAAGAGTGAACAGATCAATTATGTTTTTCTAATCGATGTCCCCAAAGAAATTATTGTCGATCGTATCTTAGGGAGACGGGTCTGCCCAAAATGCGGAGAAAGTTATCACATTAAATATAATCCACCAAAGATATCGGCAACCTGCGATGTTTGCTCAACCGCATTGATTCACCGGGCGGATGACCAGGAAGAAATTATTTTGGAGCGCCTGGATATTTATAATCAAACAACACAGCCGATTCTGGAATTTTATGAGAAGAAAGCGATTCTTCATAAAATAAAAGGTGATAGCGGGATCCATGAAATATTTTCCCAAATCAGTGAGATTATAGAAAAAGAGCAAAAAAAGGCACCTTGGGAAATGAGTCCTCCAAGACTTTGATTTTCGGATCGGGTTAAGCAGTATGTTTGACAATCAGATTTAAAAATGTCCCAAAACGGCTTGTTTAATAAGTTGCAAAGTTCATAAAAAGAGCATCCCTAAGTTCTGGGACGCTCTTTTTAACGTGCTGGCAACAGGAAGGATAACTAGTTATTTACCTTCCCAAAAAGCTTCAGCCTCTTCTTCCATTTTTTCAAGACGGGTATAATAATCGGGAAACTCATTTAAATGAGCCAAGGCAATTTTACCAGTGACGAAAGGATCATCGCCGGTTACATTTGTGCGGGAATTATCCGTGCCATGCTCAAGCTCAACATCCATGCCCATTCGAAACTGTTCAATGTCAAATTTGTTCCAACTAATTCCAAGCATTCTACCCGTTTCTTTTGCTTGTTCGGTCGTAAATACTTTTTTTGCAGACATAAGATCACCTCTTCTTAAAATTTCAAAATATGACGATTCTGGTTGGTTTCATAATGATTTAACCCCATTATAGGCAGAATTTTTAAATTTGTCAATCAAGGACCAGAGGGATTTGTTTTGAAGTTAAGTAAAAGGGTAAATAAAATAACAAAACTTGAAAAAATGGAGGAAAAAATGGGATTTCAAAAAGTTGCAGAAATAAAAGATTTTGAAGAGAATGAAAAAAAACTGGTTGAAGTGGACGACAAAGCCATTTTGCTGACAAAAGTGGCGGGTGCATATTATGCTATTTCCAACAAATGCCCGCATATGGGAGGATCGTTATTTAAAGGTGACTTACAGGACGGGGTCATCACTTGTCCAAGACATGGTGCCAAATATGATGCAAAGACTGGTAAAGGTCTAAAGAAACCGAAGATTTTATTTTTTGAATTTAAATTAGAAGATGATCGTAGCTATCCGGTTAAGATTGAGGACCGTAATATACTGATTGATATAACATAAAATAATTAAAAAGCCCCAGCTGCATTGTAACTTTTTTGCACCTGGGACTTTTTGTTTGATCCGGGTTCTGATTTATTAATACGAATGATTTTTAATTGCTATCGATTGATTCCAGTAAAGGAAGTGCGGCTTCCAGATTTTCATCGACCTGGTTTTCAACCAGCTTTTCAAGAATGATCTGAGGATCCATTTCCAAAATCGTCCGTTCGGAACCATCGGTTAAACAGATAATGCCGGTAATCGCTGATGAGATTTCTACGGGTTGAATGTCATTTGTATTAACTTCAAGAACACTTACCAGTTTTTCAACCTGTATAGCGATCATTTCATCGTCAGACAGTTGAAGCATCAATACATGTAAGGCGTTGCGACTGGGCTGATTCTTATCAAATAGTGCTAGCGCATCCACCACGGCATAATAACGATCATTAAATTCCACAGCACCCCGAATAACCGTATTGGTACCTGGGACAGAAATGGCCTTACTGGCTTCTAAGGCTTCAACTACATAGGATTGCTCCAGACCATAGGCTTGTCCATTGATAATAAAGGTGGCCAGCTTTTTATACTCATTAGTCATTGAGAAGGCAAAATCAGATTGTTCAATTTCTTTATCATTAGACTTACTTACCGTGATTTCTGCATAGTCTGCCATTTTTTCAAAAACAAAGGCAAGGACATCATTATGATAGCCATCTGAATTTTTATATTCACGATAACAGGATGAACAGGCACAACCGATCGAATAATAGCTGTTTTCATAAACTAAGATTTCGGAACGGGTTTTGCCGTTCGGTACGGTAAACAGCTCGTCT
The DNA here is from genome assembly GCF_003260995.1 of Acetobacterium sp. KB-1. Lineage (NCBI taxonomy): Bacteria > Bacillati > Bacillota > Clostridia > Eubacteriales > Eubacteriaceae > Acetobacterium > Acetobacterium sp. KB-1. The sequence continues at coordinate 284,396 of NZ_CP030040.1, forward strand.
GGTAAAGTTAAGGTTTCACCTACTTTATAGGTATCATTAGTTGTTGAGAGGATCATTTTGTTACGATCGGTAAACACCGCAAAGGTGTTGTTATCAGAGTGAAGGGATTCTTCAAGGATAGTTTTAAATTGGTATTCACTGTCAAACACAATCCCGATCCCTCCGACTGTGCGGTTGTGATTGCTAAAATCAGTAATCGAGGCACCATAGATATAGGTGTAACGATGATCGTATAACTCGGTTTTATCAAAAGTGGAAACAAAGTATTTTTCTGGTTTTGCATTTGATAAAATTTCATTGATATAGGGGTCGGTGAGGGTCTTGCCAATATCTTCGCTGCGCTTGGGGTTGGACACGGCGATAATGGTGCCGGTTTGATCAAAGACAAATAAATTACTATAAACCGTGTAGAGTTCATTGATATAAATTAAAATATCAGTTAATTGTTTTTTATCCGATGCGGTTATATCATCTTTGGCGAGAATCCGTCGAATGCTTGAATCAAGTGCCCACCAACGACAATCGTTGGCTCGCTCATAGAGATTTCGATCCATGATATCAACAGAAAGCGAGGCCAAAAAGCTGGTGTCTACAAGGCTGGTTGATACGACAGTTGAAAATAAATTAGAAACTGAGCTCTGAAACAGGCTACTGGTGTTGGTACCGATCCGTCCGATTGCGCGAAGAATTGGTTTTAGACGGGAGTACTCAGCATCAATGCTGTCATCTCGGGCAATGATCTGACCGTTATATACGATCCGTTTTAGTGAGCCATTGATGGTTTGGGTTTTATTGATGATTTCATTGAGTTCAGTGGAGAACGAATCGGCCTGATGCATCAGGCCGGTTGTGACAGAGGAGTCAATGCTTTTGAGATTGCGATTATCCCGAAAAGCTAGGCTAAGAGGGATCATAACATGACCCTTCCAACCAAGCCCATAATATTTTTGGTACCCTTGGGTGGCAATGGTCTTAGAAATATAATCCGCACCGCGATAATAGACAACACCATTGACCCCGGACTCAACCGGTTCAACAATGATCCCGATTGGCACGTGATTTTCATCACTGCTAGCAATAACCATATTGTCATCGTCGATGATGGTCATAACGGAACCATCGTAATCATTGGTCAGTTTTTCAAAGATCTGAGTCATTTCATTTTCAAAGCGAAAACACAAGCAGATCAGGCCAATGGCTTGGGTTGTACCTTCCCGACAGATTCGACTGGAAAAGATATGGGAGTTCTTATTGCCGTATTGCAGTTTTGAGTTTTTAAAGTATTCCACAAAACTCTGTTCGCCATCCATTGTCTTGACCAGATTGGGGCCTTTAATCTGTTTGCCGAGAATATTGTTTTGTTCATCAAGATTTGCCAGCACCCGATAATTATTATCCATAACGATGATGTCTTCATAAACGGAATACTTGGCTACATACTCCCGCATCCGCGATAAAATCATATTGCGGTCGTTTTCATTACGGTCAGTATTTTCGACGAAGCGGCGGATGTCATCATCGGTTGCCAGGAAACCAATGTCGGCAGTTCGTTCAAAAAGGTTGCGGATCAGAATATCGATGGCTACCTGGGTTTTTGAAATGATTTTTTGTTCCATTTTTTTTAACTTCTCAGAAACAAGGGTATCAATCAGTTCTTCTTGTAAATCGATAAAACCGCTTTGGATTTTAGTCATATTGGGGAGAACACTTTTTGATTGGATGGGACAATTGATCTCTGAAAGTAGTTTAATATTATCCCACTGGTCATTCAGATCAGAAATGCTCTTGTTGCATTCCTGGACGTCGGGCATGTAATTTAAAAAATCTTTTTGCTTATATATAATCATCATAAATCTCCTCGTTAAAATAATATGACACCTTCTGAAATGATCAGTCCGAGTTAAGCATCATTCGTTTAATCTTAGTATCGGCTAAATGTATCATTTTTTTGGTTCTTTTGCAAGTCAATTATGGTAAGAATAGCGGAACTCAATACGATTTCGGCAAATAACTGATTGCGCTCAAATCGATGGGGAAAAGCGTGTTCTAGCTAAACATCAGCATCTCTAGGAAATCCAGATCATCCTGATTGGGGAGGTTTTTACTGGAAAGACGGGCGTCAAAAACCATGATGTATTTGTTCTCCGGGTCAAATTTTGGCCAGACGATCTGTCCCTTATATTCTTCTTTGAAATTGGGATTACCAAATTTAATAAAATTGACCCAGGATTGTTGCATGATCCACGATAAATTACTGACCTTAGTTGTTCGCCGTTGTCCGATTCCGTTACCAAAGACAAAGGGCAATTCCATGCCATGGGCCGTATTAAGTCCGACAATTTTGAGGATGGCCGGATCAAAATCAAAATTATAAAAATAGACATCTTCTCCCAACTGTGCGTATACTTTAGCCATCATCACCATTCCAATTAGGAAAGCCGAATAGGTATAGATTTCCAGGGCTCGATCGAGAGGTGAGTGGTCATCGTCGACAAAAAAATGGTCCAGCGCTTTTGGTGCACGTTCAGGACCAAAGGTATGATAGCAGAGCATCTGATAAATACCCAGATTGGTGTGGCCCTTTATAAATAAGGAAGATTCATCAGTATTGTACCCGACCAGCATTTTAACCGTATTGACGTCACCGCTTTTGAGCGCCTTAACAGGATCTTTGGGGAGAACTACGCCATCATATACCGGCCAGAAACCGAAAGCTTTGGGAACACTCGACTGGTCTGCTTTGACCATTGAGAGGGCGGCAAAAACGTCACCGGGAAGGGCTCTTAGCTGATCCAGACCATTTAAAGAATCCTCGACGCCGTATAAGTTACATAAGAGTTTTCCGTTATCCATCGTTTTTTCCAAATCACCCCGGTTAAGCGCAGAAAAAGCTGAAATTGAGAAGATCGATCCGCTTTCAACAATGGCCTGGTGAAAAAGACCTTTGGCCAGCGGGGAAAGCATCAGGGCCGTGACACTATATGCACCGGCTGACTGACCGCCGATGGTGACTTGATGGGGGTCCCCGCCAAAGGTTTCAATGTTCTCCTGAATCCATTGCAGGGCCAGGATCTGATCCAGTAATCCGTAATTGCCAGTGGTCCCGGCTTCCTCAAGCAACCCCCGGGTAGCGAGGAATCCCAAAGCACCGAGCCGGTAGTTAATGGTGACCACCACCACCCCTTCCTGAGCCATTCGTCCGCCGTCATAAACAATTTCAGAGCCGGAGCCCGAGGAAAAAGCACCACCGTGGATAAACACATAAACCGGATAGCGATCCTCTGGCGTTAGCGCTGGCGTCCAGACGTTTAAAAACAGACAGTCTTCGCTTTTGCCGTCCATTTGATAGGTGCCGGGGGAATCAAGGGTTATCCCCCCCATTTGAAGCGAGGAATTACCGTATTTTGAACAGTCAAGGACCTCTTCCCAGGGTGGCATTGGTTCGGGCGCTTTAAACCGCCGGTTGTCGATCGGCGGCATCGCGTAGGGAATTCCTTTATAGTAGGACAGTCCCCGGCGGAATTGTCCTTGAACAGGCCCGCAGTGGGGCCTGAGGATTGGTCGTTTTGGTAAGGCTGTTTTATCAGTGGTGAAAAATGACATGGTGTTCTCCTTTTTAGTGAAACTTAAGTTGTAGCGAAACAGTTCGCAATGATTGTGAACGGGTACGCGCGATTTAAAATTGAATGGGGCCTTGAATGTAATCCCGATGATAGCAATAGTTTATTTCGTAAAATTGATTATGAAAGTCCGTCGCTCGACAATCGTAGTATAACATTTTTCTTTGGGTGGGGGTCAATGAAAACCGACTCTTTTTTAAACTTGTTAAAATAGGCAGTTGTCCGCGAGCTTTAATCGCTCTCAGGATAGTTTTGCCTTTTTCATTAAACCCCAGTACCCGTAGATAAGGAACAAAGGATTCAGTTAGGAAAAGTTTTAAGAGCTCTTTATCAAGTTCCAGGAGCCGATTGCATAAGATCCGGCGAACCCGGGTTTTAGGGATACGCTTAGAAATAATACCATTGACGCATTCGTCCAGGGTTGTGGCAACTTTTAGAGTATCTCGAATTTTATGCTCCAGGCCTTCACTGACGTAGGGGGTGTTTTTTAGATGTTTTACATCATGAGAAAGAATCAGCAGCCGTAATGCATTAAGAAATAAGTCGTCGCCGTTGGGGTTAAAATTTTTTTTAAATGGCAGAATCAGATCTTCACTTAAATAAGGAAGTTTGTGATCAAGCATTTTTAGAATAGCAGACGCTGACTCCGGGTTGGCAAGCGCATCAAATAATATCTTTCGTATCCCACTGGCACTGAGAAAGCTTGACGGCAATAGACTATGATAATCGGCACCTTGTCGTTTAACCGTCATTGAACGGATATTGCTTTGAGTTTTATGAAGGGCTTTGAGATATTCCAGGGCCAGAATGTTGTTGGGAGTTTTTAAGAGATCGCCAGCTTCGTGACCTAAATAGGAACGGATGGTCAATTCTCTGGCTCGAGGAAAAGAAACACCGGATGATAAAGCCTCTTTAAGGAAGCTTTTAAATTCAGCGGGTTCGTGAACGAGTATTTCAGCCAGACTGGTTAGCGGCTGGATATGCCCAAATTCGGAACCAAAAGAAAGAACATCAACAACCCCAGTGGCGTTAAAAATTTTAATTCCCCCATAAGCAAAGGCTTCGGCACTTTGGCAGGCGTAACCAAAGGGAAGTTCGCAGACCAGATCAACACCAGAAGACAAGGCCAGTCGGGCGCGTTCCCATTTGTTAAGTAGTGCAAAATCGCCACGCTGGGTCAGGTTGCCGCTCATTAAAACCATCACACCATCACACTGACTCTCTTTTTTTGATGCTTCAATTTGCCAGGCATGTCCCATGTGAAATGGATTATATTCAGCGATAATACCAAGAATTTTCATATTAGCCTCTCTCTTGTTAAAAAAATAGCAATTTTTTCACTTATTATCAAAATATGACAAAAAAATAATGGTATTCTTAGCATATTACTGTTATTATATAGAACGTATGAAGTGTAATCAATCTAAAAACTAAAGGAGAGTAATTATTAATGAATGTACTTGTTATTAACTGCGGTAGTTCTTCACTAAAATATCAATTGCTTGATATGACCACTGAAGAGGTTTTAGCTAAAGGTTTAGTTGAAAGAATCGGTATTGAAGGATCTGTTTTGGTTCACGAAGCGCCAGGTCAAGACAAGGTGAAATTGGTACAACCGATGAAGACCCATAAAGAAGCTTTGAATCTTGTCATGGCAGCTTTAGTTGATCCTGCTCATGGAGTAGTGAAGTCTTTGGAAGAAATTTCTGCTGTCGGTCATCGAGCTGTGCATGGTGCTGAAACTTTCTCTGATTCAGTCGTTATTGATGATGCGGTTATTAAAAGTTTGGAAGAGTGCTCAGAATTAGCACCGCTTCACAATCCTGCTAACTTGATTGGAATTAATGCTTGTCGGGAGTTACTGCCAAATGTACCAATGGTAGCAGTATTTGATACCGCTTTCCATCAAACCTTGCCGGGCGAAGCTTTCATGTATCCACTCCCTTATGAATTATATGAAAAATTCAAGATCAGAAAGTATGGCTTCCATGGAACATCCCATAAATTTGTGAGCCAGGCTGCGGCTGAATTAATGGGTAAAAAACTTGAAGACCTGAAACTGATTTCTTGCCATTTAGGTAATGGTGCCAGTCTTTGTGCCATTAAAAACGGAAAATCGGTTGACACTTCAATGGGATTGACTCCACTGGCCGGATTGGAAATGGGAACGCGTTGCGGTGACATTGATCCTGCTATCATTCCTTTCCTGGTTAATAAAGGCTATACAGTAGATGAAGTTGATAATATCATGAACAAAAAGTCTGGTGTGCTTGGCGTTTCTGGAATCAGTTCAGATTTCCGCGATGTTGAAGGTGCCGCAAACAGTGGTAATAAACGGGCTCAGTTAGCACTGGATATTTTTCACTATCGGGTTCGTACTACCATCGGCGCTTATGTTGCGGCCATGGATGGGGTAGACGGCATTATCTTCACCGCTGGTTTAGGTGAAAACTCAACAACTTCGCGAGCTGCAATTTGTGGTGGTTTAAAATACTTGGGAATTACGCTTGATCCTGTTACCAACAGCAAGCGCGGCGAAGCGACTGTTATCTCTGATAAAGACTCTAAAACAACCGTTATGGTTATACCAACCAATGAAGAATTAATGATTGCCAGAGACACCTTAGCGTTAGCTAAATAATGTAAAGTATTTCACTTGACAAAACGGGCAATCGTCTATATAATGATGATTGCCCGTTTGGAGTGATAAAATGAATTTTGAAATCAATAAGCTATTGCAGGAAAAAATAATCCCTTTTGAATTTGTTGTAAAAAATACGGATTTAAATGATATAGAGGGAGAACTGGATGAAAATGGCGCTTTCGTGCGTGGAACCATCGAAAAAGTATCGAAAGGTAATTTTCTGGTGAATTTCACCCTTGAGATGACCATGATCTTTCCCTGTGCGCGTTGCCTAGAACCAACCCCCATTGATTGTCTTTATGACTATACGGATACGGTAACGGTTGAAGAGGATGAAGCAATACTTGATTTATTGCCCATCGTTGAAGAATGCATTTATATTAATGAACCTTTCCGTGTACTGTGCAGTGAAGAATGTGCGGGTTTGTGTCCAAAATGCGGCAACAATTTAAATCACGAGCAATGCGAATGCGACAAATTTGGTGATTATGATCCGCGATTTGAAGCGTTGAAAAAATTATTGTAAGTGAAATGACTTTACTATTTAGGAGGTGTGAGTGATGGCTGTACCAAAGAGAAAAACTTCTAAGTCCAGAAGAGACAAAAGAAGAACACATTACAAATTAAATATTCCAGGAATGAGTACTTGTCCAAAATGTGGTGAAATTAAATTGCCTCATCGAGTTTGCAAGTCTTGTGGCACATACAAAGACGTTAGCGTTATCAGCTTTAACGAATAAACAGAGTCTAGACTCTGTTTTTTCTCTATCTGGGATTATTTTAGGCCCGGATATTTTTATTGATTGTATTTACTGAATCGGTTTTTTCTGGGATAATAGACAGATACAAAGGAGGGCGTTAGTTTGAATATTTTTTTAGACGCCATGGGTGGCGATGACGCGCCCTATCAAATCGTAAAGGGTGCCATTGATGCGGTTAAGGAATATGACGTCAAGCTGACCCTGGTGGGTCGCCGGCCGGCTATTTTAGAAGAGCTTTCAAAATACGATTACCCTGATGACAAAATTGAAATTCTGCATGCCGAAACCGTCATAGAAAATACCGAAGATCCCGCCATGGCGATTCGGCGAAAACCGGATTCGTCTTTAGTTGTGGCACTTGATGAAATGAAGAACCGAGAAAATGCAGTGCTGATTTCAGCTGGAAGTACCGGGGCACTTTTATCCGGGGGATTATTAAAACTGGGCCGGATTAAGGGAATCAAACGTCCTGCTCTGGCAGCAACGCTGCCCAAAAGTGACGGCGTATTTGTTCTTATTGATACCGGTGCCAATGCCGATTGTAAACCGGAGTATTTGGAACAGTTTGCCCAATTAGGAAAAATTTATTCAGAAAATGTTTTAGGTAAAACAGATCCGGGGATCGGACTCATTAATATCGGTGCTGAAGCAAAAAAAGGAAACAGTCTTGTAAAAGCGGCCTATGAGCTTTTGGAAGCTGGGGATTTTAATTTTTTGGGCAATGTTGAAGCACGCGATATTCCCGAAACGAAGGCTGATGTGTTAGTCTGCGATGGATTTACGGGCAACATCGTATTGAAATTAACCGAAGGTATTTCTGCTTATCTGCTTAAAAAAATGAAGACGTCAATCATGAGTAACACCAAGGGTAAAATTGGAGGAATGCTGATTAAAGATAATTTGAAAAGCTTCAAAAAACAATTTGACTATGCCGAGTATGGCGGTGCTCCCTTTTTAGGTGTAAAAGGTGGTATTATCAAAGCTCACGGTAGCAGTGATGCTTTTGCGATTAAAAATGCGGTGCGACAGAGTATTAAGTTTATTGAGAATGATGTGTTGAAAAAAATTACTGATAATGCAAAAAACAGGGAGGCTTAAGTCATGGATGAACGATTTTTAAAAGTTACGGCAATTATTTCAGAGCAATTGGATGTTGATATTGAAAAAATTACCCTTGAAACCTCACTCATTGACGATCTGGAAGCAGATTCACTGGATGTGGTTGAGCTGATTATGGCGTTTGAAGATGAATTTGGAACTAAAATTGACGAAAGTGCATTAGAAAATATCCAAACTGTAGGAGATATCATCAACGCAATTTCCTAAGAAGATTAAAGGGTGTCGCTGAGAAACAATGGCACCCACCTTCTCCTTATTCAGGAGACTGTGCGTTATCTTTTCTGGTTTGCTTCTTTTCATGGGGAATAGCGAGAAACGCTCAGGCGAACTCTCGTAATCGATAAGGGGGGATATTAAGTGACAATCGAAGAAAAAATCGATTACCGTTTCAAGAAAAAAGAGTTATTAAAAGTTGCCTTAACGCATAGTTCACATTCAGGAAATTCGACCAACAACGAACGACTTGAATTCTTGGGGGATGCAGTATTGGAACTGATTATCAGTGAGTATTTATTTTTGTCTCACAAATTATCTGAGGGTAAAATGACGAAAATCCGTTCCAATATTGTATGTGCCGAGTCTCTTTCCAAGGCTGCCTATGAACTCCAGTTGGGAGATCATATTTTCTTGGGAAAGGGTGAAATTGTAACTGGGGGAAGGCAACGGAAATCGAACCTTGCCAATGCCTTTGAGGCCCTGATTGGGGCTGTATTTTTAGACAGTAATTTTGAAATAACCCGGAAAGTTGTTCTGAAAGTGTTGGAAAGTAATATCGCTCTGGCTTTGTCCGGTGCGCTGGTAAAAGACTATAAAACGGAACTTCAGGAGTATATTCAAAAGAACAATGACAATGTTATTGAATATGTCCTGGACCGTTCTGAAGGACCGGAACACAACAAAACCTTTTATATTAAATTGATTTTTAATGGCGATTGTGTGAGTCATGGCATCGGTAAAAGCAAAAAAGAAGGGGAGCAGGACGCCGCTAAAAACTATTTGCTTAAGACGAGAAGACTAAATTGAGGTGAGGGCTTGTATTTAAAAAAATTGCGATTGTCGGGGTTTAAATCATTTGCAGACCCTGTAAGCCTTGAGTTTTCAGAAGGTATTTCTGCAATTGTGGGCCCTAACGGCAGCGGAAAGAGTAATATCACTGATGCCATCAAATGGGTTTTGGGTGAACAAAGCATTAAATCCCTTCGGGGTAAAAAAATGGAAGATGTCATCTTCTCAGGAACAGAAAAAAAACAAGCCTCCGGTTATGCCGAGGTTGTTTTGATTTTAGACAACAAAGAGGGTTCGTTGGAAAACTATCCCCAGGAAATAGCGATCTCACGGAAACTATTTCGGTCCGGCGAAAGTGACTATGCCATTAATAAAAAAAGCTGTAAACTAAAAGAGATCCACAGTATTTTTATGGATACCGGTTTGGGGAAAAACGGTTATTCATTAATCAGCCAAGGGAGTATCGAAAATATTTTATCGAGTAGTCCCACTGAGCTGCGGAATATCTTTGAAGAGGCTGTAGGTATTGTTTCCTATAAAACTAAAAAAAACGAAGCCGAAAAAAAATTGGAGCAAACTCAGGGACACTTGGATCGGCTGCGAGACATTATGGCAGAAATAGAAAAACAGGTGGGCCCCTTAAAAAACCAATCTCGGAAGGCTAAAAGCTTTTTAACCCTCTATGAGGAGTTAAAGACTGTCGATCTGGTGATTTTCTATCGAAAAATGAGCGGCGCGGTCACGGAACTGAAAGTATTAAAAAAAAATCTTGAGGAACAACTAAAAAGTTGTGAACAAATCGAAGCAATTATCAGAAAAAAGGATGAATTGTATCAAAAACTGACCATTGAGAATCGTGAATTGGACCTTTTAGCGGACTCGGAAAAGAAAAATCTATCGGTGCTCAGAGCCGATTTCGATCGGGTTCAGCGGGAAGATATCCGTTGTAAAAGTCAGTTGGAAGCGAATCAAATAACCCAGGAACGCTTAAAAAACGAAGGTGAAAGCTTGACCTCCCGAATTGCGGCAACACTTAAGCGGATTGATGGACTGGAACTGGAGAAAAATGTCTTGCTAGAGAACCTCGTGACAAAAGAGGCAGTCAGAGGTGAACTGGAAAATACCCTTAATCTTTTACTCTGTGCAGAACAGCAGGAAAAAGATCGGATCAAAGCAACTCAAGAGGCCGTTCTAAATCAGCAATCGCTTTGCGAAAAACTCGAAATGAAGCGTTTAGAAATTAAAACGGCCATTCAGGAAGCAAAGACGGAGTCATCTTTTATCAAAAAGTACCTGGATGAAACAGGAGCCAGTCAGGATCAAGTCGCTGCGGATCTAAAGCAGCAAAAACAAGAGATGAGTAGTCTGTTGGCAGAAAAAGAGCAACGGAAAGACCAGTACCAGAAGTTGCAAATCCAGTATCAACACAGTTTGGACGAACAAAAGCAACTCCAGAATCAGGTTCACCTGATTTCTAATAATTTGAAAGTTAATGCTTCCAAGGTAGAGTATTTAAAAAATATTCAAAAAAATTATCAGGATTACTTCCCAACCATTCGTAAACTGATGACATCAGAAAAGCTGCTCGGCCCGGTGATCCATGAGGTTTTTGGGCCGGTTGGCGAACTCATCTCGACTGAGGCCAGATATCTTCAGGCCATTGATATTGCTTTAGGTGCTAAAAGTCAGAATATTGTCGTTGCCAGCGTTAAGGTTGCCAGTGATTGTATTAATTTGCTCAAGAAAGAGCGTCTTGGTCGGGCAACATTTTTGCCCCTGGATAATTTAAAATACAGTTTAGTTGATGAAAAAACCCGGGCAGTGCTTAAAAATACTTCCGGAGTCGAGGGGATTGCCAGTGACTTGGTTAAAACCGATGCGGCTTATGAAGTGGTCATTAAAAGTCTTTTGGGACGAATCATCGTCGCCAGAGATTTTGCTTCGGGAAAAGATATCCAGAAGAAAACGGCTTCTAAGTTTACCGTTGTAACCCTGGGAGGTGAAATCTTTTACCCTGGCGGAGCCATTGTCGGGGGACAAAGCAAGGACAACCGGCAGTCGCCGCTTTCTAAGAAGATTGAAATCCAGAATTTGCAAAAAGAAATGGATCAGCAAAAAAAAGCCCTGGATGCGATCAAAAACCAGGATGTGACGGTGCAAAAATCTCTGACCCAGGTAGTCGATCAATTAAAGGAACTGGAAACGGGGTATAACCGCTGCAAACAAGCGCTGTGGGAGAAGAACAAGACAATTGAGGACTTGAGCCGAAAACAGCGTGAAAGTACGCAGTCGATTTCGTCTCAGGAGCAAAAGCTTCAGGCACTCAGTCAGAAGCTGGAACAGTTAAATATTGAGCTGACTAAAATCGAAGCATCATATAATCAGGCCAAGGAAGCCACAAAAGGTCAGGAAACTGATGATCAGGCTCATATGATCAGACAACAACTGGACGATTTGCGGTTAAAAATATCAGAAAGCCAAATGGTTATCACTCAGATCAAAGGAGAAATCGCTGGGTTTGATCAGCAAATCGTCTTGATGCAGGAACAATTAAGCCACCAGACAGCCAGAAAAACGACTCTGGAAGCTGAAATGGCGGGTTACCTAAATGAATCCCGCGAATTGATCCGACTTCAGGAAAAACTGGGGGCGGATCATCAGCTGCTAAGCAAAAAAATTGAATCCCATCGTGACAAAAATAAACAAGCGATGGAACTGCAAAAAACGAATGCCCAGCGGCTGGAGACGCTACAGGAAGAAATAAAAAATGACAATCACCAATTGATTATTGACAACGACAGAAAAAATACCATTTCGACTCAACTAAACAGTCTGCAGCTACAGATGAACCATTGGGAAGAGAATATCTATAAGAGCTATGAAATTAACTATTTAATGGCTGAAGATGCCTATCAGCAGTTGGAGGCGGAGCACAGCCTTGATGAGCTTGATTTGTCTGAAGAACGTCAGCGTACCTTGAGAGAAAAAATTAGCGCACTGGGGAATGTGAACCTCGGTGCCATTGAAGAGTATGAAGAAATTATCGCCCGACATGATTTTATGAAAGAACAAATGGATGATTTAAAAGCTGGGAAAAGTGAGCTGTTAGATATTATTAATACCTTGTATGACGCCATGACCGAGCAGTTTAAGGCAAACTTTATCAAGCTACAGGAGAATTTTACGCGGATCTTTGGCATTCTATTTGAAGGCGGTTGGGCTTATCTGGAGTTTACGGACCCTACTGGGGTGCTGGAAGGGGGAATTGAACTGGTGGCTCAGCCACCGGGTAAACGGCTGCGGCATATTTCTCTGCTTTCTGGTGGTGAAAAGTCAATGGTTGCCATTGCTCTGCTGTTTTCCTTTCTGGAAATTAACCCGTCCCCTTTTTGTGTGATCGATGAGGTAGACGCTGCCTTGGATGATCATAATATTTACCGTTACATCAGCTACCTCAAAAAAGTAGCGGAACATAATCAGTTCATCACGATCACTCATCGTCGTACTACCCTGGAAGTGTGCGACAATCTCTATGGGGTATCGATGTCCAAGGATGGGGTGTCCCAATTGGTGTCGGTTCGACTGACGGATTACGCTTAAAATGATGGTCAGGAGAAATTACAAACTGACCCCAAATAAACTCACTTAGGCAAGGCTCTAAGGGGTTAAAACGAAGGAGGCAACGATGGAATTAAGTTTATATGAACGGATGCGTAACAAGCTGGTTAAAACGGCTGACAATTTCAAGGAAAAAATAGAAAATGTCATGTATATGGGGAGCTTTGATGATGATTTCTTTGACGAGCTGGAGGAAACTCTGATTCTCTCGGATTTAGGGGCTCAAACCTCAGTGAAAATCACGGCGGCGCTGCGGGCAAAGATTAAAGAAACCCGGTCTAAAAGCAAGGAAGAAGTGATGGGCTTTCTAAAAGAAATCCTGGTCGATATGGTTTTGGTGGAAGTAAAAAAGCCGCAGCTACCCACGATTATGCTGGTTGTTGGCGTCAACGGGGCCGGAAAAACCACCTCGATTGCCAAACTCTCTGAGCGCTATAAAAAAGAAGGCAAAAAAGTTGTCATTGCAGCAGCGGATACCTTTCGGGCGGCGGCGGTGGAACAACTCGATGAATGGGCCAGACGGGTTGGCGTGGATATTATCAAAAGTACTACCGGTGCCGATCCGAGCTCGGTGGTTTTTGATGCCATTGGTGCAGCCAAGGCCCGTAAAGCCGATATTCTGATTTGTGATACGGCGGGACGTCTGCATAATAAGGTTAATCTGATGAAAGAACTTGAAAAGATCAGTCGGGTGATTAACCGGGAAGGTGAAGGGTTCACGGTTCATAATTTATTGGTGTTAGATGCTACTACTGGGCAAAATGCGATTAACCAGGCAAAGGTGTTTCATGAGTGTGTCGAAATTAAGGGAATTGTGCTGACTAAGCTCGACGGAACCGCCAAAGGCGGTATCGCAATCTCGATTATCGATGAAATGCAGATTCCCATTGAATACGTTGGTATTGGCGAAAAATCAGAAGATCTCATCGATTTTGATCCAAAGAAATTTGTTGATTTGCTCTTTGAATAAAGGTTTATAAAGATTTTAACGAAATGTCCCAAAGAGCGCGAATAAAAGCTTGACTTTTTTACTGTCAGGACTTACAATAATTAAGTCGTCAAGTAAAATTCCTTTACGACGATATCGAAGGTGCATATGGAAAAAAAAGTAGGGGAACAATATTTATTTGATTTTTATGGCGAACTGCTAACCGCTAAGCAGAAGCAGATTTTAGAGTATTACTATGATGATGACTATAGCCTGGCTGAAATTGCTGAGGTAATGGCAGTTACCCGTCAGGGTATTTTTGATGTGATTAAACGCTCTAAAGCCATGATGGAAGCCTATGAAGAAAAACTGGGACTCATCGCCAAGTTTTTAAAATCTCAAATTATTCTGGAAGAAATTGAGAAAGTTCTATTGGACTGTGTTGATCGTGAAAAAGACGAGCAGCTACAATCTGAATTGATGCTGGTGGTTGAAAAACTGAAAAAAGTCAGTGAAGAAAACTAGAGGTGACAGATGATCTTTGAAGGATTAAATGAAAAATTTCAAAATATATTTTCCCAACTTAAGCGCAAAGGAAAATTAAACGAAAAAGACATCCAGGAAGTCAATCGGGAAATAAAAATGGCTCTTTTAGAAGCCGATGTCAATTTCAAAGTCGTTAAACAGTTTACCAAAAATATCGGTGAGCGCGCCATCGGCCAAGAGGTACTTAGCAGCCTGACTCCGGGACAGCAGTTTATCAAGATTGTAAAAGATGAAATGACAACCCTTCTGGGCGGTGAAATTGAGCGCATGGACTTTATCCAGGGACGCCAGAATGTTTATATGATGGTGGGTCTCCAGGGTGCTGGTAAAACAACCACAGCAGCTAAGCTTGCCAACCTGTTGCGCAAAGAGAAAAAATTCAAACCCTTGCTGGTTGCTTGTGACGTCTATCGTCCAGCAGCGATTAAGCAGCTTGAAATTCTCGGGGATGAATTAAAAATTGACGTTTACTCTGAACATGATATAAAAGACCCGGTCGGCATTGCCAAACGGGGACTTAAAAAAGCAGTTGAAGGCCATTATGATCTGGTGGTTATGGATACGGCCGGTCGATTACAAATCGATGAAGCGCTAATGGATGAATTGGTTAATATTAAAGAAGTCATTAATCCTACCGAAATTTTATTAACGGTCGATGGGATGACCGGACAGGAATCGGTCAATGTAGCTAATGAGTTTAATCGCCTGCTTGATATTTCAGGGGTAATCCTGACCAAGTTGGATGGCGATACCCGTGGCGGGGCGGCCTTATCGATTACCTATACGATTGGCAAGGCGATCAAATATATCGGCACCGGTGAAAAACTGACCGATATTGAACTTTTTTATCCGGACCGGATGGCATCGCGGATTTTGGGAATGGGGGATGTACTATCCTTTATTGATAAAGCCCAAAGTATGATGGATGATGAAAAAGCCAAAGAACTGGAAGAAAAGTTCAGAAATCAGGATTTTGATCTGAATGACTTTTTGGATCAGATCAGGCAGATCGAAAGCATGGGCTCGATTAGCAGCTTGCTGGAAATGATGCCGGGAGCCAGTAAGAAAGCCATGAAAAATGTCGATTTATCGGGGGCGGATACAAAAAAAACCGAGGCCATCATCTTATCGATGACCAAGGAAGAACGCCATAAACCCGGGATCATCAATGCCAGCCGACGAAGACGAATCGCGTTGGGAAGCGGTACTATGGTAGCGGATGTTAACCGGTTATTAAAGGGTTTTGAACAGTCCAAAAAGATGATGAAGCAAATGTCAAATCCGAACATGGCCAAAAAAGGACGGATGAAGCTTCCGTTTATGTAAAATCAGTGTTATCAAGGACATTATGTCATTAGATAAAGAAGTTAAGAAAGGGGGAACGAACATGGCAGTAAAAATCAGATTAAAAAGAATGGGTAAGAAGAAGAAACCTTTTTATAGAATCGTTGTTGCTGATGCACGGGCACCACGTGATGGTAAGTTCATCGAAGAAATTGGATACTACAACCCTTGTGTTGACCCTGCACTCGTAAAAGTAGATGCAGACAAAGCCAAGACATGGTTGGCCAATGGCGCAAAACCAACGGACACCGTTAAGTATTTATTAAAAAGAGAAAACGTAATCGAGTAGTACCAGGAGGTAAATGATGAAAGAACTTGTGGAAATTATTGCCAAAGCTCTTGTTGAACACCCCGATGCGGTATCTGTCTCAGAAGTTGAAGGCGAACAATCCATTGTTTTGGAATTGAAAGTCGCTGACGATGATATGGGCAAGGTCATTGGAAAACAGGGGCGTATCGCAAAAGCAATTCGTACCGTCATAAAAGCCGCTGCCACGAAAGAAGACAAACGTGTCATGTTGGAAATCATCCAATAAAGGCATTGGGCTGTGTATACAGCTCTTTTTTTTCGTGTCTTTTTCAGGGCAAAAAAACAGGAGATAACAATGGAAAATAATAATCGTTTAATCATCGTTGGCCGTATTCTTGGTGTTCATGGCATCAAGGGTGAATTAAAAGTATTACCTTTAACCGATGATCCGGGCCGTTTTTATGACCTGGATGGGGTCACCCTGATCCATGGCAAAAGTGAAGTGGACTATAAGATTACCAATTGCCGCCTTCATAAAAACAACGTGTTGTTGTTTCTCGAAGGTATCACCAACCGTAATGATGCCGAAGCATTGACGGGTTGGGAAGTCGGTATCCCAAAAGAACTGGCAGTTACATTGGAAGAAGATGAGTTTTTTATCGAAGAATTATTGGGCTTACCGGTTTATAATGACGGCCAACTGTTAGGAAAAATTACCGATGTGATGCAAGCCGGAGGGGTGGATGTTTATATTATCACCGCAGGCAAGAAAGTCTATTGTGTTCCCGCGAGAAAACTCTATTTCAATGAAATCAATGTCAAAACTGGACGAATTGATGCCAGTATCCCACAGGAAATATTGGATCTATGAAATTTTATTTTTTAACCTTATTTCCGGAAATCTTTGAAACGTATTTTCAAACCGGAATGATCGGTCGCGGCGTCAAGGCGGGTTTGATTGACTATGCTGTGATCAATATCCGCGACTTCTCCGGTAATAAGCATCATAAGGTTGATGATACCCCCTATGGAGGTGGTGCTGGTATGGTGATGGCAGCTCCGCCGATTGTTGCAGCCTTAAAAAGTATTCCCGATTTTCGTACTTATCCAGTCGTTTATTTAACGCCGGGGGGCAAACCGTTTAAACAAAAAGATGGGATGACACTTTCTAAATATCCGGGAATTGTTTTTATCTGTGGCCATTATGAAGGCATTGATCAGCGCGTTATCGATGCTTACGTGGATCTGGAATTTTCGGTGGGGGACTATGTCTTAACGGGTGGAGAATTACCGGCTCTGACCCTGGCTGATGCGATGGCCCGCCATATTCCCGGTTTTTTGGGCAATGGTGATAGTTTGGCGGAAGAATCTTTTGAAAGTCATTTGCTCGAATATCCCCATTATACCAAGCCGCGGGATTTTGAAGGTCAGGAAGTACCGGAAGTGCTACTTTCAGGCAATCATGCCGAGATCAAAAAGTGGCGTTTAAGCCAGGCAGAGACACGCACCCGGCTAATCCGACCAGATTTATTTGAACACTATCAAAATATAAATAAATAAAACTTGCATAAAGAGTTAGCAAAGTGTATAATATGTCAGTATGTTATCAAGGGAGACGGTCCTCTGTACATGATGCATGAACGTCGGAAATCGAATATTAAGGAGAAAAAAAATGGACATTATTAAAAAGATTCAATTAGAAAATATGAAGGCAGAGCCACCTAAGTTTAGCGTTGGTGACACGGTCAAAGTTCATGTTAAAGTTATTGAAGGTAAACGTGAAAGAATTCAGATTTTTGAAGGCATTGTGCTTAAAAAACAAAATGGTGGTGTGGGTGAAACATTCACAGTACGTAAACTTTCTTCGGGTGTTGGGGTTGAACGAACCTTTCTGGTCCACTCACCAAAGATCGAAAAAGTTGAAGTGGTTCGACATGGTAAAGTCCGTCGAGCTAAACTTAACTATCTTCGTGATCGCGTCGGTAAAGCAGCAAAAGTCAAAGAAAAAAGAGTATAATTCAGAGGCTGGCAAGCCTCTTTTTTGATTAACTTGGTTGTTTAAAATAACGAGTTGTTAGCAAGGAAGTGAAGAAATGAAAGAAGATCAGGACTCTAAGGGTAATTTGGAACTTAAAGAATGGATACAATCCGCAGTGATTGCCATTGTTCTTGCTTTTATCATAAAAATGTTTCTATTTGACTTTGTCATGGTCCAGGGAAGTTCGATGTTTCCCACCCTGGTAGGGGGTGATCGCCTGATTGTCAATAAAATCGGCTATACCATCGGTGAGCCAGATTATGGCGAGATTGTGATCCTCAGTTATAGTGATAGCGTTGAGTATGTCAAACGGGTAATAGGAAAGGGCGGAGATACCATTGAGATAAAAGATATGGTTGTTTATCGGAACGGTGAGCCCTTATCTGAAGCGTATATCAACACTGAAGCGTACGAAGATTTTTCAGAAGTCACCGTTCCAGTTGGTACTTATTTTGTGATGGGGGATAACCGCGCAAATAGTTCGGACAGTCGTTATCCGAGTCTGGGTTTTGTCGAAAGAGATGCCATTGACGGCAAAGTGATCTTTAGAATTTGGCCCCTTTCGGAAATTGGACTGGTATAAAAATGTCAGAAGAGAAAATTGAATACATACAATGGTATCCGGGTCATATGGCGAAGGCCAATCGAGAAATAAAAGAAAAACTCAAGCTCATCAATGTGGTGATCGAAGTGGTCGATGCCAGACTGCCGTTATCGAGCAAGAATCCCGAGATTAACCAGTATACCTGGAATAAGCAGCACATCTTGTTGCTAAATAAGTCGGATTTAGCGGATCCGGAAGTCAGTCTTTTATGGATGGACTGGTTTAAAAAAAATACTGACATTCAGAAGGTTGTACTGTTTGATGCCTTCGATCGGCGGATGAAAACCGACCTGGTCAGAACCATTCATGAACTTAATATCAAAGAGAAAGCGCAGGTAAAATGCCTGGTTTGCGGAATTCCCAACGTCGGGAAATCGACGGTTATTAACAGCCTCATTGGAAAAAAGAAAACCCAGATTGGCAATAAGCCGGGCGTTACAAAGGGGCAGCAATGGCTTAGTACTCCGGATCACCTGATGCTTTTGGATACCCCGGGGATATTATGGCCAAAATTCGATGATCCACTAGTGGGGCTGCATTTAGCCTGGTTAGGTTCCATCAAAGATACGATTTATGAAAAAGAAAATATTGCGGCTGATTTGCTCAAATACTTGTTGGTATATTATCCTGATGAACTGGAAGCGATTTATAAAATCGAGATTGAAGGAAAAAATCTTCCCGAGGTTTTCGATGCTATTGCTAAGAGTCGGGGACTGCTGATTAAAGGTGGCGAGTACGATTATGCGCGTACCAGTGTGCTGATACTCAATGATTTTAAAAATGGTCGGATTGGACGTATCACTCTGGAACGACCAAATAATAACTTTTAAAAAAAGTACGCGATAGCTTATTTAAAACAATCACTTTCTGTTTGTCAGGAAGATGGTTGTTTTTTTTATTTTAATTCTGTAGTATAATATCCAAAGATACGTAAAAAAACAAAAAGAGGTAAGTATGAATTCATTTCAAAACATGACCATTACGTCACTTAAAGACTATATTTCAACACTGGATATAAAAGCGTACCAGGACCTGATTCCCGATCTAAAGCGCGATACACGTCAAGCAGTTCAAAAAATCGCAAAATCTTTGGAAAAAAAGGTTGACGCTAGAATGATCGAAATAGAACGGATTAAAAGGATGAAATCGATTGAGACAAGCTATTACAACAATGGGATAAAAAAAATTGGTGGTATTGATGAGGTTGGACGGGGTCCGTTAGCGGGACCAGTGGTAACCTGTGTCATTGTTTTAAAGCCGGATTCCAATCGTTTGTATGTTAATGATTCAAAAAAGGTTTCAAAAAAAATGCGGGAAAGTTTATGCGAGCAGCTGCTTGAAGACGCGTTGGATTATGCCATCGGCCAGGTCGATAATGATGGGATTGACAGTCTCAACATTCTAAATGCCACTAAAAAAGCCATGACTGATTCGTTAAGTACATTATCCACAAAACCGGATCTGCTACTCATTGATGCCCTCCAAATTGACTCCAAAATTTCCCAAAAATCGATTATCCACGGCGATGCCACCAGTTATACCATCGCCGCGGCGAGCATTGTTGCCAAGGTCTACCGGGATAATCTGATGCAGATTTATCACGAGGAGTATCCCGAATATGGTTTCGATCACAATATGGGTTATGGTACCGCCGAACATATAAAAGCCCTTTATAAGCATGGACCAACGCCCATTCACCGTCGAAGCTTCATAAAAAATATCGGTTTGTAATGAAGACACACAATCTCAAAAAAGGAAAGGCCGGGGAAGCACTGGCGGTAACATTTTTAGAAAATATCAATCATCGGATTTGTCAAATGAATTATAAAAAACCGTCTGGTGAAATTGATCTTATTACCCAGGATGGTGATACCCTGGTTTTTGTCGAAGTGAAGTATCGAAAGAATCTGGATTACGGATATCCCCGGGAAGCGGTGAATCGGGCTAAACAAAAACGCATTGCGAAAACGGCGCTTTGGTATTTAAAGGAGAAACAGCTAGATGACGTAAGCGTTCGCTTTGATGTCATTGAAATATATTACGGCTTAGATGGCGAGCAAGTGATTAATCACTTTGAAAACGCATTTTCATTTTAATGCAATGGATTTAGTGTGAGAGGAATTCAATTAATCTGAAAGAACAGGACTAAGATCAGATTTATTTGACCTCAGTCCTGTTTTTTAAATACTATTGGCCGTCATCCACTGAGATCAGAAACACCTTTTCAGAATAGGTACCCTTAGTCTCTTTATTCTGAATTTTTAAATAGTCAATATGAAGTGGCTCATATTCAAAGGTCTCCACAATTGTATCCAGCAATTCGTAGATATCCGAAAGTTCATCTTCCGAGGGTCGCTTCAAAAATATCTGAGCTTTTTCAAGAAGCTTTTCTTTTAATGCATCTCGAACTTCTGATTCACCTAAGATTTTGTACTCACAGGTACGTCCACTGTCTTTAATGATTTTTGGAATCTTATCCCGAACAATTTTATTATACTCAACTTTCATAATCTATCACCTCAAGCATATTATACCCAATCAGTCTATTTAAAAACAAGAGGGATAAGATATTTTTAAGAAAACCTCCGCTGATTCCAATTTGCTTTATGATATAATAAATCATCCAGGAGTTAAAAAGGGGGGGCGCAATTTAAGGTGGAAGAGCAGCATGTGGCGCTGTGAATCTCTGCGTTATTTGAGGAATCTTGGGTATATATCTTAAGTAACTTGAAGAAGCGCACGATTAATAATTAAAAAGATTGACCATTTACTAAAATGAAACTAATACTTGTAATTTTGTTAAAGAAATACTATTATAATTAGAATAGTTCTATTTTAAGCAGTGATTTACAGGTTTGGTTTTGGCCAGGACGACCAGATCTTTAAAGATGGATAGTTATTTAGTTTAATATCGGAAGGAAGATTTTTATGAGTAAGTTAACGATATCAGTGGTAATACTGGCAGTCATCAGCCTTGGTGTTTTTGCGTTTAACTACATAAGTCCCGAAATTTTGAACACCTCTGAAAAGCTATCATCAAATCCAGATCAAATAAAAGAAGTCTTGGTGCCGCTTGATAAAGAAATAAATGCAAAAGATTATGGGGCAAAAGGAGATGGTTTAACGGATGACACAACGGCCTTGCAAAATGCAATTGATGATGCAAGCAAAGAAAAGGCACTGTTGGTGATACCAGAATCGAGTGAATCATATCTGATAACAAAACAGCTTGTCATGAAGGAAAACACGCATATAAGCGGCTATGGTGCAACATTATTTATGGCTCCGGAAGAAGACACAATCAGAAATATGCTATGGTCAAGTCCCGACGACATGGTTTCAAATATTTCAATTGAAGGCCTGACTTTGAAATCTGAAAATAAGATTATAGGTATCGATTATTATGAAAATAGTATGGTTAGCAATGTTCAAGGCATGTATTTTCAAGGCGTAGACACGATGAAAATAAGTGATGTTTTTATGGAGGATGTCTATGTTGGTTTGAAAATATCTCAGGCCGGTAAGTTGAGAAATAAAGATATAAAAATAAGCAATTTAAGGATCGATAACTCCGGGATGCCGATACAGATCTCCGGCACGAATGGCTTTAGTATGGTTGATAGTGTGCTGAATTCAAATGATGGCGGTACCAAATGGCTGCATTCTGCTTATCTGAGAGGAGACAACAGCAATTTTTATTTCCAGAATGTTGAGTTTAATAATGCCTCTGGTGGCGGTATCGCAATAGCAGGGAATCCTCAGTATCGTCATCCACCAGAAAATATGGTATTTAAAGACTGTCGTATCAAGGATAGTGTAGTAGGCGTTCATATTAATAGTGGTGCTACAAACATTACAATATCTGGTTTGATTATAAAAGGTAGTAGCTTGGGCTTTAAAATAAACGATGCATCCGAATTAAACATTGATGGCGTGAACATCAGTGGATCAAAACAGCAAGAGAATGACCATGGCGGATTCAGTATTGAAAATGTTAATCAATCGACAATTTCAAGTGTTACAATTGACGCCAGCGATATGACAGGGTCATTATGTCAATTAATTGGAGATATTGAGGATTTAAAATTGTCATCTTTTAAATCAAGTGAGGTAAAAAATATTCCATTATACAGCGTTGAGAGTGCGGCAAAAATAAAGAACCTGATTATTGAGTGATTTAATAAAGACTAGAATAAGCAAATTCGTTTAGTGGCATCTTAAGATTTGTTCAGCGATGAGTTAAGATGACATCAATCAACACTGTTTAGGAGGCAGACCGCAATGGGAGAGAAAATATATCTGGCATCGCCGCATATGAGTGATGAAGGATTTGAAATGGCGTATATTAAAGAAGCGTTTAGTACCAATTGGATTGCACCGCTTGGACCAAATGTTAATGAATTTGAAAAAGAGTTTGCATCAAAAGTGGGGGTGAGATACGCCGCGGCATTAAATACCGGGACTGCGGCTATTCACCTGGCCTTGAGAGCGGTTGGTGTAGGGGAAGGTGATATTGTCTTTTGTCCGACGCTCACATTTTCGGCAACTGTAAATCCCATTATTTATGAAAAAGCGATTCCTGTATTTATTGACAGTGACGAGGAAACCTGGAATATGTGCCCACTGGCATTAGAAGAAGCTTTCCAGAAATATCCCAATGTGAAAGCTGTGATTGTCGTTCATCTTTATGGTTTATCGGCTGATATGGATAGAATCATGGCAATTTGTAATCGTCATGGCGTTGCGGTGATCGAAGATGCAGCTGAATCTCTGGGAAGCTTATACAAAGGCAGACAGACGGGCACCTTTGGTGAGTATGGTGTATTTAGTTTTAATGGGAATAAGATTATAACCACTTCTGGCGGTGGAATGCTTGTTTCCAACAATAAAGAGAAGATACAAAAGGTAAGATTCTGGTCGACGCAGTCAAGAGATTCAGCGAGACATTATCAGCACAGTGAATTAGGCTTTAACTATCGCATGAGCAATATTTCAGCTGGGATTGGCAGAGGTCAACTAAAAGTATTGGATCTGAGAGTTGCAAAGAAAAAAAAGATCTTTGAGTTTTACAAAAGAGAATTAGGTGAATTGCCAGGAATTCAATTTATGCCTGTCAATCTCTGGAATGAACCTAATTATTGGCTAAGTTGTATAACCCTGGATAGTAAAATAAAACCGCTGGAGATAATGGATGCTCTGGAAGAAGAGAATATTGAATCCCGGCCGATCTGGAAACCCATGCATCAACAACCTTATTTTAGTTGGTGTGATTATATTGGCACAACCGTGTCCGAAAGACTCTTTGAATCAGGGGTTTGTTTGCCTTCTGATACCAAGATGACAGATACAGATCAGGAACGCATCTGCAAAATTATTAAAGGATTGTGATAATAAATGCTTTACAAAAGATTTATAAAAAGACCAATGGATTTTTGTTTATCTTTGGCGGCGATCATTGTACTATCGCCACTATATGTTGTTTTAGTGTTGACAATCAAAAAAAAATTGGGCAGTCCGGTATTATTTAAACAAAAAAGACCTGGTCTAAATGAAAAAATCTTTACACTGTATAAATTTAGAACTATGACTGATCAACGAGATGAAAAAGGCGCGTTATTGCCTGATGATAAGCGGTTGACCAGGTTTGGCAATTTTTTAAGGTCGACCAGTCTGGATGAGTTACCGGAACTGGTCAATGTGTTAAAAGGAGATATGTCTGTCATTGGTCCACGACCTTTGCTGGTCCAATACTTGCCACTTTATAATGAGCAACAAAAAAGACGACACGAGGTCAGACCTGGCTTATCAGGTTTAGCTCAGATCAATGGTCGTAATGCGATTAGTTGGGAAGAAAAATTTAATTTGGACGTTGCGTATGTTGATACGATCAGTTTTATTGGTGACTGGAAAATTATTTTTCTCACGATGAAAAAAGTTTTCAAAAGAGAAGGAATAAACGCAAATGATTCGACAACGATGGAGTTGTTTCAAGGAACAAAACTTACAGACTAAGAATTGTCTTTGAAATTTCATCATACTAACCAGAGGGAGACATGGCATTATGAAAGAGAAATTAATGATCATCGGGGCAAGTGGCCATGGAAAGGTAGTTGTCGATATTGCGATCAAAATGAATATTTGGAAGCACATCTTTTTTTTGGATGATGATGTATCGATTACGACTTGCATGGGATATCGTGTTGTGGGAAAAACAGTCGATGCCGTTAACTATATCGATGAAGCTGATATTTTTGTCGCGGTTGGAAACAACGCGATAAGAGAGAATATTCACAAAACGTTGGGATCAGCAGGGGCAAAGCTACCGGTTTTAATTCATCCAGCGGCGATTATTGGATCGGAAGTTGAGATTGGGGTTGGCTCTGTTATTATGGCCGGGGTTGTAATCAATAGTGCAACAAGAATCGGACGAGGCTGTATTATCAATACGGCGGCGACGGTAGATCATGATAACCGAATAGCAGACTATGTTCATGTATCGCCTGGGGCGCATTTGGCAGGGATGGTTGAAATTGGTGAAAAAAGCTGGATTGGCATTGGCAGTGTTGTCAGTAATAATTTGACCGTTACAGCAAACTGTAAAATTGGTGCTGGGGCGGTTGTAGTAAAAGATATAACCGAATCTGGAACCTACGTGGGCGTACCGGCAAGGAGTATTCGTTGATGAAAAAGACTGTTTGGATTTGGAACCATTATGCCACAAGTATGTATAAGGATCGTGCCGGGAGGCATTACTCTTTTGCACAAAATCTAAGGAAAAGAGGCTACAATCCTGTTATTTTCTGTGCCTCAACCAATCATTTTTCGAATGAAAATATTGAGATTGAAAAGAATAATTATCGGGTGGATGTAATCGATGAGATCCCTTTTGTGATTATAAAAACACCTGATTATGTTGGAAATGCAAGAAAAAGGCTCTATAACATGATGCGTTTTTATAAAAATCTCTTCCCGGTTGCAAAAGAATATGCAAAAAAAAATAAAAAACCGGATGTCATTCTGGCGTCAAGTGTTCATCCTCTCACCCTGATTGCGGGCATAAAAATCGCAAAGAAGTTTAAAGTCCCCTGTATTTGCGAAGTGCGGGATTTATGGCCAGAAAGTATTGTGGCCTATAGCGGTTTAAAAAGAACCAGCCTGATTGCAAAAGTGCTTTATCGCGGCGAAAAATGGATCTATGAAAAGGCAGACAAACTTATCTTTACCATGGAAGGTGGGACTGATTACATCATTGAACGCGGGTGGAGTAAACAAAATGGTGGCTCTATTGATCTTAAAAAAGTATATCACATCAATAATGGCGTTGATTTAGCTGCTTTTAAAAGAAATCAGACAATTTATAAATTGGAAGACCGGGATTTAGACAATGAGCAAACCTTTAAAGTCATCTATACCGGGTCAATTCGCCTTGTGAATAACATAAAAACCATTGTTGATGCAGCTCGAGTTGTCAAAAATGAAACGGTCAATCAGATTATATTCCTTATTTATGGTGATGGCAGTGATAAAAAAAACCTGGAAGATTTTTGTAAAAAAAATAACATTGACAATGTTGTGTTTAAAGGTTATGTCAGCAAAAATAAAATACCCTATGTCTTAAGTAAATCAAATCTTAATATCATTCACTTTGAAGACAATCAAATAAAAAAGTACGGGGCCAGTCTCAATAAAATGTTTGAATATTTTGCCAGTGGAAAACCTACGGTTTCTGACTGTGAGTTTGGTTATGATCTTATAAAAAAGTACCATTGCGGAGTGGTGGTTGATCAGGCCGATCCGAAACAATTAGCCAAAACGATTATCCACTTTAGCAATATGCCGGGAAGCGAGTATCAGCAATACTGTGAAAATGCCTTAAAGGCTGCGAAGGACTATGATTATCAGCGGTTAACGGAAAAACTTATCGAATTAATTTAAAGGGAGTTATAAAATGACGATCAAAGAGAAATTAATTTCTAAAACAGCAATCTTAGGTGTAGTCGGTCTTGGTTATGTGGGGCTGCCACTGGCAGTGGAAAAAGCCAAAGCTGGTTTTAAAACCATTGGTTTTGACGTCCAAAAAGAAAAAGTTGACATGGTTAATGCTGGTAATAATTATATTGGGGATGTGGTGAATGAAGATCTGGAAGAAATTGTGACGTCAGGCCTGCTTTCGGCTACAACGGATTTTTCAAAGGTAGCAGCAGCCGATTGCGTATGCATTTGCGTGCCAACACCCCTTGATGAACACCAGCAGCCGGATATTAGCTATGTTAAATCCTCGGCGGAGAGCATTGTTCCATACATGCATAAAGAAATGCTGATTGTTCTGGAATCGACCACCTATCCTGGGACAACAGAAGAACTGCTTAAACCAATTTTTGAATCGTCCGGATTAAAATGCGGAGAGGATTTCTTTCTGGCTTTTTCACCTGAACGGGTTGATCCCGGAAATCTGATCTACAAAACAAAAAACACACCTAAGGTGACCGGAGGCATCACCCCCCAGTGTACCGAAGTTGCCGCTGCTATGTATGAGAGTATTTTGCAGGCTCCCATTTATCGGGTTTCCTCACCAGCCGTAGCAGAAATGGAAAAGATTCTTGAAAATACCTATCGTAATATTAATATTGGGTTAGTAAATGAGCTAGCCATGTTGTGCCATAAAATGGGGATCAGCATCTGGGAGGTAATTGATGCCGCCAAATCAAAACCCTATGGATTTCAGGCTTTTTATCCCGGCCCGGGGGTTGGTGGGCACTGTATTCCATTAGATCCTTACTATCTTTCCTGGAAAGCCCGGGAGTACGGATTTCATACATCAATGATTGAATCGTCGATGATGGTAAATGACCGGATGCCCGAGTATTGTGCTGAGCGCGCCAGTAAGATTTTGAATTGGCATAAAAAAACATTAAAAGGCGCCAAAATCCTGTTTCTTGGTGTCGCATACAAACAGGATATTGGTGATTATAGAGAAAGTCCGGCAATTAAATTAATGGATGAAATCGAAAACGAAGGGGCAGAGGTATGTTACTATGATTCATTTGTACCTGAATTTCAGGAACATGGAAAAGTACGAAAAGGTGAGGAACAACTAACCATCGAACTGATTGAATCGGCTGATCTGGTCATCGTTACAACTGCTCATACGAATATTGATTATGATATGATTCAAAAACATGCAAAAGTAATTTTTGATACAAAAAATGCCATGAAAAATAGTGTGGATCGAGAAAATATTGAACTGCTTTAAGGAGGTATCATCTTGGGTTTAAAATATGCGATAATCGGATGCGGAAAGATTTCAGCCAATCATATTGCTGCTGCTAGGGCTAATGATCTTGACATAGTCGCTTTATGTGACGTCTACCCGGATAGTATGAACACACTAATGGAAAAATTTGAACTGTCGGACACAATCCATCAGTATACCGATCATCAAGCGTTAATACTAAATGAAAAACTTGATCTGGTTGCAATCTGCACCGAAAATGGCAAGCATGGTTCGATCGCATTGGATTTTATTGATGCTGGTTGCAATTTAATTATTGAAAAACCGATTGCCCTGTCGCTTGAAGAAGCCGATGAGATCATCAAGCGAGCCAAAGAAAAAAGAATAAAGGTCAGCGCTTGTCATCAGAACCGTTTCAATCAGTCAGTTATTAAAATTAGAGAAGCCTTGGACAAAAAACGTTTTGGAAAACTATTTTACGGAACTGCGCATATTCGATGGAACCGGGGAAGCGACTACTATGCTGGTTCGAAATGGCGGGGGACCTGGGAACACGATGGCGGTGCCCTGATGAATCAATGTATTCACAATATTGATCTGCTGAGGTGGATGATGGGAGATGATATCATCGAAGTCGTGGGGATGACTGATAATCTCAACCATCCCTATATTGAAGCGGAAGACTTTGGAATTGCCTTAATCCGCTTTGCAAATGGCAGTTATGGTATTATTGAAGGAACGACGACTATTTATCCCAAAAATTTGGAAGAGACACTTTACCTGTTTGGCGAAAAGGGAACGGTCAAAGCAGCCGGTCAATCGGTCAATATTATTGAAGAATGGCAATTTTCTGATGCCCTGAATGACTCCGGGGAGGTTAAAAAACGGTTTAGTAAAAACCCGCCTAGTGTCTACGGTTATGGCCATACGCCCTATTATGCCGATGTGATTGACGCGATAAAAAATGACCGGGAACCATCCATCACGGCAGAAGACGGTCGCAGAGCAGTGGAGCTTGTTTTAGCAATCTACAAATCTGCCGCAGAAGGACAGCGGATAAAGTTGCCATTAGAAAAATGCAGTACCACAGACTTTAAAGGGAGATTTGAAAAATGAGTTATTTTGTCCATGAGAGCAGTTATATCGATAAAGATGTTAAAATTGGAGATGGAACAAAGGTCTGGCATTTTTGCCATATCCAAGAAGGAGCGCATATTGGCACAAATTGTTCACTGGGACAAAATGTTAATATTGGCAGTCGTGTAATAATTGGCAATGGGGTAAAAATTCAAAACAATGTTTCAGTATATGAAGGGGTTGAACTGGAAGACTATGCTTTTTGTGGACCATCGATGGTTTTTACTAATGACCTGACCCCGAGAAGTAAATATCCAAAAGGTCCAGGTGGCTTTAAAAAGACTTTGGTGAGCTATGGCGCATCAATCGGTGCGAATGCAACCATCGTTTGTGGCAACACCATCGGTCGTTGGGCAATGATTGCTTCTGGTGCAGTGGTAACCAAAGATGTCAAAGACTATGCTCTGATGGCGGGGATACCGGCAAAACAAATCGGCTGGGTTTGCGAATGCGGAACACCATTAAAAGAAGGACTATCCTGTGAAATTTGTGAAAGAACATATAGGCTTGAGAATAATCAATTAATTGAGAAATAAGAAAATATTGCGAATGGAGAGTGATTTCAATGGAGTTCAGAGATTTAAAAATACCGTATCAAAAATACAAACATGAAATTGACGGAGCCATTCAAAAAGTTTTGATGAAGGCTGACTTTATCAGTGGAGCAGAAATTCATGTTTTAGAAGAACGACTGGCGAAGTACGTTGGTGTCAAACATTGTATTTCCTGTGCCAATGGTACTGAAGCGATGACATTGGTGTTAATGGCCTGGGGGATAGAAAAAGATGATGCGATCTTTGTACCTGATTTTACTTTCTTTTCAACTGGCGAAGTTGTTTCTTTAAGAGGGGCAACACCGATATTTGTTGACATTGATCCCAATACATTTAATATTGATACCAGCAAATTGGAAAAAGCCATCAAAAGCGTGATTGAAGCAGGTAAACAAAAACCAAAAGCGATCATTCCGGTGGATCTATTTGGTTTGCCTGCCGATCATCATGAAATTGCAAGGATTGCCCAAAAATATGATTTGCTGGTTTTAGAAGATGCCGCCCAAGGTTTTGGGGGAAATATTAACGGACAGAAGGCCGGTAGTTTTGGTGATGCTGCCACAACATCATTTTTTCCGGCCAAACCACTCGGCTGTTATGGAGATGGCGGTGCAATTTTTACAAATAGTGATCAATTAGCCAACCTGCTCAATTCGTATAAGGTTCATGGTAAGGGAACAAATAAATATGATAATGTCAGGATTGGACTCAATTCCCGGTTGGACACAATTCAGGCAGCTGTTTTAAATGTTAAATTAACAGCATTTATTGAACATGAGCTTGCGGATATCAACCAGATTTATAAACGATATCATGAAAGATTAGAAGGCATTGTCGGCGTCCCGATAATACCGGAGGGTTATTACTCCAGCTTCGCTCAGTATACCATCAAACTTGAAAATAAAATAAAAAGAGACACCTTAAAAACCAGATTAAGTGAGCATAAGATACCGAGTATGATTTATTATTCGAAACCCATGCACAAACAAGAAGCTTTTCGCTCCCGGGAATATGATGAATCCAACTATCTGGTCGCTAATGCGCTTTGTGATACGGTGTTATCGTTGCCGATGCACCCCTATCTTGTAGAGGAAGAAATCGATCAAGTTTGCAAGATAATTCTGAATGTCTAGAGGATCGCAAAGATGAAAGTTTTACATGTGAATTCCTATTATGCGCAAGGGTCTTTTTATAAGCATTTATATGATGAACAGATAAAAATGGGAATGGCAATCGATGTCTATGTACCGACACCGATTCCGGTAACCCGCGATCTGGGAAACTATACCACGATCAGGATTAACCATAAACGGTATGATCGTTATTTGTTCCATTTAAAACATACAAAAATCTATCGAGATATAAAAAAAACATATCAACTTGATGATTATTCGGTAGTTCACGCCCATTCACTATTTTCCAATGGATATATAGCCATGCGGATAAAAAAAGACGTTGGCATTCCCTATCTCGTTGCCGTGAGAGATACCGATGTAAACGTATTTTTTAAACGCCTGGTCTGGCTGAGAAAATTGGGGATTAATATTTTGAAAGAGGCTTCAAAAATAATATTCTTATCGACAACCTATCGAGATGCAGTGATAAAAGAATATCTGCCCGATCATTTACATGAAGAAATGTTTGTCAAGTGTGCAGTTATTCCAAATGGTATCGATAAATATTGGCTGGATAATTTGGGTGCTCCCAAAATAAAGCAAGCCAGTGATAAACTAAACCTTCTATTTGTTGGGCTGATCAATAAAAGAAAAAATATTCCATCAACAATCAAAGCAATCAGGCGGTTGATACAGCAAGGCTATGATGTGACGTTTACGATTGTCGGAAAAGTCACCGACAAAGCAATTTATGATCAAATCGAAAAAGAAGAATTTATTCGATACATTTCTCATTGTTCTAAAGAAAAGTTGATTGAGATTTATCGAAACAATGATATATTTGTGATGCCTTCTATCACTGAAACTTTTGGTCTTGTCTATCCCGAAGCGATGAGTCAGGGATTGCCGGTGATTTATACAAAAGGACAAGGTTTTGATGGTCAATTTACAGATGGTGAGGTTGGATTTGCGGTAGATTGTTTCAATGCTGAAGAGATTGCCGATAAGATTATCCAAATAAAAAAGAACTACAATAATTTGTCACAAAATGCAATAAATAATGCCAGACGATTCTGCTGGTCAGACATTAATCAGGAATATAAAAAGATATATGAGGCAATTAAAAAAAAAGATTTTAAAGAAGGTGAGGGTAGGCCATGATGCAAAAAAAACAGATATGCTTTATTGTACCAAACTATCCTACACAAAATGATCCGGTATATACCTTTGTTAGAGAGCTTGTCGGCTCAATTGCTACGCAAGGCTATCGGTGTTCGGTAATCGCCCCGCAAAGCATAACAAGAAAGCTCCTGAAAAAAAAATCAGCCCGGCCACAATTTTGGCAAGATTACGTTAAAGATGGGGTGTGGGTGGATGTTTATCAGCCCAGAGTTCTGTCATTTTCAAATCTTAGAATTTTCGGAAAAAATATTTCGGCACATTTTGCCCAAAAGGCCGTGATGAGGGTTTTTTCAAAAATCATACCAAAGCCCGATATTCTATATGCTCATTTTTGGCATTCGGGTGTAACAGCTGGTCTGCTCAGCAAAAAATATGGCATTCCTTTCTTCGTTGCAACAGGTGAAAGTAAGATTTGGGTTGAAAGTCTCTATACCCGCAAGATGATTGATAAAGCTCTCATTGATATTGACGGTGTGATCTGTGTGTCGACAAAAAATATGAACGAAAGCGTTGAGTTGAAACTTGCTCCACTGGATAAGATGGTCGTGATTCCAAACGCCATTGATCCCCAAAAGTTTTATAAATTGGACCAAGGTGAAGTGAGAAAAAATCTGGGATTACCCAAAGACGATTTTATCGTATCTTTCATGGGTTCATTTGATCAACGTAAAGGAATCTTGCGACTATCAGATGCCTTAAAACTGGTAGATCAAGCAAAGGCAGTCTATATTGGATCGGGTGACCTCATCCCTAAAGGTGATGAAATTCTATTTATGGGAAAGCTTCCTCATGATCAGATTTGTAAGTATTTAAATAGTTCAGATGTCTTTGTTCTGCCAACCCTGGCAGAGGGATGCAGCAACGCGATTCTTGAAGCAATGGCCTGTGGGTTGCCGATTATCTCTTCTGACCTCAGCTTTAATGACGATATTCTAAATGACCAGTATGCCCTAAGAGTGGATAGTAGGGATATTATTGCTATCGCCAAAGCAATTAAATCGTTAAAAACTGATGTGAGTCGGCGAAAAAAAATGGCAGAAAACGCCTATGATCAGTCAAAAGAGTATCATATAAACAATCGGACTGATCGAATCTTACGATTCATTAACACTATGATTGATGACGAAAAAGAGGTTCATAATGATAATCAGGAAATCAACTAATTCCATCGTGATACTCGTATTATCACTAATATTTATTATTCTCGGCCTTTCGAATGATCTGTTTTTAGTAATTGGAATAATTATTGCGAGTTGCTATATCTTCATCAGTGGCGAGGATGGAATTTATGGTTTGTTTTTTATACTGCCATTTTCCCCAATAATGAAGTTTTCCCCGGGTGGGAACACATTCTTTAATATTCTCGTTGCCGTTTACATTCTGAGAATGATTTTTTTAAATGAAAAATCCAAACTGTCATTTTATCAAATCCTCTCGATTCTGGCGTTTATTATTTTTTCCCTATTCAATACTGGTGGCTCAAATTTAATCAAATTAGTAGATCTGATTATTTATTTTGTGTTGGCATATTTAGTTATGAACTCGAAGCAGAATATTAATGTCAGGAAATTGCTGATGTTTTTTGTAGCCGGCATCTTAATTGCATCAGTTTTAGGAACGTTTAGCGACTGGGTACCTGGCTTAAGTGGTTTTATGCGAGCGACCCGAATTAAATTAGATGATGGTGATATAGTGGGGCGGTTTTCAGGCATTCAGACAAATCCGAACTTCTATACGATGGATATAACCATCGCAATCGCCGCGCTTTTATATTTCATTGGTAGCAAAAAACATCGATGGTTTGACTATCTTCTGGTGATTGTTTTACTGGGTTTTGGTGTACTCTCTTTGAGTCTGTCTTTTATGCTTTCAATGGCCTTTGTTTTTCTACTCTATCTCATATACAAAATATTCCGGTTAACCAGACTATCCTTTGACATAAACGTTGTTTTGAGAGGGACCTTAGTTATCGTTTTAACAATAATTGTAATTTCTCAAATTAGCAATCTACCTTATATGGATATTTATTTCCAACGATTAGGGGCTGGTGGTTTTGTTGATCAAAGTCTATCGGATCTTACGACGGGTCGTTCCGATATCTGGTCAGATTATTTAAAGCTGTATCTAAGTGACTGGCGAATTTTCATTTTTGGAGTGGGTTACTCTGTTGAGGCTTACAATTTAAGACAAGCACATAATTATTTTCTTGAACTCCTGGTGCATCTGGGGATCGTCGGAACAATGATCTACTTAAATGTGCTAAACTCAATCTTTAAACCATTTTCAGTAAAAATCAAAGGACGAATGCTATGTCTTTTGCCTTTAGCGGCTCTGATTTTTCGAGGGTTTGGGATAAATCTATTTTTTAGAGATAATTTCATTTTTTATTTGATAATCTGCACTTTGATTATGGCTGATTATGATAGCCCTAAAGATTTAAGGCGGCCTGGAAATGGAGCGATTAATGAAAAATAGAGTAGTTTTTCTGGAGTTTAACGGCATTCCCGGTTCGGGAAAAACAACGCTTTCTGATCGGGTGATTGAGAATATGAAAGGTGTTAGTTATACGGTTGAGTCCTATCATCAGCTAATTGAAAAACCGACAAGGAATAATTTGAAACGTTTGGTAAGATATCTTTTTAGCATAAAACTTTCAAGCTTCAAGATCGGATATTTGGCATTGATGTACCTCATTACAAATAAAAAACTCAATCACGAAAACGGGTTAAGGGTAATTTCATTAATCGTACTTTTCGATTTTTATCAAAAAAAGAGTCTCGCTAATGATGAAGAAGTGATCTTAGTTGATCAGGGCATGGTGCAACAAATGGTCTCCATGCTTTTCGAGTCAGAACTGATCGCGGAAAAATATGTTAAAAAACTAATTCGATACACACAAAAAAAAGATATGGGCATCTTCATTGTCAATATTGATCTTGATATCAATGAGTCATTTGAGCGCTTAACAAGAAGAGAAGGAAATATTTCAAGAATACAGAAGCTAAAAAAAGATACCGCTATGCATACACTGATAATGCAGCAGAACAATTTTAATAAAATCAGAAAAATAATCAGAGAACTTGACTTGGAAAGTATTACCGTTAATACCCAAGGATCGATAGAGACAAACGTATTGCTTCTTGAAAATTATATAAAGGGAATGAAACAGCCAGATGTTTAATGGAATTCGCGGCTCATTTAAGATGATTTAAAAGCGAAATTACTTAAGTAAGGGGGTTAGCTAGTGAAAAATGAAATATTGGTCAGTGTAAGTTGTATCACCTTTAATCATGAGAAATATATCGCCGAGGCTTTAGAAAGTTTTATCATGCAGAAAACAAGGTTTAATTATGAAATATTAATCCATGATGATGCATCGACTGACAGAACGGCGGATATTATTCGTGAGTATGAAAAAAAATATCCGGATTTAATAAAACCGATCTATCAAAAAGAAAATCAATACTCCAAAGATGTGGATGTGGATGATTTAAATACCGAAAGAGCAGAAGGAAAGTACATCGCCTTGTGTGAAGGTGATGATTATTGGACCGACCCACTTAAACTTCAGAGACAAGTTGATTATTTGGAGAGTCATCCTGATTGCACACTTTGTGTTCATGCGGCATATATTGTTAACGTGATGGGACGTAAAATAAAATCGGTTAGACCCAATGTGGGCAATAAAATATTTACGATTGAAGAAATAATTGAAGGTGGCGGTGGGTTGTTTGCGACAAATACGATAATGTATCCCCGCTGTTTGGATGCGGGCAAACCAGATTTTTATAAAAAAGCACCGGTAACGGATTATCCCCTGACTATTTATCTTGCCCTTAAAGGAAAAGTATATTACATCGATGCGTACATGGCTGCTTATCGGAAGGGCGTTAGCGGTTCCTGGACAACGACAGAACAGTCAAACCTTGAAAAGATAATTAAACACGTTGACAATACCGACATAATGTTGGACGATCTAAACGAACATACCAAATACCAATATAATGAGGCTATAAATAACAAAAAGAGTCTAAATCGGTTTAAAATTATGATCGCACAAGAAAGATATGAAGAATTAAAAGAGGAAAAATTTAAATCTGTTTTCAAGAAGTTAGGGAAGAAAGAAAAAACTAAAATATTAATTAAACAATACTTTCCACATACAGTTAAAATATATAAAAGTCTGAGAAAGAAGTATCGACTTAAGTGACTAAAAAACCTGATGATTGTGTCGTTTGGCAAAAGTTGTGAATGGAAGTGGAGGAGTGAAGGTGACGCTACAAAAATTTAAGTCGGGACTATTGAAACTCGACGATATTATCCTTAAGGGAAGACTTAAAGCTTTTTACAGTCATCGCATCAAATATCGAGGGAAAGCATACGTTTTAACGCAGGATTTATATTTCCCGCCCCATAATACGGCAAATAAAGACATCCGTATGGGACCAGAGGGTGAATTATTGGCAGTTGGGGGCGATTGGGAGCCGGAACGAATCATTTTTGCGTATAAAAATGGCGTATATCCAGTTGTATTTAAGGACCAGCCGATTCTTTGGTGGACGGCAGAGAATCACTGTGTCATGTATCCGAAAGACATTCATATCCCTAAAAATATGCGGGCGCTTATCCGCCAGAATAAATTTAGATTAACCATTGACAAAGCTTTTTACGATGTTGTTAGTGCTTGCTCAGAAACGCGACAAAAATATACCTGGCTAACTCATGAACAGGTAGAAGCTTTTCATA
The DNA here is from genome assembly GCF_003260995.1 of Acetobacterium sp. KB-1. Taxonomy (NCBI): domain Bacteria; kingdom Bacillati; phylum Bacillota; class Clostridia; order Eubacteriales; family Eubacteriaceae; genus Acetobacterium; species Acetobacterium sp. KB-1. The sequence goes on from NZ_CP030040.1 coordinate 320,839, forward strand.
AACTTCATGCGTTGGGATTTGCACATTCGGTTGAGGTCTGGCAAGATGAAAAACTGGTCGGTGGATTATTCGGAATTTCATTTGGGTCTTATTTTCATGGGGAGTCAATGTTTGCACGGGTGAGTCATACTTCAAAACTGGCTTATATTGCATTGTCTGTTCGGTTAGCAGAAATGAACTTTGCCATTATGGATTGTGGTATCTGGCCAACGGAACATATGAAAAGCCTGGGCGCCGTTGTTATTTCGCGGGATGAGTTTCTTGAGATTTTGGATAGAAGCAAGGACGTTCCTGATGTAATAGAGGATTGGGATCATTTGTTAGACAACTGGGATTTAAATCAAGCAGTACAAAATCATTTTGATGGTTTGACTTCACAGAGGGAAGGTGTATGACATGAAAGACCTAATTAACGTAACACGATCATCAATGCCAGAATTTGACGAGTTCATGGAAGAAATAAAAGATCTATGGGAGACGCATTGGCTGACAAATATGGGCGAAAAGCACAAGAAATTCGCAAAGTGTTTAAGAGACTATTTAAATGTAAACATGGTAACACTATTGGCAAATGGGCATCTTGCTCTTGAATGTGCAATTGCTGCCTTTGATTTACAAGGAGAGGTGATTACGACGCCTTTTACCTTTGCATCGACAACCCATGCAATCGTCAGAAATGGCTTGAAGCCAGTATTTTGTGATATTAATGAGGACGACTATAATATTGATGTGAAAAAGATCGAAGCTTTAATTACTGAAAAAACATGTGCAATTGTTCCCGTTCACTTATATGGAAATGTCTGTGATGTGGAAGCGATTGATAGCCTTGCTAAAAAATATAATTTAAAGGTAATCTATGACGCAGCACATGCTTTCGGGGTAACGCTAAATAATATCGGAATTGGAAATTTTGGTGATGCATCAATTTTTAGTTTTCACGCCACAAAGGTTTTTAACACCATCGAAGGTGGCGCCGTAACTTATAACAATGAGGAACTAAAGAAGATCCTGTATTTTCTTAAGAATTTTGGCATAACGGGACCCGAATCCGTGGAGTTTGTTGGCGGCAATGCTAAAATGAATGAATTTCAGGCCGCAATGGGGATTTGTAACCTTTTACATATCGACGAAGAAATCAGAAAACGTCAGCAAGTGGATAAACGCTATAAAGAGAATCTGGGAAATGTAAAAGGGCTTAAGCTAATCAAACCACAATCAGGTGTTAAGAGCAATTACGCATACTTCCCAATCGTGTTCGATGGAAAAGAAAATTTACGGGATTGTATTTTCGAGGCGCTGGAAAATAATCATATTATTCCCCGGAAGTACTTTTATCCACTGATCACTGACTACGAATGCTATGCCAGCCAATTTGATTCGAGTCTGACGCCAGTCGCAAAAAAAACGGCTGAACGCGTTCTGACGCTACCGCTTTATGCGGATTTAGAGTTAAAGGATGTTGATCGAATTTGTGGGATTATTAAGAGCTTATTATGAACAAGGCCGTTTTAATGGATGAACAGTTTTAATGGATTGATAGGTTCTGAGTTCCCTTAAAATATCGATATTAAAACATAAATAGCATTAACAAGGAATAATTAAGCAGTCGATAAGCAAAAAGTGAAGGCAGGTATAAGCGATGAAGGAATCGAATAAAGATAAAGCATTTTTAGGCGTTTATTGGATGACAATTATGGGACTGACCAGTGTTGTTATCCGGTTGCTTATCACAATGACCTTATCCAGATTATTACGACCGGAAGCGTTTGGGCAGGTGGCAACAATCCAGATTATCATCAGTTTTGCGGAAATATTTTGGATGATGGGGGTAGGAAGTGCGATTGTCCAAAAAAAACAGTTAAATAACGATTATATTGCAACTGGCAATACTTTAAACCTGATCCTGGGTCTCATTATTTATGCGACTATTTTCATTTTTGCATCCTTTATTGCCGGGATTGTTGGATCAGATGACGTGATCATGCTGCGAGTACTTTCGATCGTGTTTGTCATTCACAGTATTTCAGGGGTGTCAGAAGCTTTACTTCAAAAAGAAATGCAATTTAAAGTGATCAGTATCATTAATACGGTTGCTGCTTTAACCAATGGAATCGTTGCGATAACACTTGCTTTTAATGGATTTGGCGCCTGGGCGTTGGTATTTGCACAGATTCTTAGTGTAATGATACAAACAATCCTGTCGCTAATCAATAAGCCTATCAAATTTCGTTTGCGGATCGAAAAAGAATCGGCAAAAGAACTGCTTAATTTTGGCACCGGATTCGCTCTTTCAAAAGTTTTTAATAACATCGCAAATCAGGGTGACTATTTTGTTGTAAGTCAAACGCTTGGAAGTGCGGCTTTAGGGTTTTACAACCGGGCATACCAATTGTTATTAGTGCCCACAAATCTGATTGCAACAGTGATGGAACGGGTTTTGTTTCCGCTTTTGGCGAGGTATCAGGATGAACATGAAAAAATCAGGTATGTGGTATTGAATTTAACAGCCCTGATTGCCATTCTGGCTTTTCCAATTACGATTGTGTCGCTGACGATGGGAGCCGATTTAGTGCAAGTGGTTTTAGGGCCGAAATGGGAGCAGACCATAATGCCCTTTAAGATACTGATAATAAGTCTGTTTTTTAGAATGGCTTATAAAATTGGTGACGCATTGGTACGTTCTTTAGGTGCTATCTACAAACGGTTATGGGTACAGATTGCTTATGCAACCCTGATTATTGGAGGTGCATATATCGGTAAACAATGGGGAATAGCAGGTGTTGCTGTGACAACCACAATTGCGATTATTATCAACTATTTTATTATGACGTTGCTGATTGGACACTTAGTCGCATTAAAAATGCGGGAACTGTTAGGATATCTGGCCCCGATTATTCTTGTCAGCATACTAATCGGCGCAATCAGTTATATGATAAGTAGCCCAGTGGCAAATTTGCCATCTGCTCTGTTAAGGCTGATTGTCATGACTCTAGCAGTGGGCTTGATGTATCTTGTTGCGTTTAAGTTTTTTATACTTAAATACATGCCTGAAGATTTCAGAGATTTTATTAATATTGTAAAAGATCAGAT